>JBFESZ010000014.1:0-31698 GCA_041548245.1 Sulfurimonadaceae bacterium
GATGTTTTCTATCTACACTCTCGTCTTCTTGAGCGTGCTGCGAAAGTTAATGATGAATTAGGTGGTGGTTCTTTAACTGCTCTTCCTATTATTGAGACTCAAGCAGGTGACGTTGCGGCATATATCCCGACAAACGTTATTTCAATTACTGATGGTCAGATCTTCCTAGAAACTGATCTTTTCAACTCAGGTATCCGTCCGGCGATCAACGTTGGTCTTTCTGTATCTCGTGTTGGTGGTGCTGCTCAGATCAAAGCTACTAAGCAAGTTGCTGGTACTTTACGTCTTGATCTTGCATCATTCCGTGAACTTCAAGCATTTGCTCAATTCGCATCTGATCTTGATGAAGTTTCTCGTAACCAACTAGAGCGTGGTCAAAGAATGGTAGAGGTTCTTAAGCAACCTGCATTCTCTCCACTACCAGCTGAAAAACAAGCACTTATCATCTTCGCAGGTAACGAAGGTTTCCTAGATGACATGGATGCATCTAATGTTGTTCGTTTTGAAGCAGAGCTTTATCCATTTGTTGAAGCATCTTATCCTCAAATCTTTGAGAACATCCGTTCTTCTAAGAAAATCGATGATGAGACTGACGCATTAATGAAAAAAGCATTGGAAGAGTTTAAATCAACTTTTTCGGCTAACTAAGGACCACTAATATGGCCAACTTAAAAGAGATTCAAAGACAGATAAAAAGTGTATCTAGTACGCAAAAGACAACGCGTGCTATGAAACTTGTATCAACGGCGAAGCTGAAAAGAGCTCAAGAGCTTGCTAGTCGTTCAAAACTCTTTGCATCGAAATTGAATGAAGTTATCTCTGAGATCTCAACGCGTATTCAATGCCAAAAGATTGGTGGCATTGAAAACCGTGCTTGCGCGATCATTGATAATCCTGAAATGGTTGACATTATTTTTGTTACGGCAGACAAAGGTCTGTGTGGCGGATTTAACTTCCAAACCATTAAAGCTGTTCAAAAACTTATGGCGGAGTACAAAGAGAAAAAAGTCAAAGTTCGTCTTCGCGGTGTAGGTAAAAAAGGTGTTGAATTCTTTAACTACAATGAAGTAGAGATGCTTGATGAAGTTAAAGACTTGTCTTCAGCTCCGGATATGGATCGTTCAGCTGAGTTTATTCAATCTTCAATGCAAGATTATATGGATGGCAAGATCGACGGTGTAACAATTGTTTACAACGGTTTTAAAAATGCTCTTGTTCAAGAGTTACATGTACAGCAGGTACTACCGATTAATGTCACATGTGACGAAGAGGCAAATGCGGCTTCTGTACTTGAGATTGAAGCAGAAGATACAGAAAAGATGTTAGATTCACTTATCAAGAAATATGTTGAATATAACATGTATTACGCGTTGATTGATTCTGTTGCAGCTGAGCACTCTGCTCGTATGCAAGCAATGGATGCAGCAACGAATAATGCAAAAGAGTTAGTTAAATCACTTAACGTTCAATTTAATAAAGCACGTCAAAGTGCGATCACGACAGAGCTTATTGAGATTATCAGTGGCGTCGAGTCGATGAAATAATGGAGGCAAAAATGGCAGGTAAAATTGTTCAAATTACTGGTCCGGTTGTAGATGTTGATTTTGAAGGCACTCTTCCGGCGATTAATGATGCACTAGAAGTTAATTACAGTGTAGAGGGAACTAATGTTCGTCTAGTTCTTGAAGTTGCAGCACATATCGGTGATGGTCGCGTACGTACTATCGCAATGGATATGTCAGAAGGTCTTGTTCGCGGTATGGAAGTTATCGACACTGGTGCTCCAATCAGCGTTCCTGTTGGTGAGAAAGTTCTTGGACGTATCTTTAACGTAATCGGTGAGACTATTGATGGTGGAGATCAAGTAACGGATGCTCCGACATGGTCTATTCACCGTGATCCACCTGAACTAGTTGATCAGTCTACTAAGACTGAGATGTTTGAAACAGGTATCAAAGTTGTTGACCTTCTTGCTCCATATGCAAAAGGTGGTAAAGTTGGTCTGTTCGGTGGTGCTGGTGTTGGTAAAACAGTTATCATTATGGAGCTTATTCACAACGTTGCACACGGGCATGACGGTCTATCTGTTTTCGCTGGTGTTGGTGAAAGAACTCGTGAAGGAAATGACCTTTACCATGAGATGAAAGACTCGAACGTATTGGACAAAGTTGCACTGTGCTACGGTCAGATGAGTGAGCCTCCTGGAGCACGTAACCGTATCGCATTGACTGGTCTTACAATGGCTGAATATTTCCGTGATGAGAAGGGTCTTGATGTTCTTATGTTCATCGACAACATCTTCCGTTTTGCACAGTCTGGTTCTGAGATGTCAGCACTTCTTGGACGTATTCCATCAGCTGTTGGTTACCAACCGACATTGGCACGTGAGATGGGTGCTTTACAAGACCGTATTACATCAACAACTAAAGGTTCTATTACTTCTGTTCAAGCAGTATACGTACCTGCAGATGACTTGACTGACCCGGCTCCGGCTTCAGTTTTTGCTCACCTAGATGCGACAACAGTACTTAACCGTAAGATTGCAGAAAAAGGTATCTACCCAGCGGTTGATCCACTTGATTCTACATCTCGTCTTCTTGACGCTGCTATCATTGGTGATGAGCATTATAATGTTGCTGTTGGTGTTCAACAAACATTACAAAAGTATAAAGACCTTCAAGATATTATCGCGATTCTTGGTATGGACGAGCTTTCTGAAGATGATAAAGCTACTGTTGAACGTGCTCGTAAGATTGAGAAATTCCTTTCTCAGCCTTTCTTCGTTGCTGAAGTATTTACAGGTGCACCTGGTAAATATGTTAAACTTGAAGACACTATCAGTGCTTTCAAAGGTATCCTAAACGGTGATTACGACCATATGCCAGAGTCTGCTTTCTACATGGTAGGCGGTATGGACGAAGCAATCGCTAAATATGAGAAAAACAAATAGGGATTCACATGAATACTCTTCAATTAGAAATTGTTACTCCAAACGGCGACATCTTCAACGGCCCGGTGACTGAGGTCACTTTGCCAGGCGAAGAGGGCGAGTTTGGCGTTCTTCCTGATCATGCATCATTGACTACACTTTTAAGTGCAGGCGTGATTGACTTTGTCAAAGAAGATAAAAAAACTGAATCTGTAGTTGTTAACTGGGGACATGTGCAAGTCGACGAGAACAAAGTTGTTGTTCTCGCTGATGGTGCTGTTGCTATTCGCGGTGATAATGAGAGTGATATTGCAAAAGCATTGGCTGATGCAAAAGCGCTGGTTAAATCTGCATCGGATAATACAGCAGCGATTGCTGCCGTGTCTGCAAAACTAGAGACAGCTGCACAGAAACTAATCTAATGTTTCAGTCTCTCTCGACATTTATTTCAGATTCTCACCCTGTTACCCTATTGGTACTGGGTGTTTTATCTCTATATTTCATTACAATAACGTGGGTTTTTATCTATCGTTATCTTTCCCTGCAAAGCTGGGTCTCCCAAGAAAAAGAGTCACTTGAATCTCTTCTTATGGGTTCTAACTACGTCTCTACACTCTCTTATATCGATCCATTTTTAAGGCGCACAACAAAAATCAATAAAGAGATATTGGATCTATGTCAGTATGTTGCAACAAAAGATGCAACAAAGGGGCTGAGTTCTTTATCTATAGTCGCTTCGACTTCTCCGTTTATTGGGCTTTTTGGTACTGTCGTATCAATTTTGGATACATTTAAAGATATTGGCCAGGCTTCTGCTTCAATGTCCTTAATCGCTGTTGGTGTCTCAGATGCACTTATTGCAACTGCAGCAGGTATTTTCGTTGCAATTTTCGCTTATACCTTTCATCAGCTTCTAAAGCGCAAAGCCTATGAGCTATCAGGGCTTATCCGCATGCAGTCTGATGCACTTATCGCTAAAGCAAAAGATTAATTGTCATGCATTATGAGTGGGACGAAAACCCGGAACTTAATATCACACCTTTAGTGGATGTGATGTTGGTTTTATTGGCTATTTTGATGGTGATCGCACCGACCATTGTCTATGAAGAGCTTATAAAGCTTCCAAAGGGTTCTGCAAAAAAAGCATTGACTAAAAAACCGCCTGTTCATATCTCGATCAACAAAAACAGAGAGCTTATGGTCAATGGCGAAAAATTCAAAGTAGATGATTTTGAAGACAACTTCTACCTCTTTGCTCAAAAGAACCTTGACACAAAGTCTGCAGTGATGATTTCAGCCGATAAAGACTTGGGATACGGAGAGGTTATGTTTATCCTCTCTACGGTAAAACGAGCCAACTTTACCGAAGTCTCCTTGGCTACCAACGGATAAGTTTTTGCTTGCACGTAATAATGATCACTACTTTTACTTGGGTGGGATTGTCTCTTTAACTCTTTTTACTTCTTTTACGCTTCTGTTTTTTCTGTTTATCTTGCAAGAAACACGGATTAAACATGTGCAATTGAGCTCTTCAGACTATATAGCTGTTAATCTTAATCATGTACCTACGGCACCTCCTATCAAGGTAAAAAAAACGCAACAGGTCAAGGAAGAGAAAGTCGAAGAAAAAGTCCTGGAGACTATTGAGACACCACCTCAAAAAGTCAATACAGATCTTTCATCATTATTTGGTGATGTCAAGACGAAAAAACTTGTCAAGAGGAACAAGACAAAGAAGTCGACAGTAGACGATAAGTTCATCAAGAAGATACAAAAACGTATCGAGACGAAAGCGACTCGGACGGAAAAGTCAACCGAGGCAAGCTCCTTGGTAAAAAACTTAAAACTCTCCAAGCAGGACATCAAGCTTGTAGGTGACTCTTCTGGCGTAGTCAATGAATATTTGGCTAAAATACATGCTGAAATCTACTCTAAGTTTTTTCCTCCGGCCGATTCGGTAGGGAAATCTGCCAAAGTTCGTTTAGAAATTGACAGGTTTGGTTCATTGGTTTCTTTTAGGGTGATAACATATACAGGTGATACACTTTTTGACGAAGCTGTTGATGCCTGTATGAATGCACTGGACAAGTTTCCAATTCATAAGGACAATAAAGCTGTCAGCTTGGATATTATTTTAACTGCAAAGGAATAACATTGAATAAAATTGTAATAATGCTCTTTTTAGCTTTAAACCTTTTTGCTGCTGATGCAACAATAGAAGTTATCAAGAAAGTGGATAAGTTACCATCCATATCTGTTGAGGATGCATCTATTGATTATAAAGAGAGGCTTTCAAAGAAGTTTTTTAAAGTCCTGGTCAGTGATTTAAGCGTATTGGCAAGCTTCAATGTCTATGACAATTATAGTATGAACGATTTTGATGCCGATGATGTTGATACGGCTAACACAAAGCGTGATTATGTCTTGCGTTATCGCTTGCGTGAAGATGATGGTCAGTTGAATTGTGACTATAAACTTATATCTGCTGCGGATAACAGTGTTGTTCGCGAGAGAAACTTTCGTATCAAGAAAGAGAACCTTTATGTTTTTCTGATTCATAACATTGCAACTGATATTAATGACTTTATTGGGGCTGAAAGTGTCGAATGGATGAAGTCTTATGTCCTTATTTCTCGTTTGACATCACCTAATGAAAGTGAAATCGTTATCTCGGACTATACGCTTACATACCAACATGTTATTGTCAAAGGCGGATTGAACGTATTCCCTCACTGGGCAGATGAAAAACAGACAAGTTTTTATTATACTGTTCTTGATACAGCCAAACCTACACTTTATAAGATGGACAGACGTACAGGAAAAAGTGAAAAGGTGTTGGCAAGTGACGGTATGATGATCTGTTCTGATGTCAGTAAAGACGGTAAAAGACTGCTTGTGACAATGGCTCCTGAAGGGCAGCCGGACGTGTATCTTTACAACGTAGAGTCTAAACAGCTCCAAAGACTCACCCAGTATGGCGGTATTGATGTCGGTGCACAGTTTTTGGAAGATGAGAGCGAAATAGCTTTTGTATCTAATCGTCTGGGGTATCCAAATGTTTTCTCAAAGAAGATCGGTTCACGCGGTGTTCAGCAGATGGTTTACTATGGAAAAAGCAATGTGGCTTTGGCAGCACATAAGAACTATGTCGTCTATAAATCGCGCGAGAGTGCGAATGAGTTCTCGCATAACACATTTAATCTTCACCTTATCAGTACACGCTCGGATTTCATTCGCCGTTTGACAGCTACGGGAGTCAATGAATTTCCAAGATTTTCGGATCATGGAGACTCAATAATCTTTATTAAAAATTACAAAGCCGAGAGTTCTGTCGGAATAATTCGCTTAAAACAGAACAAAAGCTTTCTATTTCCACTAAAAATTGGTAAGATACAGTCAATAGATTGGTAAAATCAAAAAAAGTGATTAATATGAGTAATAAAAGTTTGCGTATTTTAGCAGTTGATGATGATATGATTAACCGTAAGTTGATAAAATCAATGTTGAACAAAGCGGATAATGTATCTGAAGTCATTGAAGCTGTTAACGGTATGGATGCCCTTGATATACTTAAGAAAGACACAAGCATCGATATTATACTCTTGGACATCATTATGCCGATCATGGGTGGTATAGAGTTTTTAAAAGTAGCTCGTACCGATGATCATTTGAAAACTATTCCTGTTATCGTCCTGACTACGGATGAGACGATACGTGCCGAAGCACTTAATGAAGGTGCCAATGATTTTCTTACCAAGCCGATCCGGGAAAAAGACATCATTGCCAAAATTTCTCAGCTCATACTCTAAATAGACAAGACTTTGTTAGAAGTTTTGTGATTTTCTCAATCTCTATGCCAAGCTTATTCACTTGATTTTCATATTCATTTATATACATAAAAGTTAAAAATCTCACCAAAAACTTTCTTTTTTTTGTTGATTTGGAGTTTTTTTTTGGTTACACTATAGATATATTTTTTTTAGGATTCAATATGGACTTCTCCCAATTAATTGATATGATCAACGCTTATATTCCGAATGAGATTGCAGGGATAGATTCTATTTATGTGATTGGAGGAGTGGCAGTAGTTCTTCTACTGTTATGGTTCTTTTTAAGATCAACTAGGAGTGAACCTAAACGTGAGCTTGTCGATCTTGTACCAGAGCAAGTTGAACAAGAAGAGTCTCACAGTGATGAAGAAGAGACTCAAACTGATACTGAAGAGAGAGCAGAGCTAGAGGGTTCAGAAACATCTGAAGTCTTATCAGACACCCAAGCAGATATAGAAACAGAGCAGACAGATGAAGAAGATGAAACTTTGCCGGAAGAAGAACTTCAGAATAAAGCTGAAGCAGTAGAGGAGACTTCTGTTGAACAAGAGGCACAAGTGCAACCACAGCAGGGGGTACTCTCACGTAAGAAGCGTGAATCCACACGAAACGGACGCAAGATTGTCAAAGCTGATTTCTCTGATTTTAGTGGACAACGTATTCTTATAGCGGAAGACAACCTTATCAATCAAAAAGTTATTAATGGGGTATTGAACGAATCGGGAATTGATGTTGTGATAGCCGATGACGGCCAGATCGTCATGGACATATTGGAAAAAGACAGCAATTTCGAGATTATTTTGATGGATGCGCACATGCCACGTGTAGATGGCTTTGAAGCGACACGGATGATACGAGAGAACCCTGCCTATGATCATATCGCTGTTGTGGCGTTAAGTGGTGATACTGCCGCAGACGATATTAGGCATATGCGAGAGGCAGGCATGGAAGAGACGCTGGAAAAACCTCTGAAAATGGATGCACTTTATGATGTGATGTCTATGTATTACACTATGCCTCAAGCGCAAGAAGAGATCGAAAAACCTAACGTGGAAGAGTTGGAAATTGATGTCGATATCAATGACCTTCCAAGCCTCGATTACGCACTGGGGCTTGAGATATGCGGCAATGACGAAGCGATGTACAAAGAGTTGTTGAAAGAGTTCTTTGTCGGGTATAAAGACTCTTCCAAAAATCTTCGTGATGCTTTAGTCAAAAAAGACTATGCGGCTGCCAAAGCGATCCTGATCGATGTAAAGGGCACGGCATCAAACTTGGGCGCGAAGCAGTTTCTTCAGTTGACAGATCATTTTCTAAAAGAACTTTCTGAAGGTAATACGGCGGCTTATGGCGGATTGTTCAAAGATTACCAGAGTTTTCTCTTAAACTTGTTGAAAAGTATTCAAAACGCATTCAAATCTTAATAGGGAAAGGAATTCCATCTTTTCTCTTCTTTCTCACTTTTCAGTATAATTTCAAAAAAAATGACTAAAGACTATTTATGACAAGAATCAAAGCGAAATCTACAGATGCAAAAGCGGCAGACAATCTGGTTGAGCATCTTCAAGCCTATTTTGTAAAGGCCTTGGAAAATCTCTCATGCGAGATTGGCGAGGAAAAAAAATTTGAAGCGATAGAGTGGTTTCGCAATAAAGGAGAGTTTGGTGGGGGTGTCCGGTATGTTGCTACGGATGAAAAGCTTTTTAATCGTGGTTCTGTGAATATCTCGCAGGTACAGTATGACAATGATGAGACTAAGCAGCTTGCTTCGGCTACGGCACTGTCGACCATCATCCATCCTGCCAATCCTCATGCCCCTTCTATGCATATGCATATCTCCTGGACAGAGATGAAGGACGGACGGGGATATTGGAGAATGATGGCTGATCTAAACCCTTCTATTTTTAAACAAGAGGATAAGCAAACTTTTGAGAGTAGTCTGAAAGAGTGCGGAGGTGAGTATTATGACGAGGCATCTGCCCAGGGTGAAAAATATTTTTTCATTCCCGCACTTGGACGTCATAGGGGAGTCAGCCATTTTTATCTTGAAAACTTTTCGACCGGTGATAAAAAAGAGGACCTTGCAATGGCAAAAAATCTCGGTGAAAATGTCATAGATACTTATGTCAAGATAATCAGAAACAGAATTGTGAGTGAAACAAGGATTACAAAAGAAGACAAGAAGGCACAACTGGCCTATCATACCCTTTATCTTTTTCAAGTACTTACCCTTGATCGGGGAACAACTTCAGGCTTATTGGTACATGATGAAAATGATGTAGGGATAATGGGTTCTATCCCTTCGCATGTTGATAAAGCTCTTCTTCTTTCATGGAAAGATAAGGTACCGACGGAGCAAGAGGGTCTGGTTGAAGTCATAGCCACATGTTTAGATGAAGACGGGCATGTGGAAAATAAACAAAAAACTGCCTTGGCAAAAGCAGTAAGAGAGTATTATAAGAGCAGACCAGAGGCTCTAAAAGTCCAAGCCTCAGGAAATGTGGCAGTTCCAACGGTACAAAATCATAAATAAATTGAGGCCAAGACAAACGTTTTATGGTGACCGAGAGAAATGTTACCGCTGTTTTAGACCGAAGAGTTCATGCATGTGCGCTTACATCAAACCGATGGTCACAAAGACAAAGTTTGTGGTCTTGATGCATACGCATGAGTTTAAAAAGGTAAAAAATGCTACAGGGCATTTTACGCATCTCTCTTTAAAGAACTCAAAATTGTTTGTAGACACCAGTTTTGCCAAGCATAAAGAGGTCAATGCTCTTTTGAAAGATGGGAACAATAACTGTTATGTCCTCTATCCTGATGAGCAGAGTCTGTTGCTCAATGATACTTCTTTAGAAGAAAAGGGAAAACAGAATGTGATCTTCTTGATTGATGCTACTTGGCACAATGCAAAAAAGCTTCTGAGAGATAGTCCGAATATCCAAGCACTTCCAAAGGTGAGTTTTAAACATACGAGAAACTCAGGTTATAGGATCAAAGAACAGCCAATGGAGCTATGTCTTTCTACAATAGAATCAACGCATTGTGTCTTGGAGCTATTGACTTTGAACGGGTCCGAGGAATTAAGCAGTACAGAACTGGATGGTTTTTTGGAACCATTTAAAAAGATGGTGGATTATCAGGTAAAGTGTACGACTCTACAGAATAGGTCTCCGAGATTTAGAGTCTGATATATTTAATGTTACAGGGCACGAATAACATTCCTGAGGCTGTCGAGTACATTGGTACACCCATCAAGATATTTGATGGACACTTCCATCAGTCCATTTCGTTTCTCTTTGTCATCTCCATATATGAGACGGGAAATAAGTTCGGGATAGGCTTCTCGAATATGTTTGGCCGTATCGTTAAAGGGTTGCATAAAGTATTCAACGAGTGTACTTACAAGGGGAACAAAAAGTATGATACCTAGGATAGCACCGGCTACTCCTCCTGAAAGTTCCACCCAGGCTGGCATCCCTGTGAAAGAGTACCAGTAGTAATAGAAGAAGTTCTGTTGGGACATATAGAGTTCACCTGCCAAGTAAGAGCCTGCTAGAGCACCAAGTCCTCTTGACATCTCTCCTACAATACCTGTTGAGATACTCATATCGATGATGAATGAACTTGCCTTGGTCGTAAGTCGTTTAAGATGGGTGACCTCAATGGCTTTTAAGGCAATATCCTCTTTCCACTCCTGAGTGCACTGCAACATCTGATTTTTTTTCTCTTCATTGTCTTGAAATCCTTGAAGCATGAACTGATCTAAGAAGTTTTGGAGTCTGGTTTGAAGTAGATCTACACAAAAGACATCTTGGGTAAACCTTCGTAAAAGTTCTTTCTCACTTCTGGGCGTTCTGTGAAACCCCTCTTTTTTAAAAGCTAGTATATATAACCAGGAAAGCAGATTGTTGATAGAGATGAGAAGATCAAGGATGTCATTCCTAAAATGACGTTTGAACATCTGCCATGGACTTTTATAATACTCTTTTGAAAAGGCCTCCAGTTTTGGATTGACTACCTCATACAAATAGTTGTATAAAAAAGTGTTCAAAGCAGATTCAAGGGTCTGCCTGCTTTTTTTATCAAGCATGTCTTGCTTGCCTTTTATTGGCCTGTGATGATGTTTTATTCGCATTGTTTATTTGCATCGGGGCATAGGGTTTTAAATAAGCAGGAAGAATGCGTCCTTTGATCTTGAGGAGGTCATCTATCATATATTTAGCGACTTTGGAGTTCTCCATATTTAATTCAGTTGTCAGATACTCAAAGAGCAGTTTTGATAGTCTATCAAGTGATATTTTCCATGTCGAGTCTGTTTGGGTGTAGATCCATTCGGAAAAAGCATAAAAGCTATCGTATACGGACTTCTTTTCCCATAGAAGCGTGATGGATTTTTTAAAGTTTCCGCTATTGTAGGTCAGGTCCCAAAAACGTGCAAAACGTTTCATCTTTTGTATAGCCTTAAAAGAGAGCAGGTCATTGCTCAAGATGTCATAGGGAGGAATGTCGCTGTAGCGCATACCGAATTCTCTGTCATGCCGTTCAAGTGTGGTTCCAGAGAGTTTTTTTAAGATGCCGATCTGTATCTCTGAAGCACTGATTGAGACAAGTTCGTTCAGATTCTTTCCAAAGCTCTGTAAATCTTCGCCAGGAAGGCCTACGATAAGATCAAGATGGATATGTGCCTTGGTCTGATTTTCAATGTATTCAAGGTTTTCTTTTATTTTTTTGATCTTTAAAGGCCGGTTGATGTTCTGAGCTACTTGTGGATTGAGTGTTTGAATTCCTATCTCCAGTTGTAATGCACCAGCAGGAAAAAGTGCAATTTTTTCTTTGATACTTTCAGGAAAATGATCAGGTATGACTTCAAAATGGGCGAAGTATGGCGCTTCTTTGGCAAGGAAGAAGTCCAGTATTGCATTGGCGAACTTCATATTGAGGTTAAATGTTCTATCGACAAATTTGAAATTACGTGCCCCTTTTTGCCAGAGTAGCTCAAACTCTTCTAACAATTGATTTAAATCGAAATTTCGTACCTTTTCGTCAATGGAGGAGAGACAGAACTCACACATAAAAGGGCAGCCGCGAGAAGCTTCTACATAGATATAGCGGTTGTCGATATCGTTTTGAGAATAGTATCTATAAGGGAGTTTGACCTTACTCAGATCGGCAAGGATAGGTTTGATGACCTGTTCATTTGGTGCCGTGTCTGTCTGGATCTCTTTACAAAGTTTATAAAAGGCTATATCGCCTTCACCCTGGATAATATAATCGGCTTTTGAAAAGTTTACTCGAAATGGTTCGTAGGAGACTTCGGGACCACCCAATACGATTTTAGTCTGCGGGGAAACTTTTTTTATGACCTCTATCAGTTCATGAGTCTGCGTAGCGTTCCAAATATAGACCCCCAAACCAAGAATAGTCGGTGATTCATCGAGAATCTTTTCGGCTATAGTTTGAACGGCATCGTTGATACTAAACTCAAGAATACGGCTGTTTTGCATAAGTTCTTGCATATTGGCGTAGAGGTATCGCAGGCCGATAGAGCTATGGGTGTAACGGGCATTTAATGTCGCAAGAATAATTTTCATACGAAATGATACACACACAGAACTGTTTATTAGATATAATCATTATATTATTTAAAGCAAAAGAACAAGGAAGAATAATGAAAGAGTGCAGTTCTTTAGAAGAAGTTCGCCATGAAGTGGATAAACTTGATGATGAGATAGTAAAGCTTATCGCGGCTCGCAGTGCCTATATCCATCAAGCTGCCAAATTCAAGCAAAGTGTTGAAGAAGTCAAAGCTGAAGAGAGAGTTAAGAAGGTCATGGAACGTGTACGTCACAAAGCCCTAGAATTAGGTATATCACCTAATCTGATAACAGAGCTGTATACTAAGATGATCGATGCGATGGTTGAGATGGAGATATCCGAGTTTCGTGATCGCGGAGCTTTGTGATGATTTTATATAACTAAGCTCTAAATGCAGTAAAATAGGGATTACCTATTTACACTTTATTGTCCATTTATTCTTATAATCTGCAGATAAAAGGATGAATTGACAAGGTCTATCATTAGTTTAAGATAATCTTCGTTAAAATCGGACTAATTTTTAAAAAGGACACTAAAGATGAAAAAACTTCTAGCTATGAGTGCAGTGGCTGCACTCCTTTTATTCTCAGGGTGTAGTCAAAAAGACCCGGCAATTGATGCTACAAGCGAAACTGCGCAAACAGAGACTGTTGAGGTACAAGACCCAAGCGCGACTCAGGCAAGTGGACTTGAAGATGGTGCAATCGATCAAAGCGGTAGTGCCGCTGATGCTGTTGAAACAAGTTTAGGTGCTTTAGAGGCAAAACTTCAAAGTATTCGATTCGATTTTGATAAGTTTGAAATCAGAGCTGATATGGAAAACACATTGAAAGCGAACTCAACTCTTGTTAAAGTAGGAGCATCAGTTTATAATGTAAAACTTGAAGGTAATTGTGATGAGTGGGGTAGTGATGAGTATAACTACGCACTAGGCCTTAAGCGAGCAAAAACGACTAAAGACGCACTGATCGCTGATGGTGTTGCAGCTGAACGTATCACAATGGTAAGTTTTGGTGAGAGTAACCCAGTATGTACAGAACAAACCCAAGCATGTTGGGCACAAAACCGTAGAGTAGATTTTAAACTTCTTCCATAATGAAAAGACTTTTATTACTAAGCTCTTTTCTACTTCCGCTCTCTCTTTATGCAGAAAAGTCTGCATTTGGAGCGGGTGATCTTAACAACCCTTCCCCTTATGGACTAACCAAAACAGAGAAATATCTTCTTGATACTAAAGAAACAATCAGTGATATCGAAGGAACGGTACGGAAAAACCGTTCACGTATTACCAGTGTAGAAGAGTCACTTTCAGGGGTGAGAAGTATTGTTGAAGGCCTGAATGAACAAGGACATGCGGATAAAGTCTCATTACAGTCTTTAAAAGATGAGATTGCTCTTGTGAAGGATTCTTCTTCACAAGTGAGTCAAAAAATTGATGAGATCATTGTAAACCATGATGAGAATATCAAGCAGCTTAAGACAGTGATGGGTGAACTGAGTTCCTTGATCGATACGATTAACAGTACCTATGTGAGTAGAGAAGAGTACAACAAGCTAGCGCAGGAGATTAACAGTTTCAAACTGGATGTTTCTAAACAGTTAAAGAAGATTGCCAAAGGTAGCAGTAATACTTTGGATAATAAAAGTAATGCTCAAGTTGAAAAAGAGGCGGATGCATTGTTTAAAAAAGAGAAGTATGCAGATGCTATCGACATGTTTGAACATTTGATTACTAAGCATTATAAACCTGCACGTGCACATTTTTACATTGGTGAATCCTATTTTCAACTTGATGAGTACAGTAATGCGATCGCTTATTTTAAAGAGAGTGCAAAACTATATTCAAAGGCAGACTATATGCCAAAACTTATGTTGCATACAGCAATTTCTCTTAACAAAACCAAAGACGCTGACGGCGCACAACAGTTTTTTCAAGCCGTTATAGCCAAATACCCAAACTCATCGGAAGCAAAAAAAGCGGAAAAGTTTCTTAAGTAGAAGTTTTTCGCTTTCTATCTCTAGCTTTAATATATCTTTCAATTACGATTGGTAAGACATCTTAAAGCATCTTATGATAAAATCACAAAAATTTAAATGATGATAATTTAATCATTATCAAGGATAAAAAAAATGGCAATTGAAAATAACCAAATTGTATCGATTGAATATGAAGTACGCAGTGGAAATCAAGTAGTAGACAGTAATGTTGGCAAAGATCTTCTTACATTTATGATTGGAAAACAGCAAATCATTCCAGGTCTTGAAGAGGAAGTATGCAAAATGAGTATGGGAGAGAAGGGTGATATCCTTGTTCCTGCAGCTAAAGCTTATGGTGAATACAATGAAGAAGCTCTTCAGGAAGTTCCAAAAGAGCAATTCGCTGGTATCGATCTTACTGAAGGCATGAGTCTTTATGGTCAAAGTGAAGATGGCGGTACAGTCCAAGTAACAGTAAAAGAGATCAAGGATGAAGCGGTAACAATTGATTATAACCACCCATTGGCTGGTCAAGATCTGATGTTTACAGTTACGGTCGCAACAGTTCGTGATGCAACTCCTGAAGAAGCGATGACTGGTATTCCTGCAGAAAATGCTCAACCGGCAGGTGGGAGCTGTGGTTCAGGCTGTGGATGCCACTAATTTCATAGCTAAATCTAATGCTTCACTTGAGGCATTAAAGACGGCGAACCTTCTTAAGGGTCTGCCGGTTAATGCTTTTATTTTTGGTCAAAGTGGCACTGGAAAAAAGAGCTTAGCAAAATATATTCTTCCCAATGCACCTATCGTTGATGCACGTTACTATGATGAACTGGAAGATACATTAAGTTCCAATAAAACAATTATTATTTCAAATTTTGACAAAATACCAAACTTTGATAATTTCAAACGCTTGGTCGATAAGTACGAGGTGCGTATTATTGCACTTGCCAATGCAATCTTCAACAGTGATGTCATTGACAGGTTTTTTGGGATTAAAGTGTATCTGCCACCCTTATCAGAGCGAAAAGAAGATGTGAAGGCTCTGGCAGAGTATTTTTTAGATGAAGCGTTCAGAGTGTTTAATATTGATAAAAAGACAAAGATTAATATTGATACTTCTCGAATCGCTCTTGATCAAAATGCCCACTCAATACGTCGCCATGTCTATATGAAAGTTCAGTTTCAAAGTATTGACGAAATAGAGTTAATGGATCTGACAGAAGGTTTTTTAAAAGAGAAGATGGGCGGTAACAGCGATTACAGGAATTTTCTATATCTGTATGAAGCACCGCTGATTAATGCCGGCTTGGAAAAGTTTAAAACACAGTTGCAGCTTTCAGATAAGTTGGGACTCAATAGAAATACATTGCGTAAAAAAATTGCTGAAAACAAGGAATATTTAAGACATGAGTAAAGTAGCATTCATCTTTCCTGGACAGGGAAGTCAAACAATCGGTATGGGTAAAAGTTTTGTAGAGAATTCTGAACTTGCAAAAGAGATGATGCTCAAAGCATCTGAACGTACAGGTATTGATTTTGAAAAGCTTCTTTTTGAAGAGAATGAGGAGATCAATAAAACTGAAAACACACAGCCGGCAATCCTTCTGGTTAGTCTAATGGCACATGCCTTGTTTGCAGAGAAATCAGATGTAAAACCGACACTTCTTCTTGGACACTCACTTGGGGAGTTTTCAGCAGTTTCAGCAGCAGGTGCGCTAGACCCGATAGATGCGGTAGAGTTGGTTAATGCCCGCGGTAAGTTGATGCAGGGGGCCTGCGATGAGATAGAAGCTTCTATGATGGTTGTTTTGGGTCTTAGTGATGAGCAGGTTGAGGATATCTGTGAAAAAGCACAGGCTGGAGGGAAAAAAGTATGGCCGGCCAACTACAATCAGGATGGACAGCTTGTTGTTGCTGGAATGAAATCTGATTTGGCTTCAATGGAGTCTGTGTTTAAAGAAGCCGGCGCTAAAAGAGCAATGCTGTTAAACATGTCAGTAGCTTCGCATTGCCCAATTCTAGAACCTGCACAAGCTCCTTTGAAAGAGAAGATGCAAGAAGTCTTAAAAGACACCTTCATTGCCCCTGTTATTTCAAATGTTACGACAACGGCTTATTCAACAAAAGAACAGGCACTTGAGCTTTTGACTGAGCAGCTTACACAGCCAGTAAAATACAAGCAGAGTATAGAGGCTATTGCAGGTGATGTGGATGTAGCTATCGAGTTTGGGAACGGTAAGGTTCTTACTGGTATGAACAAACGTATCAATAAAGATATGAAGAACTACAATGTCTATGACATGGAGAGTTTGGAAGCTGTATTGGCTGAGTTCGCTTAATGAAAGTTTGTTTAGCTCAGGTATCGCCTAAACTTAACAGATCGAATATAGAGATGCATTTACAGGAGATAAAGTCTTGTAATGCAGATGTTATTGTTTTTCCTGAGCTCTCGTTAAACGGCTATTTACTTCAAGACAAAGTGTATGAAGATGCATTTAGTCTTGAAGAACTTGATTGTTTTGTTCAAGCGAGTCACAATATAGACATCGTTTTAGGTTGTGCGCTTCGACAAAACCATCGCATTTTTAATGCCGGGATTTACTTCTCAAAAGGAGAAGTACTACATGTCCATCACAAAGTACATTTGCCAAACTACGGGATGTTTGAAGAGGCTCGCTATTATTTTAAGGGTGATAGTATAGAGTTCTTCAAGACAGCATATGGCTATACGGCTCTTGTCGTATGTGAAGATCTATGGCGAGCCGAGAGCATTGCTGAACTCTCATCTAAAAAACCGGAGCTTATTTATGTATTGGCCAACTCTCCGGTACGTGATTTCAAAGAGAATGGTCTGTTGATCAAAGAGCAATGGGAAGCGATATTAAAAACAACAGCACTTTTGTGTGGTGCCTATGTTGTCTTTGTCAATCGTGTCGGATTTGAAGATGGCATTGGTTTTTGGGGTTCTTCGATGATCATTACACCTTCAGGTGAAAAAGAGGCAGAGTTAGAAGGCTTCCAAGCAGAGACAAAGAGTTTTGAACTGAACAGACAACTTCATTTCGCACAAAAACAGATCATCAAAAACGACGTATAGAGTTTAGGACAAGGGAATTTATGAAAATTGCAATTATGGGAGCTATGCCGGAAGAGATCGCTCCATTGTTAGAGAAGGTCGGTGAGTATAAACTTACTGAATATGCGGGTAATAAATATTATGAAGCAGTCTATGCCGGACATGATCTGATTATTGCCTATTCAAAGATAGGCAAGGTCTTTTCAACTCTCACAGCCACAACAATGCTGCAAAAGTTTGGAGCTGAACTGCTGCTTTTTTCCGGTGTTGCAGGTGCCATCAATCCAAAACTAAAGATCGGAAATCTTATTGCGGCGACAAAGTTATGCCAGCATGACCTTGATATCACAGCCTTTGGACATCCTTTCGGGTATGTTCCCGAAGGTAAGCAGTTTATTGAAGCCGACATTCAACTTATTGCTAGAGCAAAGCAAGTGGCTTCTGAAATGGGATTGGAACTTATGGAAGGGATAATTGCAACGGGAGATCAGTTCGTAGCGGATCCTGAACGTAACCAATGGATAGGAGAAACATTCAAGGCGGATGCGCTTGAGATGGAAGGTGCTTCGGTCGCTTGTGTCTGTGACGCGATGGGAATACCATTTTTTATTTTAAGGGCTATCTCTGATGCTGCTGACATGGATGCCAGTTTCTCATTTGATGCGTTTTTAGAGAGTTCGGCAAAAGAGAGCGCGGCTTTTATTATAAAGATGGTAGAGAACATTGAGTAAGCAAAAATCGATAGTACCTTCCAAAAAGATCATGTCTCAATTGGGAAAGACGAATGCGGCTTTTGGTCTCATTGAAGAGGGTGATAAGATACTTGTAGGTCTCTCTGGAGGAAAAGACTCTTTAACGATGATCCATGCCATGCGTGAACAGCAGCGACGAGCCCCTTTTAAGTTTGAGTTTATTGCAGTAACAGTCTCATACGGCATGGGAGAGAACTTTGATTATCTAGCCAAGCATTGTGAAGAGTATGGGATTGAATATCATATTAAAGATACAGAAATCTATGAGACGGCGCAGGAGAAGATAAGAAAGAACTCATCATTTTGCTCTTTCTTTTCTCGTATGCGTCGAGGCTCTTTATATTCTGTCGCAGAAGAGTTGGGGTGTAATAAGCTGGCATTGGGACACCATTTGGATGATGCTGCAGAGAGTTTTTTTATGAACCTTATCTATAATGGTCAGATGCGCAGTTTGGCACCAAAATACAAAGCAGGCAATGGAATTATCGTCATTCGTCCTCTCATTCAGATGCGTGAACGTCAATTAAGGGCTTTTGTCAAAGACAATGGTCTTGAGGCGATAGGTGACGAAGCCTGTCCTGCCATGCGTTTTGATGTGAAAATGCCTCATGCACGTGCAACGATGAAAGAGATGTTGGCCGATATGGAGAGAAAATATCCTGATGTTTTTGTATCTATAAATGCCGCTTTCGGAAATATATCAGAGGAAAGTTTTTTCGACCCTGAACGTTTTTCTTTATAGTATTATTTATAGTTTGTTTTTAATATTTTATGTTAGCATTTAACACCTAAATGGGGGTGTCATCATGCTAAAGAAGATGAGTGAATGGCAAGAACGCTATGTAGCAGCTGAGTGTTATGATGAGTTGATTCATCTATTTATCTCTGTGACCTATAAGTCAAGTGCCGCATACTTCTTTGGTACCCTTCTGTATGCATGGTTCTTATATGATTATATTCCCTCTTCTATTTTGCTTCCCTGGACTGTTCTTCAGCTTTTCTATCCTATATTACGACTCTATATTGCCAATTATTATATGAAGGTGACATTGACACAAGAGGTCAAAAAAAGATTTCAATACCTACACATGCTGATGGCTTTAAGTGCCGGTATTATGTGGGGTGCGGGAAGTATACTGTGTGTTATTTATGCTCCTTCGCCTTATGAATATATGGTCTTGATACTTATTGTCGGTCTAAGTGCGGGTTCACTGATCACACTGAGCCCTCTTTATCCCGTCTATCTTGCCTTTAATTTACCGGTTTTGTCACTGTTGCTAATCTCTTTTTTGATTTATGCGGATACACTGCACTATGCGATCGCTTTTATGATTTTTATCTATATTGTCATTGTCCCTTCTGCAACCTGGGATGTCAATAAAAACGTCAAGCGGCTGGTAGAATTGAACCGGTTGTATCTTCAGGCACAATCAGAACTTAAAGAGATGAATGCATCTTTGGAAAAGAGAGTCTTAAAAGAGGTTGCGGTCAATCGTCATAAAGACAAGCAGATGCTGGCGCAGTCTCGCCTTGCTCAGATGGGAGAGATGCTCTCTATGATTGCCCATCAGTGGCGGCAACCACTCTCGGCCATATCTGTCCTGACCGGGACGATAAGTGCAAAGATACAACTGGGAGATTGTGATAAATCTTTTATTGAAAAGAGTGTCCAAAGTATCAACACATATACCCAGTATCTCTCTGCGACGATTAATGACTTTAGAAACTTTTTCAAGTCAAATAAAGAAAAAATGCCGACAAGTCTCAATGATATCACCTTAGGCGCTTTACATATTATAGGAAGTTCACTGGAGAGTAAGGGAATAGTCGTCGAGACTTATCTGGATGAAAAAATGATGTTCCACTCTTATCCGAATGAACTTCAGCAGGTATTGTTAAACTTATTGAAAAATGCACAAGATGAATTGATAGAGAAAAAAGTTCAAAATCCTAAGGTGGTCATTAAAACAGTAAATGATCAAGAGGAAGTTTCATTAATGGTCTGCGACAATGCCGGTGGAATTTCTAAGGAGAATATGCCCTATGTCTTTGATCCCTATTTTACAACAAAAGAAGAAGTTGATGGAACGGGTCTTGGGTTATACATGTCTAAACTTATTGTTGAAGAGCATTGCAGAGGAAACCTCAGTGTCAAAAATGAGGGTGAAGGGGCGTGCTTCTCATTTACACTGCCTATATAGCTTAAGAGTTTTCTTAAAAAAATTGATCAGAGTTGTTGTTTATTATTTGGTTTGGTATAATTTCATCAAATTATTAAGATCAAGGAAAATTATGAATATTTATCCAGATAAAGAGATGTTAGAAAAGTCAGATATGAAAGTTGTTGATATCCGTACTCCTATGGAATGGCAGCAGACGGGTATTGTTCCGGGCTCTCATACGATTACTTTCTTTGATGAAATGGGAAATTATGATGCTGTAGGCTTTTTAAAAGCTATGGATGCCCTTGGAGGAAAAGAGGCAGAAATAGGTCTTATCTGTCGTACAGGCTCACGTACATCACAAATAGCACATTTTATGGCGCGAGAGGGTTATAATGTTAAAAACCTTGCCGGGGGCGTTATGAAGCTTATGGCTGAAGGGTATGAACTGGCACCATACAGACCTTAATCGGCCAGGAAAAGGTTAGAAATAGATTTCTTCTCATTTAATGGGTTTGTATATGACCCTGATCTTGCGAGATAGAGATACTCGCATTGATCTCCTCATAAGGCTGGGCCTCTTCACTGCAGGCTGTTAAGAGCAGAGCTAAGAGGCCTGAAGCTATTAAGATAATAAACAGTTTCATGGAATGTACTCACTTTTTATTCGTTCTAAAAACTCAATAATACGTAGTTGGTATGTAGAAGTGTCCTCATCGACCGTGCATTCACTTAAGGGAAGTAGTTGCTCTGGTGAAATTTTTAAAGCATATCGCGGAATGAGACGGAGCTCTTTACGAATATCATCAATGAGATCATCAATAGTAAGACCATTTTTCTTATGGACCTTTTGCACATACTCACGCGTCGTTAATAAGAGCATATTGGCTCGGCCTATTTCATTATAAATCTGCATACCAGCCTCATACACAAGGTTATAATCACATTCGGCAGGATGACGGTTGGCAGCGATGATAACGGCAAAAGTCTTGGCACGGAACTCTAAAGAGCTGTGATGATAGACAAAGACTTCTCTCAGCCCAGTATAAAGATAGTGTTTTATGTTAGAAATAATTTTCATGCATATCTGCTTTTATATGATAACTGTATAATTATATCACTAAAAACCGAAGGCAAAGCGTGAAAACAAAAGTTTATAACCTTTTAGTTTTACTGATCGTATTATTACTGTTGACATCCTGTGCACAACCGCATTCCCTACAGCATGAGACCGGTTTTAAGACAGAAGGGATGATCTATTCACTGAAAGAGGCCAGAGTGATCTCTAAAGAGAACCTGATAAAAGAACTGGCTGAGTATCCCGTGATATTTTTAGGGGACTTCCACAGTAGTGATTTTGTACATCGCTTTAGTGCTGATCTGATCGAAGCATTAGGGAAAGAGTACAGAGTACACCTGGCAAATGAGTGGTTTAGCCCTGATCAAAATGAACAGCTATCTTTTTTCCTTGAGAAAAAATTGGATAAAAACGAGTTTCTCAAAAAGGTAGGATGGAAAGAACGAATCGGTTATCAATATGAGAGTTTTGAGTCTATCTACACAAAGCTCCAAAGTGTCAAAGGAGAGATGTACGGAATCAATCTTAGCGAAGAGGAACGCAGCCGAATATCCTTGTTGCAGACGGAGCAGATGAATGAGGATGAAAGACGTTTCTATGAGAGTCTGGATATGGATGTGACTATCCATCAAAAGATGGTCCGACCTTATTTAAGCCATTGTCATGCCCCGCTTAAAGATGAAGATGAACAGAAGTGTATAGAAAGAATGTACCGGGTCCAAGTTGCATGGGATGAGAAGATGGGACAGGAGAGTGCGTTGTTGGCCAAGAATGTACTTCAAGGTCCCAAAGACAAATTGATTGTATTTATAGGGGCGATGCACCTTAGTTCAGGGCTTGGTGCCAACATGCGCTTTGCCCGTTATTCGCATAAACCATTTGTAACGATACTTCCCTGTGTTAAGCGCAGAGTTGAACAGGGATTGGCTGATTATCTTTACTATGTTGATCCATTAAAAGTGGAGTAGTTCGTAAGACCATTAGGGTTTGTTTTAAAAATGTTTCTTGATTAAGCTCATACAGTATTAAAAAAAGTTATCTTTATGGTTATGAAGTTCATAATCCTCCTTCTCTTGATAAGCCCAGGGCTATTGAAAGCCTTCGACGATATCAACAGTTCTGTCGAAAGCGAGCCAAGCTATATTGATATCACCCATAAGGCAATAGATCTTAAAGTACGCCAATGGGGTGTGAGTATAGACAGCGCTGTTTTAGGCATATACGACTTTTTCGGAAGTCCTTCCGACGAGAACCTTAGTCTTTTACTCGATAAGAATACGACGGATACCAATAGTAGTCTTTTCATGAGTATACACATGGATGATACCAATGTGACAGATACCAATCAAAGTTTAACCGAAGAGGGGACACCTCAAGAGAAGTCTTCTGAGCGTGAGATTGTGGACGAGTTTTTCTTGACACGCAAGCTTTTAGAAGAGCGTGATGAGTCTTACGTCCGTGTTAGTTATATTCATAAGGTCAATTCACTCGAAGAAGAAGGAAATGACTTGACCTTACGTGCGAGATTGGGATTGGGACGGAGTAAAAAACGTTTGAAACTTTTTATTGAGGATCTTAAAGATGATAGTGCGAAGAACATCGGTAAATCATCAGAAGAGAACGCTCCATCGATAGGGGTGGAAGCATTTGATAAAAAACGATTTGGGATCAAACCGCGCTATTCGATCGGGTTTAGAGGGATTGATCCCTTTGCGAGAGCACGTTTTAGTTATCACACGGATCTTGGACGATGGCATCTTGAACCGATTCAGACCTTTACATATTCACTTGAAGATGAGTTTTCAGAGATAAGCGAACTTTTCTTAGATACTCAGATGAGTAAGCGTACACTGCTTCGTTTTGTTCTGGACAGAGGAACAAAGTCCCATGTCAAAGGTATGCATTATGATGGGTTTGTCCAATACTTTTGGACACCAAGAAAACACAGGGCATTAAGTTTTAACCTTGGTTTCAACGGAAGCACAAAGTATGAAAATACGATTCTTAATACTACTCCTGCTGTCGTAAGAAAAGAAAACAGGATTTTTAATTACCTCTTTCTTATGCGATGGAGAGAGAACTTTTGGAAAGAGTGGCTTTTTTATGAGATCGGCCCGGGGATAAATTGGCATGAGATACATGATTATCAGCCCAATTATAACATCTACTTTCGAATTGACATGTTCTTCGGTCATGTCTAATTGTCAATCATCCCAGTAAAGCCAATGCTTTGTGATCCGCACTAGAGAGTGCAAGTTTCTTAATCTCTTGCAGACTGAACCATTCGTGTTCTTGGATATAATGATTGTGAAGATGAACCTGTGCGTGAAGTTTAAAATGAGAATAGGTGTGTGTGATTTCCCCTAATGTCTTGGTAACAGTGATTTCTTCATCGTTTGTATATTCACTGAATCCCCATAAACCGTGTAAAAAACGTGTCTCTCTCTGTTTTAATGCAAATTTTCCTTTATAGTGATGAATGACAATATGTTTTTTACGAATGGGAGTCTCTTTTTTAGTTCTCTTGTGAGGATATGAAAGAGGATCTGTTGCTCCCTGGCAAATATCCTTAAAAGGACATAGGTCACAGAGTGCAAGCTTCCCGGTGCATATACTAGCACCTAAGTCCATCATTGCCTGATTAAAGTCATAAGGACGTGAAGCATCAAAAAAATCATAAGCTTTTTGCCAAAGTTCTCTGTCGGTTGCTTTTTTGAGTGCGAACAGACGATAAAGAATACGCTTTACATTAGCATCCATAATAGGCACAGGTGTCTTATAGGCAAAAGCAGCTATCGCATGGGCAGTACTTTGACCGATACCCGGTAGTTGAACCAGTTCGCTAACGGTAGCGGGCAGATGTGTCTGCAGGAGTTTCGCACTCTTGTGAAGGTTTTTCGCACGGGTATAGTAGCCCAGTCCTTCCCACATCTTAAGGACTTCATGTTCACTCGCACCAGCGAGACTATCAAGAGTAGGGAATTTCTCTATAAACGGAAAGTAGAAACGCTCAAGGACCGTCTTTACTTGGGTCTGTTGAAGCATGATTTCACTGATCCAGATCTTATAAGCATCATCTATATTACGCCAGGGAAGGTCATGACGCCCATTCTTAAGGTACCATTGATAAAGTGAATTATGCGCTTTTTTATACATACGAAAGTCTAACAAAATTCAATTTAAAGCCTCTCTTAGTTAGACTTTCACTTATGAAATTTGTTCAAGATCACGTTAGGAACACCTTGGAGATAAAACAGTCTAAGTTTATTGCCCATCTGATCCCTTATAATTTGTATGACAAGACACTGCAAGAGCTTAAAGAAGAGCATCCAAAAGCCCGTCATTTTGTGGTTGCCTGGCGGTATATCAATGAGTTTGATCAAGTGGTTGAACACTGTAGTGATGATGGTGAGCCAAAAGGTACTTCGGGAAAACCGACTTTGGCGGTTCTTGCCGGCCATGAACTGATCAATACTGCGGTTATTATTGTCAGGTACTTTGGAGGGACAAAGCTAGGTACCGGCGGTTTGGTGAGAGCATATTCGGATGCGTGCAATGCCGTTATTCAACAGAGCGAGCTTCTTTCTTATGTCAAATTAAACGGTTATGTCTTTAGTGTGGCTTACAGCGATGTCAGTCTTGTTGAATACAGGTTAGGCCTCTTGAATATTGATGTAGTAACTAAAGAGTTTGATGAAGAGGGAGCAGTTTTTAGCATTAATACACAGAAGAGGACGTGGGACTCTTTCTTTAATGAGAGTGAACGCATTATAAAAATGAAGCAATGATCGTCAAAAAAGTGCTTTTATCCATTATCTTTATGGGGTTTTAAGTAAAGCTTAACTAAAATTGCACGATTAAAATAATAGAAGGACGCTTACATGAAACGTACTTATCAACCGCATAATACACCTCGTAAACGTACACACGGTTTTCGTGCACGTATGGCTACAAAAAACGGTCGTAGAGTAATTAATAGACGCCGCGCAAAAGGGCGTAAGAGTTTAACTGTATAAACCGCTTTGAGAGATTGAAACTTCCCAAAGAGTTTCAGCTGGTTTATAAAAGGGGAAAGGCAGCTCATGCTAAGTCCTCCGTGCTTTTTTACCTAAAAGGTAAAGAATACAAAAAAGGTTTTACCGCTAGTAAAAAAGTCGGTAACGCTGTTTATAGAAATCGTGCAAAACGCCGCTTGCGTGCTTTATTTATGGAATTTACTTCACAAATGAACAGTGGTACATATATTCTCGTTGCAAAAGAACCTATCCGAAATACTTCATATGAAACCCTTAAATCCGATTTTGAAAAAGCACTCAAGCGTGTTGGTGCCATAAAAGAAACCTCTTGATGATTCGCAAGCTCCTTCTAAAGTTGTTGGCTGTATACCAAAGGTTTTTTACTTTGATAGGATACGGCTCATGCCGATACTACCCAACTTGTTCCGAATATGCAAAATGGCAGTTTGAAAATAACTCCCTACCCACCGCTTTTTTCAAGTCCTTTTTGCGAATCTTACGATGCAACCAGTTATTTGCAGGTGGAATTGACTATCCTGTCGTTAACAAACTAAATTGTAAGATTAAAAAAGATAGAATGGCACCTATTAAATATTGGTTTGTTCCCAAAGGGGACAAACAGTACTATATCATCAAAAATTTCTCTAAAGGTAAACCGTGTTAGAAAAAATGACCTCAAGCCAGAGATTGATACTTGCATTTGCATTATCATTTCTTTTCTTCGTAGCTTATACAGCAATTTTCCCGCCAAAGCCAATGAACAATGAGCAAAATGCTACTATTCAGAAAGATGCATTAACCGATGCAGGAGTTAACAAGACAAAAGAGGGTGTCACGCAATCTGTTGACTTGGGTCATGACACGAGCACAACAAGTGCAACAAGATCAAATGATGTTGTATTAACAACATTGACAGGCCATAATTATGTTTTAAAAATAGATACACTTGGTAGAATTGAGCAAAAAGAGATGCTTGAAGAGAAGTTTGCCGACGAAGAGACAGGAAATGCGAAATTGGTCTCTGAAACAGGTGCTAAGCCTCTTTATATCCGTTTTGCAGACAAGGCTTTAAACCAAGAAGCAATCAGCACTCCTTATACATCAAATGTAAAAGAGGCAAGTCTGGTTGATGGGAGTGTCTCTGTCACATTGACGCAAAAACTGTCTCAATTAACTATTGTCAAAGAGTTGAAGTTTTACAGTGACGGGCATTATGATGTCAACATCAAACTTAGTGAGGATAAACGTTATTATGTCTATCTTGGTATGCATCCGACATTCTCAGATAAACAGATGATGGCCGTTGAAGGGGTTATGGTCGATACAGGTGAACACTTGATCACGATTATCGAAGATGGTGATGCCGACACAATGACTTCATACAACAATGTCAATCTAGTATCATCGTTTTCACAATATTTTGCATCTATTTTTTATGGTTTGGATAAAGATACCACGGTGAAAGTAGATCGTGACCGTGATGATAATCCGGTCGTCTTTGTTGAAGGTCTTCAAAATTTTGTTTTTAACGGATATATAGGACCGAAAGACTATAAGATATTGCATGCTATCAAGCCAGAGCTTATCAATGCGATTGAATATGGATGGTTTACTTTTGCTGCGGCACCGCTTTTTCAACTCTTGATGTTTCTGCATGATCTTGTAGGAAACTGGGGTTGGGCGATCGTTCTTTTAACAATCATTATCCGTATTGTCCTTTTCCCACTGACATTTAAAGGGATGATTTCTATGGCGAAACTCAAAGAAGTGTCACCTAAAGTAAAAGAGCTTCAGGCAAAATACAAAGGTGACCCACAGCGCATGAATGCCGCTGTAATGGCACTTTATAAGAAAGAAGGGGCAAATCCATTGGGTGGATGTCTGCCACTTTTATTACAAATCCCTGTCTTTTTTGCAATTTATAGGGTATTATTAAATGCTGTAGAATTAAAAGGCGCAGAGTGGATGCTGTGGATCACAGACTTGGCACATATGGACCCAACTTTT
Organism: Sulfurimonadaceae bacterium; assembly: GCA_041548245.1. Classification (GTDB taxonomy): domain Bacteria; phylum Campylobacterota; class Campylobacteria; order Campylobacterales; family Sulfurimonadaceae. The sequence continues at coordinate 27,429 of JBFESZ010000014.1, forward strand.
GTTTTACCGATTTTGATGGGTGCATCGATGTATTATCAGCAACGTATTACACCAAGTAACTTTACCGATCCAATGCAAGAAAAGATATTCAGATTTTTACCGATTATTTTCACATTTTTCTTTGTAACATTCCCAGCAGGGCTCGTCCTTTACTGGTTAGTTAATAATATTTTCTCTATCGCCCAACAGTTCGTAGTAAATAATAGATTTCAAGCCATGAAAAAGGCTAAAGAGGTATAAATTATGGTCAAGATAGAAGCTGAGACCTTAGAAAGCGCCTATTCAAAGGCGGCTGAAAAATTGTCATGTTCTATTACACAACTCAATATTGAAGTGATTCAAACGCCAAAAAATGGGATTTTCGGGCTTTTTAAAAAACGGGCTATTATTGTTGCGACTTCAAATGCCATCGAGGAGCCTAAAAAAGCTGTACAGACTTCAGAAGATACAATATCCGAAGAGAAAGAACCTGCTGTCCAGACATATAATCATAATAAAGCACAAAGAGTTAGGTCTACTAAAAAAGAGATGTCTAGACATAGTGATATCATTCTGCCCGAATCGTTTGTAACGGATCAGGAAGATGATTATGATGGCGCAGATCTTTATGCGGATGAAGATGACGAGATATACATAGGGGAAGAGACACAGATATGTGAAAAGTCCCATGATGAGATTCATGAGCAACTCGCAAGTACCTATACTACCTCTAAGCACTCTTACGGGATGGACAATTTTTTTGAAGAGTGTTGTAAACCGAGTGAAGTGGCTTCAGAGATCAAAGAAAGCATAGACAGGTTATTCCAACATGCCTGTTTTGATATTGATGATATTAAAGTCTGTGAATATGACGAGAAGACGATTTTAGTCGAGTTTACCGGAAAGGATGCCGCTTTATTGATAGGAAAAGAAGGCTATCGGTATAAAGCACTATCTTATATGCTATATAACTGGATTAATGCAAAATATCAGTTACAGCTTCGTCTGGAGATTGCAGAGTTCTTGAAAAATCAAGAAGAGATGATCTGTAAGTATCTTGAAGGCGTCAATGAGAGTATAGACCGTGACGGTCGTGCTCAGACAAAGATCCTTGATGGCGTGCTTGTGCAGATTGCACTTCGTGAACTTCGTGCTTCGTATCCGGATAAGTATGTAGCTATTCGTTCAACTCGCGATGGTGCAAAGTTTATCATCGTGAATTCGTTTAATAATAACTAACACGATGAACGATACAATTGCAGCCGTTGCGACCGCGCATGGTATCGGTTCCATCTCCATCATTCGTCTAAGCGGTAAGGATTCTCTTCCTATCGCAAATAAACTTTCTAAGAAAGATAGCTTCAAACCCCGAAATGCAACCCTGACGCCTTTGTATAACACAAATGATGAATTGATCGATGAAGCGATTATTATCTATTTTAAAGGACCCAATTCATTTACGGCAGAGGACATTGTCGAGTTTCAATGCCATGGTGGTAAGATCGTCGCTGAACAGGTCTTGCAAGCTGTTTTACAAGAGGGCGCACGTCTTGCTGAACCGGGCGAGTTTTCTAAGAGAGCTTTTTTGAATGGACGTATCGACCTGACAGAAGCTGAGGCAATCGCCCAGCTGATAGAGGCGAAGAGTGAAGATGCGGCAAAGATCCTGGCCAAACAGATGAAGGGTGAGCTCAAAGGATATGTCGAAAGTGTACGTGATGAGCTTATTAATATATTGGCGTATTCAGAGGTCACTATTGACTATGCGGAAGAGGACCTACCTCAAGACCTGATCGATCAGATACTCGAACGTCTTGACAAACTGCATATCCAACTCTCGGACACGCTGCAGGCCAGTCAAAGCCGTGCCGGTCTAATGCAGGGCTTTAAAGTTGCCATAATTGGCAAACCGAATGTAGGGAAAAGCTCTTTGTTGAATGCTCTTTTAAACTACAAAAGAGCCATTGTTTCAGATATAGCCGGTACGACCCGCGATACGATTGAAGAAGAAGTCAAGATCGGTACCCATCTTATTCGGATGGTGGATACAGCGGGCATTAGAAATGCCAATGATGAGATCGAACGTATTGGGATCGAGCGAAGTATCGAAGCCATTGAACAAAGTGATATCGTCATTACTCTGTTTGACAACTCACGTATCTTTGATGAAGAGGATGCAAAGATACTCTCTTTAATTGAAGAGCATAGAGAAAAAAAATCTTTTATTGTATTACTTAACAAGACAGATCTTGAGTCTAAGTTTGACAAGCAGCAGATAGGAAGGTATTCGCCTATTGAGCTGAGTTGTAAAGAGAGCGCACGGGAGTTGATTGCTGCCCTTGAGAATATCATGGACAGAAAGAACATATCGGATGAGATGATGTTGATATCCGCCCGTCAAGTCAATGCTGTCCAAAAAGCTTTAAATGAGATAGAAGAAGCGAGGTTCCCTTTGGAAGAGCAGGAGTTGGAAATCTTCTCTTTCCATATGAACATGGCTATTACAGAAGTCTCGTCAATTACCCGACCCTATGAACACTCTGAGATGCTTGACAAGATGTTCGGAAACTTCTGTTTAGGAAAATAGATGAAGATCATTGCCATTGACTTGGGCCTAAAACGTATAGGTTTGGCTTATTCTGCCGATAAGAATTTTGTAACGCCACTTGATGCGATTGAGCGAAAAAACAGGAATCAGGCCTCGAATGCTGTGAAGGAAGTGATATCCAAGTGGGGTATTGAGGCCATAGTTGTCGGTATTCCTATGGGGGGAAGCAGTGAAGATGAGATGCGCCGCCGTGTTGAACATTTCATGAGTCTTGTAGATTTTAAGGGGCCTGTCTATTTTCAGGATGAGTCCCATTCATCTCTTGAAGCTGAAGAGTCTATAAAAGGACTTATCAAGCAGAAAAAAGATGGTCGGATAGACTCTCTCGCTGCCAAGATTATTCTTGAACGTTGGATACTGGCTAATAAAAATATACTTTAAAACTATCATCAAGCTTTTTGCAATATAATCTATAGATATCAACATTTGACAAGATAAAGGAAGGTGATGAAACGGTATTTTGACATCTTTATAATAGTAGCATCTTTAAGTACTTTGCTCTCAGCTGAAGGTTTTACTTTAGAAAGCAAAACTATCAAAGGTCAACTCTCCATCAATGAAGTATTTAACGGGTTTGGATGTACAGGTGAAAACATCTCACCTGAACTTAGCTGGAAAAATCCACCACAGGGAACGAAAAGTTTTGCATTGACTGTGTATGATCCGGATGCACCGACAGGAAGTGGTTGGTGGCACTGGATAATATTTAATATTCCCAAAGAGACGCTTTCCCTTCAAAGTGGTGCCGGCAACATGGAAAAAGCTTTGTCACCGGAAGGTAGTGTTCAAAACATCACAGATTATGGTTTTTCAGGATTTGGAGGGGCGTGTCCGCCAAAAGGTGACAAAGCCCATCAATACATTTTTACGATTCATGCATTGGATGTAGAAAAACTGGAATTGGATGGAAAACAGTCCGCAGCTATAGCTGGATATTACATTAACGCACATACAATTCAAAAAGCTTCTTTAATCGCGTATTATGCTCGCTAGCATCAGATTTTAATTAGCAGGGTATAAATGCAAGAACCTTCATTGAAGAGTTTTAAACATAGACTTGATGAAGGTTTTAAAAAAACATTATATAAAAAGCTGTTAAAATAAAAGTTCGAAATTTTTATTTGAAGGTTTTTATATATGGTAAACGAAGCCATCTTGCGACAACTTGATTACACTCCCAACGAGGCTCTTGAAGAACAAGTCAGTCGTATTATCAATAACACACACGCTTTTGAAAAGATAGAAAAACATTTAATTGAACTGCATAAACAACTCAAAGTCGACGGTTCATATGTCGCTATGTCAAATTCAGAAGACTATTTTAAAATAAAAATAGAAGCGCCAAGTCCTGAGTTGACAGAAGAAGCGCATGAAAAGATTGCCCATTGGTCAGAGAAATACAAGGTTCTGACGGCACGCGTAGATAATAAAGACACCTATTATATCAAAGGGTTTGCACACTGAGTATGGATTTTGAACCGATCACGCAGATGGGCTTTGATAAACTCACTGAAGAGTTTAAATATCTCAAAGATGTAGAAAAGCCCCGTGTCAATGCCGAAAAGCAAGAAGCCGCGGCTCAAGGCGATAGAAGCGAAAATGCTGAATACCATGCGGCAAAAGAGAAACTTCGCCATATTGACAAACGCCTCTTTTTTTTAAACAGCCATATACAAAAGAGCA
>JBFESZ010000015.1:0-29040 GCA_041548245.1 Sulfurimonadaceae bacterium
ATGGTGGAGCATAGCGGGATCGAACCGCTGACCTCTTCGCTGCCAGCGAAGCGCTCTCCCAGCTGAGCTAATGCCCCACAAGTTGGAAGATGGAAAGTATAATTATTTGTGGCTTAATATGTTATAAATATTTAAAAAGTAAATATCTATACTTTGTATACATAAAACCGCTGAGTTGCCGATGTGTAGTTTTAATTGTTTTTAGGGGTAGTGAATGCGTAGTATTTTATTTTTGATGATTGTGACACTTTTTCTTCATGTTCTTCATGCAAAAGAGCAGTACTGCATAGAAGTATTAAGTACAAAGGATAAGACAAGTATTACCCGAGAGATCATGGATAAGGTCATCCAGATGAAACACTCTCATTCGGTCAGATATATGGATGGAGAGTATAAGCTTATTTTGGGGAACTTTGAGACGAGTAAAGCGGCAGAAGCTGTATTGGATGAAGTCCGTACAAATATCAATAAAGAGGCAGTTGTCACTTTGTATCAGGAAAAGAAAAGAGCATCCCAACTTGATTCCAAGGCAAAAATGCAGCAGGCTATGCTCATGGCTCAGGCAAAGGCCTTGACGAAAACAAAAGTGAATGAAGAACATAACATAACGATTGAAGAAGTAAGTCAGATTTTTGAAAATTGCGAAGAGAATGTTACTGAAAAAGAGAGTGTAAAAAACGTGACTTTAACCGAGCCGAGAAGTGTAGAAATTGAAAGTTTTTGCAAGTCAAGTAAAAAAGCTCTACGTGAAGCAGAGATATCTGAAGCTTTGGAGTTTTATAAAAACTCCTCGTTTTACTCTTTTAATGAGTAGGCGGTTGGTGGCTGCTGTGATCTAGACATTCCAGATCGATATTAAGTTTCTTTTTCACACTTGCCTGAAGGGCATCAAAAAGGTCCTGCGCACTCTCTCCGTCTCTTGGGTAACTGACGACATCATGTTGTATGTATTTGCCAAAAAACTCTTCAAACATATTGGCAACGACAGTGGCCCCATATTTGTCTGTCTGATAGAGTACGAAGAAGTAGTCATTGTCATTATGAACGTAGGAGTCTGACGAACGAACAACCTGATTAAGACTCGTATCTATCTTCGTTTTATCCAGTCCTGTAAAGTCACAGTATAAGATACTAAATGCTTCAAGATGTGTATCGTATAAACGTTCTGCAATGCCACGTTGAAGGTCGACAAGACCTGTAAAATTATAAAAAGAGAAGGGAACAGCCATGTTTCACCTTTGTGTTGGTTAGAACGAGTATACTTGTTTGAGTTTAAGAATCAGCTTAAGGTATTAGCAGTGCTTATATAATAAAAAGCCTTCCATCTGCTATATTCCAAAGGGAACCAGCTCGCCGCGACGCAGTTTGTTGACCTTTTCCGTAAACTGACGGATGAAAAATGTTTTCTTTTCATAAGGGATGTCTTGTTGCATCTTCACTTTTTTCAGTTCATTGGTGTAGTGTTTTCGCAGGAAATGCAGAAGCTCGTTTTTGAGATCACTCTCATCGAAGGTCTTGATATCATTTCTTAGTGATATCTTCATAAGAAGGGGGTGCTCAAACTCAGATCTTAACACAAGAGCGAACTCTTGGGCATGAAACTGCAATAGAGAAGGATCAAGGTAGTCGAGGGTATTCTCAACAATGCCAGGGTTTTCAAGCATCGTTTTGATAAGGCTAAGTTCCCAAATGTCCTCACGTGAAAAGCTGCTTGAAACAGTCTGCGTCTGATGGTTTTTTGGAGCATTTTGAAGTCTTACCACCGCTTTGTTTATATTGAGCAGTGCTGCCAGATAAGGACGATACTCCTCTTGCAAAAGAGGTGAAAGGGTCTTCAGATAGGCAATACCGCTATGCAATGCCTCTTCTTTCGCTTTTGGATTGTTCAGATCAAAAGCATGAACACTTTGTTCCAAGACAAACTCTATAAAAGGCTTTGGATGACGCAGCAGTTTGTTAAGTTCTTCGATCTGGCCGTTTTTTACCATATCAGCAGGATCGAGTCCTTGGCCAAAGATGACTACACCGCCATCCATCCCCGCAGCAGAGAGCAGTTTGGAAGCTTTTATCGCGGCATTAAGACCGGCACTGTCCCCATCATACGCCATGACGATGCGAGGTTCACCTTTTCGCAAAAGAGGGAGATGCTCACTCGTCAGGGCCGTTCCCAAAGTAGCGACAGCATTGGTAAAGCCGGCTTGGTGAAGCATGACAACATCGAGGTATCCTTCGGTGACAATCATCTCCTTTTGTTTATAGATACTCTCCTTGGCATAGTTATAGGCATACAGAAGACGCGACTTATTAAAGATCTTGGTTTGGGGTGAGTTGACATACTTGGCTTGATGGCCGGTGATCGTACGCCCTCCGAAACCGACTAATGAGCCGTTTGCTGCGTGTATGGGAAAGGTGATACGCTCAATGAAACGGGCGAAGATATTGTTCTCGCCTTGCCCTAAAACCCCGAGTTCGATACCCTCTTTGATATCGAACATATGACTTTTAAGGTAGGTGATGGTCTGCTGTGAAGCAGGTGCGTACCCGATTCCAAACTTTTCAATGGAGGATTCAAAAATGCCTCTTTCTTTTAGATAGCTCTGCGCCATTTGATTGGAATCAAGTAGCGTTTTGTACCAGTCGTTGAGTTTTTCTAAAAGACGCGTGTCTGACTTTTTTTGTGTCCCTTGGGTGTATTGCAAAGAGAAGTTGTAATAGGAGGCGAGTTTCTCGATAGCTTCGGGATAGTTTAGTTTTTCATATTCCATGACAAAACGGATGGGATCACCCGTTACACCACATCCAAAGCAGTGATAGATCTGTTTTGCAGGGCTTACGACGAAGCTTGGACTCTTCTCATCATGGAAAGGACAAGGCGCCTTGAAGTTGGCACCGGCTTTTTTCAGTTCGACATAGTTACCTACGACATCAACAATATCAAGCCGGGTCTTTAGCGCTTCTATGGAGTCTTGTGCAATCATGGTGAAAGTATAACTTAGAGTCGCTTATAAGAAGAATATTTTACTATCACTCTAAGTATCTTTACTCTAGAATACACCATGCAAACAATTACTTTTCATCTACTGTACAAACTAGTGTTAAAACACAAGAAAAAGCTTATCAAAGCAAATCTGATTGCTCTGATAGCCACACTCATAAGTATACCTGTCCCTTTGCTTATACCTCTTTTGATAGATGAGGTCATTCTTAAGCAAGAGGGATCGCTCATCCATACTATCAATTTGTTGTTTGGTGACTTTTCTCCTTTAGGCTATATCATCGTTACGCTTCTTGTGACGATTGCCCTGCGTTTTGGTTTCTTCGTCTCCTCAGTCTTTGCTCATTATGCCTTTACAGAGATTGCCCAGGACATCACTTTTGTTTTACGCAAGAAGCTTTTATTGCATCTTAAGCATGTCTCGATGCATGAGTATGAGACCTTAGGCTCAGGAACTGTCTCGTCCAAACTTGTCAGTGATATGCAGACCTTGGAAAGTTTTATAGGTTCGGCATTAAGCCGTTCTATTGTCTCAGTCTTGACTTTGATCGGGGTGGCTTTGATCCTTCTGTTTATAGAATGGAGACTTGGTCTGCTGATATTGGTCCTACATCCGGCCATCGTGCTTCTTACACAGTTGATATCCCGAAAGGTATCTGCTTTTAAGAAAGAGGAGAATAGAGCCATATCGCGTTTTCAGAACGCTCTTATCGAGACCCTGGATCTTTTTGGACAGATACGAGCTTCTTCAAAGGAGAACGAGTTTATTAATAGGAGCATCGAGGATGCGCAAACACTAAGAAATGAGACGGCACGTTTTGGAAAGAAGAGCTTCGCGGCTGAGAAGTTCTCCTTCACACTGTTTCTTTCGGTCTTTGAGCTCTTTCGTGCGCTAGGACTTGTTTTAGTGCTTTCTTCTGATCTTAGCATAGGTCTGATGTTTGCTGTCTTTGGCTATCTCTGGTTTATGATGACGCCGGTGCAAGACCTCTTGTCTTTGCAATATGCGTACTCCAATGCACGAGCAGCACTGGAGAGACTCAATGCACTTTTTGAGCTTGATCAAGAACCGGTTTGCCATACTAGAGTCAATCCATTTACAGAAAGAAGTGCTTCCATCAGCATAGAAAACCTGAGCTTTGCATACGGTGATGGACAGAATGTCTTAAAGCATATCAACTTGAACATCCCCGCTGGTGCGAAGATTGCTCTTATTGGTGCTAGTGGAAGTGGAAAGACGACTTTGGCCAAGGTACTTTCCGGGTTCTACCCTGCCAAAGAGGGAAGACTCTATTTTAATAACACACCTTTGAACGAGATTGGTCTTGAGACCTTGCGAAAAAATCTTTTTGTCGTATTACAGCAACCCATCCTTTTTAATGACACACTGCGTTTCAATCTGACTATGGGTGATGATTACAGAGATGAAGATATATACAAGGCCTTGAAGATCGCTCAATTGGGACAATTTGTACAAGAGCTTCCCAAAGGATTGGATGCCTTGGTGGGTAAGGGGGGCGTAAGGCTTTCAGGTGGACAAAAACAGCGTCTGAGCATCGCAAGAATGATCCTTTCCAACCCTAGTGTGGTCATCTTTGATGAGTCGACTTCCGCCCTGGATGTACACACTGAAAGTGATCTGTTTGAAGCCCTGGAAGCATTTTTGAAAGAGCGAACCATTATTACTATAGCCCATCGGTTCAGCACGGTTCAAAACTCGGATTATATCTATGTAATCGAAGATGGCAGAGTGGTTGAAGAAGGCCCCCCGGAAGTCCTGATAGATGAGATGGGGCATTACAACAGATTTGTAAAAGCCCAACATACGTTTTAGCGGAATCTTTAGTGATGAAAGATATAATACAGATATGAAGATATTATTTATAGACAATGACTCCATACAAAATGATATTCGAATTGCATTGATGGAGCAAGCAGCTCATCATGATATACATCTGATTCATGATGCAGAAGAAGCGATAGCATTTTATACTGCCGAATCACCTGATATAGTGTTGATCGACTTCGCCATTTCTCATGGGCTTGATATGCTGTACAAAATCTTGGAAATCAATCCTTTGCAACATATCATCACTATCAGTGACAAGGTAGATTGTTGCGAGTACTTGGGATGTGATTACTGCATAGAAAACCATAAGATCAAACGTATCTTGAAAAAGCAGGGGATCCATGATCTTCTTTATTTGATTGAAAACTTTGATGCAATGCCTTGCGAACATGCATACAAGTTGCCATTGCCCAGTGTCGAAGATGACACGGTAGAGGACAGACTACCTGAAAGCTAAGCCCGTCAACGAGTTCACTCCTTGTAGTGCATAAAACTTCCTAGTTTATTTTCAGACCACATACGTTAAAATATTGTAATTATTTGAAGGATACTCAATGCAATTTAGCGCTCCATTAAAAAGCAATAGTAAAAAAATTATGTTATTAGGTTCGGGTGAACTGGGTAAAGAGGTGGCTATTGAAGCTCAGCGTCTTGGTGTCGAAGTTATCGCAGTTGATAAGTATGAGGGTGCACCGGCTCATCTTGTAGCTAACCGTTTCCATGTGGTGAACATGCAAGATGAAGATGCTATCTTGGAGATTATCCGTCAAGAGAAGCCTGACTTTATCCTTCCGGAAGTCGAGGCAATCAGTATCTCCGCTCTCTTTACGGCGGAGAAAGAGGGGTTTCATGTCATCCCTAATGCGGACGCAGTGAACAAGACGATGAACCGTAAAAATATTCGCCAGTTCGCAGCAGAAGAGTTGGGGCTTAAAACGGGGCCATACCGTTTTGTCAAGACAAGAGAAGAGATGGAAGTCGCTGCTGGAGAAATGGGTTATCCGTGTGTTGTTAAGCCGGTGATGTCTTCATCAGGACATGGCCAGAGTGTCATGCGCTCGGCTGCTGATCTTGATAATTCGTGGGAAATGGCCAAAGAGGCACGTGGCGATGCGAGCGAGCTGATCGTTGAGGCTTTTATCGATTTTGATTATGAAATCACAATGTTAACAGCGCGTAATGGAAAAGAGACGGTCTTTTGCGAACCTATCGGGCACCAGCAGCAAGACGGAGACTATATATTCTCATGGCAGCCGATGCAGATGAGCCCATTGGCCAAAGAACGCGCTGAAGCAATAGCAAAAACCATTACAGACGGTCTGGGCGGTCGCGGTATTTTTGGGGTTGAACTGTTTGTCAAAGGGGATGAGGTCTATTTCTCTGAAGTAAGTCCGCGTCCGCATGATACAGGAATGGTCACTTTGATCACACAGAGTCAGAGTGAGTTTGCTCTTCACCTTCGTGCTGTTCTTGGCCTTCCGCTTGGATTTACCTTCTACGGAGACGGCGCTTCGGCTGCATTTAAATCGACGAAGGATTCATATGCTCCGGTAGTCGATGTTGATGATTCCCTTTTCTCTGAAAACTCTTTTGTTCGTGTTTTTGGAAAACCGGAATCACACAAGGGTCGTCGTATGGCAGTTGCTTTAGTATTTGACAAGGTTGACAAAGCCCTTGAACAAGCGAAACATCTTATCTCAAAAATCAAAGATGCCTAATGAAGATCGTTTTACTAGATACGCTGACTTTTGGAGATAGTGATTTAAGCGGTTTTAATGCTCTGGGAGAGGTTACAATCTATGAGACGACCTCGCCTGAACAGACTCTAGAACGTATAAAAGATGCAGATGTGATTGTCACCAACAAAGTAGTCATCACGGCAGACATGATGTCGCAATGCCCACAGTTGAAGCTTATCTGTATTGCAGCAACAGGTATGAACAATGTTGACCTTGATGCAGCAGCACAGAAGAACATTACGGTGAAGAATGTCGCAGGATACTCTACAGACTCTGTGATCCAGCATACCTTTTCCATGCTTTTTTATATGATGGGACATTCACGATATTATGATGAGTATGTGAAAGGGGGCTCCTGGCAAAAGTCAGAGGTATTTACCCATATCGGGAAGCCATTTTTCGAGTTGAGGGGAAAAAAGTGGGGAATCATCGGACTGGGTGAGATCGGTCGAGGTGTGGCCAAGATCGCCACAGCCTTTGGAGCAGATGTCTCTTATTATTCGACATCGGGAAAAAATGACAATACAGAGTATAAAAGAGATACAATCTCTAATATTTTGGAGCAGAGTGATATTATCACTATTCATGCGCCACTCAATGATGATACACAAGACCTGATCGCCCACTCGGAACTTTTGATGATGAAAGATGGTGCGGTTCTGCTTAATCTTGGACGAGGAGGTATTGTCAGTGAGGATGCCCTTTCGTATATTCTGGATGCGAAGCCGATCTATGTCGGTCTGGATGTTCTGGCCAAAGAGCCTATGCAACAAGACCACCCATTGATGCAGGTTAAAGCCAAAGAGCGACTCTATATCACTCCTCATATCGCCTGGACTTCAGTAGAAGCACGTCAACGACTAATCGCTTCTATCATTGAAAACATTCAAAGTATCGATGGATAACCTCGGTCCTCTAGGACTTTTCTTTGCTGCCTTTGCGGCAGCGACAATCCTTCCCTTCTCTTCGGAAGCGGCTTTAATCACGAGTTATGAACTTGGAATGGAGTTTAATGAGGCACTTTTATATGCTTCATTGGGAAACTGTATGGCCGTCAGTCTCAATTTTTTACTGGGACGTTTGTTGTTTGGCATCATGAAAAAAAAGATAAAAGGCTCAGGAATGGGAAGGCGGGCACTTCTACTTTCACATAAATATGGCTATTACTCCCTCCTTCTTTCGCCTTTGCCTATCATAGGTGACCCTATTACGATAGCCGCAGGTTTAATTCGATTAAAGTTTTTTTGGTTTGTGCTCATTACATTTTCATTGCGAATTTTTAGATACTGGTTGATTCTTAATATGATAAGATAGTACTTATACAGATCATCAAAAACGAATAAAAACAGGCAGTGTCTATGGTATAGCTTAAAGCGATTGCATGTTTTTCACCCTTAAGTTGCAATGGGATAGAATTTCAATATAAACTGAATGAAGGTCAAGTATGACAGATGTATTAGTTATTGGTTCTGGTGGAGCAGGGCTGGTAGCAGCGATTGCTGCAAAAGAGTCGGGTGCAAGTGTAAAAGTCGTTGGGAAATCCTTTCCTACACGTTCACAGACCTCTATGGCGCAGGGTGGTGTCAATGCAGCCATGGGCAATGTTGAAGTTGACAGTGTTGAGGCACATATCACGGACACTCTTAGAGCAGCTCAGGGATTGGCTGATGAGGGCGCGGTGCGAAAGCTCTGCGAAGAAGCCATTGAGTCTATCCAATGGCTTGACAGAATTGGGCTTCCATTTTCTCGTACAAAAGATGGTATGGTAGCACAGCGAAGGCTTGGCGGTGCTTCCGGAATTCGTGCTTGTTATGCTCAAGACTATACGGGCTTAAAGATACTGCATACGCTTTATGATTACGCTTCAAAGATGGGAATTGAGTTTGTCAATGAACACTTTGTAATGAACTATGTTGTTGAAGATACAGCAGAGAAAGAGGCCTATGTCAGTGGAGCGACGTTCCTTAATATTAAAACGGGCGAAGTCGTACAGATGGAGGCGAAGTCTGTCATCGTGGCAACAGGTGGATATTCTCAGCTGTTTCACGGGTTTACTACCAACTCAAGTGCCTCGACAGGTGATGGTGTTGCCGCTGCTATACGTGCAGGTGCACGCCTTTCGGATATTGAATTTGTACAATTTCACCCCACTGCACTGAAGAGTTCGGCTATTTTGATCTCTGAATCGGCACGCGGAGCAGGCGGGCACCTCCTGAATGCTCAAAAAGAGCGTTTTACAGACGAACTGGCTCCACGAGATGTTGTCGCACGGGCTATCAATGACGAGATTGAGAGAAGCGGTGAGGTTTATTTGGACATTCGCCATCTGGGAGAAGAGTTTATTGACCATGAGCTTCCTCAGGAGCGCAAGCTCGCCATAACTTATGAAGGAGTGGACCCGGTTATCGAGCTGATACCAATCAAGCCTGTAGCGCACTATACCATGGGTGGTATTGATGTGGATGAGGCTTCTATGTCTTGTATTAAAGGGTTGTATGCTTGTGGCGAAGCGGCTAATCATAAAGTCCATGGAGCTAACCGTCTGGGAGGGAACTCTCTTTTGGAGCTTATTGTATTTGGTCGTCAGGCAGGAAAGAACGCCAGCATATATGCTAAAGAGAACGAGATCATCCACTCAAATACAATGCAGCTAGAAGATGACAGAAGTTTCATAGCCAAGGTAAAGGCATTCCCCGCTGAGGTCGATTTCTACGAAAAACGAGAACTTTTAGGCAAGACCTTCTATACCAATGCGGGAATTAAGCGTACGGAAGAAGGGCTTCAAAGAGCTTTGGACAAGGTACGAGAAATACAAAAAGAGCTATCTAAAATGGGGCCACAAGATAAGAGCAGGGTGTATAACACAAATCTTACAGAGTTTTTAGAGTTTATCAATGTAATGGAACTCTCAGAAGTCTTGCTCATTGGAGCAATAACCCGAAAAGAGAGCCGGGGCGCACATTTTAGAGAAGATATTCAGCAGAAGAATGATGAACTTTATTTGGCACATACCATATCGTGGAAAGAGAAGGGTACCTTATGCGTAGATTTTATGAATTAAAGATGAATAGCGGACGTCTAACGGATCTTGTTGATGAAGAGATCGAAGATGACGAGTACGAAGAGTCGCAAGAGTATTTTAAGGATGAGTGGGAAGACGAGGAATTCGATGATGAAGAGCCTTATGAAAGAGAATATTGTGACTAGAGAGAGACAGCAATGAAGATAAAAGTCAAACGGTATCAGAGTGAGCCTGAAGTCAAAGAAGGGATTGCCGAGTATGAGATACCATATGAGAACCCGACACTCTTGGAAGCATTTAACTATATCAAGACAAAGATAGACCCGACACTCAGTTTTAGTGCAGGATGCCGTTCCGAAGTATGTGGCTCATGTGCGGTCCGTGTTAATGGAACTGAGGAGTTGGCCTGCGGTTACAAGCTTAGTGATGAGGATATTATCGAACCCTTAAACAACCTTCCTGTCGTACGTGATCTGATCGTTGATGTAGAGAAGATGATGCAGTATAACTTGAAGGCAAAGGCATGGAGCAGTGACAATGATATGAACATCAACGTTACTCCGGCGCAAGCCGAAGCAAATGAGGTACAGAGTGATTGCATTCTTTGCGGGGCATGTTTTTCTGCCTGTCCGGTCTATGCGGTCAATGAAAACTTCATTGGCCCTTTTGCATTGACACGCTCATGGCGTTATGTGGCAGATGTCAGAGAGCAGGACATACAAGAGAAGATAGAAGCAATACAGACAAATGGTATTTGGGAATGTACACTTTGTAATGAGTGCGTACCGGTCTGTCCTCAGGGCATCGCGCCAAAGCAGGATATCGCAATGTTGAGAAACAAGAGCGGTATTATGGGATTTATGGATCCAAATTTTGGTGGGGGGATGAGTTTCGGTACACCGTCGTTTGACGGCACACCTGATTTTAGCGGAGGCTTTTAAAAAACTTCGACTATAAGAGCAGTAGGCTTAGCCTAACTGTTCGCTTCTACCAACATGGCATCCATATGCTTAAAGAGCTCATTGCTCGCTTTTTCCATCTCTTCAAAACGTGCAACGATCTCATCTCCGACTTCAACATGAGAATCCTCAATACCGTCACTTAGGTAAGAAGCATTCTTATTGGCAGTGTCGTGGACGATCTTGTGCGGTGCCGGGATACGTTTGTACGAAGGCGTCTCGCTAAAGCGACGTGCACCTTCCCCGTCATACCACTGTCCAAGGCGGCAGCCATGGTGGTCACTTATAGTCAACAGAGGTGTGGCATTGATAATCGTATTATATGCATTTGACTTGTAGATAATATGATCGATCTTAGCCAGTATGACAAAGGTATTGTTTTCCATGTTGTACGAGTAGTCAACGATCCTATTGGAGCCTTCATTAAGCTCTATCATTGTCCCTTCAAAGTTGGTGATCTTTTCACTTGCAACTTCGACGACTTCGCTCATATGCTCAGAGCTTGTCTGGATATCATTCATCTCTTGTTGAAGTGATTTGATCGAAACAGAGATCTCTGAGGTTGCTTTATGCGTACGTTCTGCAAGTTTTCGTACTTCATCCGCAACAACGGCAAACCCGCGGCCATGTTCACCGGCACGTGCGGCTTCAATCGCTGCATTCAGCGCAAGAAGGTTGGTCTGATCGGCAATATCGGTAATAAGTTGTATGACGGAAGTGATATCAGTGACTTGGGTAGCAAGTGATGATATCGCTTCATTATTGTTAGCGGTGTGCTCCATGAGTCGTTGAAGTTCTGTGACGATATCTTCAATATCGCTACGGCTGTCATTTGACAGCTGCGCTGCATTTTTAGTCGCATTTGTAACGTCTTTGAGGGCAGTAATATTATTGTTTAGATCATCTTGAATCCCAACAAGGCCTTTAGTGACACTGCCAGCTAGTGAACTTAGTTTTGTATTGAGTGCATCACGACGCTTTTTGGCCTCTTGCTCCTTCATCAGATTAAGACTTTGACAGATATTCTCTATTGCAACGGTAAACTCACCATGCATACCCTCTTTGGAGATGCAGCGTTCGAAATTCCCCTGAGTAGCACTGGTAAAGGAAATATTGATCTCTTTGATGAAGAAGGTGATCTGGTGAAGTAGTTTTTGCAGAGCAGTGTTCATCTGCCCGAGTTCAGTCTCTGCTCTCTCATCGATATTGGTTTTTTCAAAGTCGCCATCAGCAGATTTCTGCATGACTTTGGTAAAGGTGGTGAGTGCACCTGTAATTGAAGCTCTGACCGCGGTAGCGAACATTATGACAAGTGCAGTAATCAGGACCCCTGTGACAAGAAAAAAGAACTTGTAAAAAGTGAGTTCAGAATTCATCTTCGCGGCAGCATCGGTAAGCTCTTGCTCTTTGAGCTCAACGACTTTATGAAAGGCATCGCGAGAGGCTGTTGCATAAGGAGTGAGTGTCTCTTTGTATCGTCTGTAGTTCTCGACAGTATTGTTGGTTATCTCATCTTTACTTAGATTAGCCATCATCTGATAAGAGTTGTCCAGAAAGGTAAGGGTACTCTCTTTTGCCTCTTTGATAAGGTTGATAGAGCGTTCATCATCGATGGTCTTGGCAATTTTGTCAAAAGCATGACGGATGTTTTCCATACGTTCCTTTAGCTTGAGCATGTCCTTATCGTAGTCCCCGCCCAGAAGAATATCACGGGTGGTACGAGAAATATAATTAAGATCCTTCTGGATATGTAAGGTATCCATCGCACCTGCGGTTGAATGGTGTTGAAGATCATTATACTGACCGCCGATGCTATGTAGTGTAAAGAAAGCAAAGGCAGCCGCACCAAGTACTGAAACCCCAACCATCGTGATGAGATAGTTGATACGCTGCTTTATGCTGAGATTTTTAAGCATTTTTTTGAACATTTAAGCCCCTCAAGTCTGTTGACATTTTTGGTTATTATAGCAGAGAAAATAAATGTTTAGATTTAAAGCAAAAATAAATTATAAGTAATAAATAGATATACTCATTCAAACTAATCATTTTAATAGGTAGGATAGATGGCAAAAGAACACTCCTTTGATATATCAGCAAAGATAAATATGCAAAATTTTAAAGATGCAATTATCCAGGCGGAGAAAGAGGTTGTTACCAGATATGACTTTAAAGGGATTACGGCAGATATTGATTATAACGAAAAAGCCAAGACACTTACATTGACCAGCTCAAGTGATAATAAGCTCGAAGCGCTAGAAGATATCGTCATCGGACGGCTTGTAAAACGTGAATTAAGTTCCAAGGTTCTAGATGCGGCTACAGTTGTTGATGCCAGTGGAGGGGACCGACGTAAGGTCTTTAAGATTGTCGATTATATTGAATCAAAAGAGGCTAAGAAGATAGTCGCCGAGATCAAGGCGCAGAAGATGAAGGTAACCGCGACTTTAGAGGGTGACCATATTCGGGTCAAAGGAAAGAATCTGGATGACCTACAAAAGGCGATGAAGCATATCCGTGGTATGGAGTGGGATGCACCTTTGATCTTTGAAAACTTCAGATAGAAGAAGAGAAGATGGCACAGCAGAAGTCTAAGCGTTATGTAGCTATTGACAAGCGGCTTATTACCGAAGGTCAACGTTTGGATTTTACGACATACGAGGCCAATGATAGCAAGACACAGATGAGTCTTTTCTTGCAAAGCGATAGTGTGGTTGACGGAGATAAAAAAGTCCGTCTGCGTGAGGTAGAGAGGCTATTCGTCATAGACGAGGAGTATGAGAAATATAAACGTTATGCCGAGAAACATTTAAAGAGTATAGCCACTAACAAAGAGATACCTTTCACACAAAAAGCTGAGATCGTTTACTCTAAAGCTGCTGAAGTCATGGATGAACTTTTCAAGAACCCTGACTCATTGGCAAATATGCAAAAGAGTCAGGCTATTGTCGATGGTTTTGTCAACCTTGTCCTGCAGAATGAGGCAACGCTTGCATCGATTATGAAGATAGCCGCACATGACTATTACACACATACTCATTCAATCAATGTCAGTATTTACTCTTTGACCCTTGCAAAATATCTGGGTATGAAGGACAAAGAGCTGGAAGACATGGGAATGTCATCCATGATGCATGATTTGGGGAAAAGCAAGGTAGATTGGGATATTATCAATAAAAACGGTAAGCTGACAGATGCCGAGTTTACACATATGAAGAAACACCCGGCAGCAGGGTATGATATTGCTCTTAAGATGGGGATTACAGATAAGAAGATATTATCGGGTATACGATCACATCATGAGAAGCTTGATGGCAGCGGGTATCCTGACGGCCTTAAGGAGAAAGAGATATCGCTTTTTGCACGTATCATCGCGGTATGTGATGTTTTTGATGCATTGACGACGAAGCGTTCATACAAACCTGCGATGACCAGTTTCGAAGCAATCAGTCTTATGAAGAGAGAGATGCAGGGGCATTTGGATATGCAAATTATAGATGCATTAATACAGATGTGTAGAATTAACAAAGGATAGATATGTCAAAACTGAGTGTAGCAGAAGCAGCAGATAAGTTTAAAGTCTCAAAAGAAGCCATCCACAATCGTATACGCAGAGGGAGTTTAGACTGTGTGATAGAGCATGGGACGAAATATGTTTTGATTGATGAGCCTGCTGCTTCGGTAAAAGAGTCAGGTGACACAAAATATTACAGCTATATCGAAGAAGAGAACACTCAGTTAAAAGAGAAGATCAAAGAGCTTGAGAAACAGAATCTTAATCTACGAGAGCAAAAAGAGCAGATGTTGATCGAAGAGAAGCGAAAGATAGAGCAGATATATAAAGAGCGTGATGAACAGCTTAAACAGGTTCTGCATACCATTACTTCGAAGTTTTTGCCGCATATGGATTCACAGCAGGTCGTACAGAGAGCACAAGAGGTGGTTGATGTCGAAGATATGAGTGCATCGTCTATTGAGGTGGATGATATCTCAAACGGACAAAGCGAGCCTATCTCTTTAAAGAAGTTCCTCAAGCTAAAAGCTTATAAACCGGGTAAACATCAACGTGTCAAAAACCGCTTTAAACGCCTTGTCGGAGTGGACAGCCGAATCATGCGTGAAAACGGAAAGATCTATATTGACCCTGTAAAGTATGATTATCGCGACCTTTTGGAATAGCTTCTTTTGGGCGGCCTCGAAGTTTCATTTGAGCCAAGATGCCTGCGTTTTCGAAAACAGCTGTTGCAGATAGTGTGCCTGCTGTCAAATGCCAGAGGTTTGGTACAGATTCGGCAGCGTGGAACAAATTGAGCATTTTTAAGGGTATTCTCAATATAGTCGTTTAAATGTTTACGTGCTTTGATCGCTTTTTCCGGCTCGAAGAATATCTCGGGAAACCGGTAGTTCAGCCAAAGATACAAAGAGACCTCTTTGACCAAATCTTCAATATGCAGAAGCGTCTCCATGGACTCGGCATACTCACCATAGAGTTTGGTCTCCACATAGGCGACGGGCTGTTGTTTTTCCATGTGGGCGATATAGGATGAAAAAACCTGGACAAGGTAGGGCGACTGTGTTGATAGAGGAGCGCAGGCCATATGGTATTTTGAGCTGAGCTCAATGTCATATTCATCTGTGTATCGTGCAATCTCGATAAGGGTCTCAAGGTTGGCAACACGGAATGGGCCGTCAAAGGTCATGTGTTTGATAAAAAAGCGCAGGATCTCTTCAAGGTTTTTTGTCTCAAGGATCTTTCCGACGAGCAGGATATGCTCCAAATTGGCCATGACATTTAGCGGAAGCGATATTTTTGGTAGTGGCTTATGAAACTGTTCATGTACGGTTTGCAGTATAGCGGGTGTCAAGGCACCCACATAGCCTTTTTCTTCTATGCCAAAGCGTCCAGCCCGACCAGCAATCTGGATGATTTCGGTTGGTTGAAGTTTTCGCCGACGCTCTCCGTCAAATTTTTCGTCTTTAGAAAAGAGAATAGTTTTAATCGGAAGATTGAGCCCCATAGAGATGGCATCAGTTGCTACAAGAACTTCAGTCTCACCTTCTCTGAATCGACGGGCCTCTTCTCGTCTTACTTCGGGCGAAAGATTCCCGTAGACTACGGATACTTTATAATTCCGACTGAGTTGTTGTTTGAGTTGAAGCACATCTTTCCGAGAGAAGGCAATGACTGCTGTTTGGGGTCTGATCTGATTTAAAGGAGTGGCTTCGGTCATCAATGAAAGAGGATTCTTTCTTTCAAAACAGATGATTTCAAGCTCTTCTCCAAGCCACTTCGCGAGTGCTTCAATGGCTTCTAAAGCATCTGATGAGCCTGTCATATAGACCTTTTTTGCGGGGGCACCAATAATCGCATTGACCCAGGCCCAACCGCGGTCTCTATCGTTTATCATCTGCACTTCATCGATGACACAGACATCGACATCGATGCTGAAATTTAGCATCTCTATTGTCGAGCTGATATGTGTGGCATATTCATCAACAATTTGCTCTTCCCCAGTAATCAGGGAAGCAGAGACACCATCTTTTTTTAAGTTCTCGTACCCTTCAAGGGCAAGAAGTCGAAGGGGAGCGAGGTAGTAGCCGGTATCAGCTTTTTCCAAGGCCTGCATCGCCTGATAGGTCTTTCCACTATTCGTCGGCCCTACATGAAAGATGAGTTTTCGACGCAGTTCTCTGGCAACGGGAAAGAGGTTTTTAAAATCACGGATAGTCCGTGCAAGCAGAGCTTCGCGTTGTTTCTTAAGCTTAAGAGACTGAATACTGTCGTTAAAGTGGAAGAGAACTTTACGGGCTATTTTAGAGGGTATATGAAGATCGTTATTCAGCAAGCCTTTTAAGTGCTCAAGCACAAAAGAGCGGATCTGCTCATGTTCCATCTCAAGGATCGATGCAGATTCCTTGCACGCGTTGATCAGTGTATCGAGTTCTTCCTTGAAGGCATTTTCCATCATCTCGTTATGTAGAGAAAACTCATCCTCAAAGTCAATATCTTCACCTCTCCACAGTTGAGGAAGAAAATCTTTTAAAGAGACCTCACATAGGGCTTCATAGGGAATGGTTTCTCCTTCATATTCAAAGAGGGATTCTTTATGCATGATTAGATTGTAGTCCATCAATTGTAAAGAGTATTGTTGAAAATGTCTGCCGAAAACAGCTTTTAAGGTCTTTTCATTCAGAGGGGTATATTCAAAAATGTTTTCTGGCGGCATCGTTTTGAGCGCCTGCAGTATCTCTTCATCTGTAAGATAAGGGTGGGGATGTGCAAGTGTATTGAGAAAGCTGTCTGCTTCGTCTTGTTTTATCTTGATGAACTTCTGTTTTATTTGTGTCAGATAAGGACGCAGTTCATCGATATCTGACTCGCTTAAAAGTGTGTATGACAGGGCCTCGGTTTTTATCTGTAAAATCTTTGAGAAGCTCTCTGCGGCATAGCTAAAGGCAATGGGGGTGAAAAACTCGAGCTCATTTTCATCTGTAAAGCTTGCATCCAAACTCTTTTCGAGGGTTTGAAGTTTTTTTCCTAATCGTATCTGCTGCAGGACCTTTTCCATTTTTGGCAGAGATATACGCTTCGTCCTCTCGTGCATAAAATGTTTTTGCAGTTCTTTGGCCTCTTCATCACTCAGGCTGAGCTGGTCCAAAAAGCTGCTGATCTTTTCCGTCTTATTATCAGCGGCCTGTTTCTCGCCGTTTCCAGTAAAGAGTTGTCCGAGCTCCTTGAAGTACCGGACGATCTCTTGTCGGTCTTCGACTTCGGATTCTGACCAGAGTCGTCTGAAAGCACGTACAAGATGGTCATGGTTCGGGCTGATATCGCGCATGCCGAGGTTATAGGCAAGTTCAATGAGGTTTTCCAGAGGGACTCGAGTAATCCCTTCATCAAAACCATCCCCGTCAAAATAGTTTCTGATTATTTGGTTGTATTTACTTAGTTTCTTTTTCTTTTTAGCCATTGCAAAAGTATAACTAAATAAGAGCTAAAGTTTCATGTTACAGTGGGTTTTTATACTCTTGCTTAGGGATTAATCTGCTATCCTTCTGAAAACAAAGACAAAGCGTTTAATATGGATGAATTTTTTCCCGATGAGTGGACACAAGAAGAGTTTTTAAGAAACAAGAAAAGACTTGAAAAAAAGGGAGTGAAAGTACTGTTGATAGATACTATTCTCAACCCGATTGATCATGTAGAGACAATGGTCTATAACCCTGTGCTGTTAAAAGATGAACCGGAAGGCTCGGTCTTTGTATTTTATTGTGATACAGGCAAGGCAACGATGGACAGGCTCAAAGAGTTCAAGGCAAAGTTTCCAAAACATCACTGCATCTCTTTAAAAGGGGGACGCGGGTATTGGAGAAAGCACTTTCAACTGTTGGAGGAAGATAATGAGCAAGCATGAAGCATTAATCAACGAGTTTATCGAGCGTATTAACGAAGGACGTTATTATGATGCGCATGAGTCACTCGAAGAGATCTGGTTTCCCCGACGTTTTGAGGATGACCCGGAGATGAAACTTATCAAGGGCTTCATTAATGCCGCGGTCTCTTTTGAACTGATCAAAAAAGGACGAAATCACTCTTCAGAGAAAGTATGGAAAAACTATGAAAAGTACAAGGTTTTATTAAATACTTTTGAAAGCCCATACATGGGACGCTATGAAGAACTGAGTGAATTTCTGGAGAACAAAAGAGAGGAACTAGTCATAAAATCATAGTCTGGTTTCAGTTTTTTGCTGATAAGATAAATTGACTTTATTTAAAGGACGACCTCAATGATTCTTTCTTTTCTTGTTTTTACGGTGTTAGTCTTGTTAGTAGTGCTGATCTTCTTTTATTTGATCTGGGTGAACAAGCGCCAGAAGCTGGAGAGAGAGTCGTATGAGTTGCATCAGATTATGCAAAAGCATTACCACCAGCTCATGCATATACTTAATGAAATTGAGCCTCTTATGGCCCATGATATGGCATTTTATGAAGAACTTAGGGCATATGTACAAGAGCATTACCGTGATTATCCGGTCTTAGGTGACGTTGATGGAATGGAGGCCAAGGAGTTTTATAGTTTCCTGCTTCATTTGGAACATGACGCAAAAGAACACATCTGCGCTTTTAGTGCGCCAATAACACAGCAGTTAGACCAGATGAGGTTAAGCCTGATGCGAGCAAGAGAGAGCTTTAGTTATGCTGATAACGAGTATAGGTTCTTCTCTTCAAGTTTTCCGGTTAACATGATTTCCAAACTATTTGAGGAAGAAAAAATAATGAGAGTCAAAGGAAAAGTATAATGAATTTTTTGGAAGCGATGAATTTCAGACATGCCTGTAAGATATTTGATGAGAATAAGAAGATCCCAAAGCAACTCTTGACAAACATCTTAGAAGTCGGTCGACTGTCCCCTTCATCATTCGGAATGGAACCATGGAAGTTTTTAGTTATTCAGTCGCAGGATATGAAAGAGAAACTGCGTCCTTCGTGTTGGAACCAAGTACAGATCACGTCATGTAGTGACTTGATCGTATTTGTTACAAAGAACAAAATGGTTGAACCGGGTTCGCAATATGTGCAGGAGCAGTTCAAACGCAAGGGACTGCCACAGGAGAAATACGATGCCTATATTGATATATACGGCAGTTTCTTAGGTGCAAAGGCACAAGGCAATCCCAATTTTTATAAGGATTGGACGGCAAAACAAGTCTACATCGCTATGGGAAACATGATGACTTATGCAGCGTCAGAAGGAATAGACTCTTGTCCTATAGAGGGTTTTGATCAAAAAGAGGTCGAAGAGACTTTAGGTATTGATGGAAAAGATGAGTCCGTCGCAGTGATTGTCGCTTTTGGATCAAGATTAAATGAACAGCCGGTCAAGACCCGTCGTCCTCTGAACGAGATATGTACTTATATATAAGTCTACCCTTTTAGTCTAAGTTCTTCAACTTAGACGATTCCTTTCAAACCTCTTTAATTATAACATGCTAAAATCCCGCTAATTAAAATATAGACTCAAGACTCTTTTGATGTGGCAAGAAAGTCTAAACTAGGAAGAATATACAATGAATAAAGATTTTATCTATAACGAGATGATGGCACATGTGCCAGTGTGTTCACACAAGGCACCAAAAAGTGTTCTTTTGATAAGCAATGCTCCTGAAGGTATTAAAAGTGAGTTGGAGCGTCACAATAGTTTAAGTATCACGGTAGGTGGACTAGACAGTATTGCCAATGGTGCAGACAACAGTTTTGACATCGTCATCATTGATTCTGCTTCAGAAATCTCCCGTGCTACCTATGCGCACTTAAATCGTATTGTAAAAGAAGACGGGCTTATTTCAGCTCTAAACGTTTCACTGGATGATGAAGAGAAGACAAAAGAGCAGTTGAACGCTATTGGCGAATATTTTAAAGTTGTCATGCCGTATCGCGCGGAAGATAAAACGATGATCTTGGCTTCTAAAGAGTACCATCCGACAGCGGATGTCATCTTGCATCGTGCAGACCTGATAGACGGTCTTTCTTACTATAACTGTGATATTCATGTCTCAAGTTTTGCTATGCCAAACTACATTCGTTCAGCTTACAAGGGCATCATCAAAAATTAATGAGCAAACTGTATGAGTATGCTATTGCGCTTACGGGCGGAATCGCCACAGGAAAAAGTACAGTAGCGAGCATTATGAAGCTCTATGGCATTCAGGTGATTGATGCCGATGATATTGCCCATGAGCTCTTGGATGAGCATCACGAACAGATCGCGCAGATGTTTGGTGAGGAGTTCGTTCGCAAAGGCAAGGTCCTCCGTACAGAATTGGGTAAGGTCATCTTCAGTGATATTGCCAAAAAGAGAGAACTTGAAGCTTTTATCCATCCTCTTATTCGTATAGAGATAGAAAAACGTGCCAAAGTATTTGATGCACGTGAGTTTCCCTATCTTATCGATATTCCTCTGTTTTTCGAAAATGCTGCTTATGACATCAAAGACAGCGTGGTCGTCTATACTCCTCCAGAGATCCAGCTTCAGCGTTATATGAAACGAAACAATTTGAGTGAAGACGAGGCGATGATACGGATCAATTCACAAATGAGTATTGATGAGAAGAAGAGACGCTCGACCTGGGTTATCGATAATAGTTCAAACCTAAAACATCTTCAGGCAGAATGCGAGGCATTTGTCGATAGAATCAAGCAGGATTACAACTACAGTGAAAGGTACAAATAGATGAGACAGGTCGCAAAATACTCTGCAAGCGGAAACGATTTTGTTATTTTTCATAGCTTTGCAAAAGAGGACTTTTCAGAACTTGCCAAGAGGCTTTGTCACCGCCAAGAAGGAGTGGGGGCGGATGGTCTGATCGTATTGGTCCCTCATGATACCCTTGACTTCGAGTGGTGCTTCTATAATGCCGATGGTTCATCCGCTGAGATGTGTGGCAACGGAAGCCGTGCTTGTGCGCATTATGCCTTTGACAACGGCTTGGCTGCTAAAGAGATGAGGTTTTTGACCTTGGCAGGCGAAATTGCCTGTAAAGTCGATGGAAATCGTGTTCAAAGTGATCTTACTCCTCCAAAGATTTTGGATAAGATGATTGAAGAGGGTGGAAAACAGTGGTGGCTTATAGATACGGGTGTCCCGCATCTGGTGACCTTTGATGCGGATATCGAGAATTTTGATCTCGCAGAAGCACGTGAGCTGCGTTACAAATATAATGCCAATGTGAATATCGCTTCAATAGAAGCAGATCATATCCGTGTACGCACCTATGAGCGTGGGGTTGAAGATGAGACACTGGCATGCGGAACGGGGATGGCGGCATGTTTTTATCGTGCCAATCAGGAGAAAAAAGTTTCAGACAAGATGATTGTTAAGCCAACGAGTCAAGAAGAACTTTCACTGGGATTGCAAGATGGTATAATAACTTTTACCGGAGATGTCAGGAAAGTGTTTGTTACACAAATAAGTTAGATAATGTAGGTTGAGGGGGATTAATTGTTAAGGCATTTACTCATCTTACTCCTTATGTTTTCTATATCCAATGCTCTTGAATTAGGTTTTGGCAACGATTACTACAAGATTAAAGACCCAAAGCTAAAGAAGGCTGCTTTTGTCAATATCCTTCTTCCCAAGATTAAACATGCTCAGAAGAAGATTATGTCAGATCGCATCTTTATTGAGAAATTCTTCAAGCAATACCTTTTTACCTATAGTCTTAAAAGCCGAACGGACCTTCTAAGACTTATTAAAATCTCTAAGAAATATCGTATTAAGCAGATGTATAATGAAAGTGAGTATCTTCAAAAAGTCGATATTGTTCCTATCTCACTGGTCCTGGCCCAAGCCGCTGTTGAAAGTGCCTGGGGGGAGAGTCGTTTTGCACGTGAAGGTAATAACCTCTTCGGTGAATGGACATGGGGAAAGAAGGGAATGGTTCCAGAGAATCGGGATGAGGATGCCAATCATAAACTCCGTATCTTTGAGACGCTCGAAGATTCAATCGCTCGTTATATGCTGAACTTAAACCGTCACAGGTCCTACAAGGATTTTCGATTTCTGCGTGCGAAGTACCGAAGGGAAGGAAAACCTTTTACGGGTTTAACGGCAGCAAGTACAATGACGAACTACTCACAAAAACGAGAAGCGTACAACCGTTTATTGCTTAAGGTGATTAAAGGAAATGGTTTTATGGATTATGAGATCAACCGAAGAAGAGCTCCTTCTTTGGGACAGAGAAGGTCTTGATTTATCTTAAACACGTGAGAGATCACTTTTTATCTATGGCGTCTTTTGCCCCTTTAATAGCCCCATCAATCACTGAACGTGCCACGCTCCAAGCATGAATACCCATCTTTTTGGCATCTTTTGCTTTTTTGGACTGTAGTATGACCGAACTTTTTTGCATAGCCTCTTTGGCAAGATGGGAAAGTTTATCACCCAGTATCTCTAATGTCTCTTTCGAGATCAGTGCAAGCTCTTGCATATCATAACGGATGTCGGCCAGAACATTCTCAAGTTCACCTCTGATAGCAGGGTTGCTTTGAGCACTGATGGCCTCTATCGTCTGTATGAAAAGAGTGTCTGTATGGTGCAGCTCATCATACAGGGCCTGAGGATCGTCGATAAGTGCCAGTTTGACTTCATCGGGTGTGAACAGAAACTTCTGCTTGAAACGGTCAAGTGCTCGGATAAGGCCTGCACGTACTCCTTTGATGGTTCCTTCAAGTATGATACCGGCAGAGTTTGGCGTGGCTTCGGCAACCTCAATGGCTGTCCTGAGAATGGTAGAGATGACATGACGTATTCTTATGGCCGAGATGATTCCTTCATCCAGGGTCTGAAGAGTAATCTCTTTTGCGAGCTCTTCAATTGTCTCTTCAATATTGGAACCTCTCTCCAAGGTGGTGATGATAGCTGACTCTACCATCTCCTCTAGGAGGTCGACAAGGTCCATCATCTGAAGTTCTATCTTATGAAGTTTAGAGACGCTTGGACTGTTAGGATCACGCTCTTTTATCAACTCTTCGATGGTATTAAAGAGTGCATGCTTCTGACTTTGCACTTCATGACTTTTTTTATCAAGCTGGCGTTCGATACGTTCTTTTTGAAGCAGAAGTTCTTGAAGTTCTGCATTGAGCTCTTTTGTAGATTGTGTAATTACGGCAGAAGCCAATGTTTTTATCTCATTTGCTTTTGCCTGAGCAATATCAATGCCCCACTCTTTGTTAAGGTGCTCAATGACATTGTTAATAATCTCTTTTTGCTTTAAGGGGTCTTGTTTCTCAAGTATTGTACATTTGTCTAAAAGGTCACGTTCAAGTTTTTCTATATGCATAGGTCAGCCTTTCTATGATTAAACGCCGACACCCTTTAGGCTAGAGATACAAAAGGGTGTGTATAATCTTTATTATAACACCATTTTTACTTTTTGATGTGCTTTGAGGGCTTCAAAAATAAAATTTCTGTCTTCTTCGTTCTGCACCAAGAGTTCAAGGTTCATACTGACGTATTTCCCACCTTTTGAATCTTTGGAATGCGTTAGTTTATGAAACCGTTCATTAATGACGTCGAGTACAGCTTCTTTGGTATGGTCTTTATGTTCAGTAATGATCTTATATTTCCAGTTACAAGGATAATCAAGTTCTAGCTTCTGATCAAGTTCGTTTATATTCACCACTTTTGCCTCCTTCTTTGGATTCGAGTTGGACATTGGAGATGACCATACTCTTGTCAATGGCTTTGACCATGTCATAGATTGTCAACAGTCCGATGCTCGTACCTGTCAAGGCTTCCATTTCAACACCAGTTTGCCCTGTAAGCTTTGCTGTGACATAGAGTTTGAAGCCAGGAAGGTCGGGAAGTTCCTCAATATCACAGTTAATTCCGGAAAGATTCAGCGGATGGCACATGGGGATAAGTTCACTTGTCTTTTTGACACCCATGATTGCGGCGATGACAGCGGTCTGGATAACAGGCCCTTTCTTTGTCTTTTGCTGTACGATAGCATCGAAAGCCTCTTGACTCATTGAAATCATACCGCTGGCTACAGCAATACGTGTAGTCTGACTCTTTCCAGAGACATCGACCATTTTTGGTCTGTCATTTTCATCTAAATGTGTTAAGTTCATCATTGTTACCTTTAAGAGTAAATTATAGCAAAAAAAGAAGGTGGGAAAAAGTTCAAAGGCAGCCTTTAGCTGCCTTCAAAGCCACTCTTTGAAGACACAAAGAGGGAATCAAAGCAATGAGATATTAAAGATCTTTCGGATCAGTGATATAACCCGTAACAGCAGAAGCAGCTGCTACAGCAGAGTTGGCAAGGTAGATGCCAGAACTGCGCGCTCCCATACGTCCTACAAAGTTACGGTTAGTCGTAGCGATAGCCGTTTCACCGTCACCAAGAATACCCATGTATCCACCCAGACATGCTCCACAAGTCGGATTGGAGACAACAGCACCGGCATCGATCAGAATATCAAGGTAACCCGCTTTTTCAGCCTGTTTTAGGATCTTTTGTGTCGCAGGAGTGACGATCAGGCGCGTACGACGTGCAACACGTCTTCCTTTTAGGATCTCTGCTGCCATCTTCAAATCGGAGAGACGGCCGTTGGTACATGATCCGATAAAGACCTGATCAACGGCGATTTTGTCAGCTACAGCCTGGCTTAGAGGTTTTCCATTGGATGGAAGAGATGGGTAGGCGATGACCGGTTCAAGATTGTTGACATCGATCTCGATGATTCTTGCGTATTTTGCATCTTCATCTGAATAATGGAACTTTGGTTCACGCGCCAGGTCTTTGTCTGCAAGGAAGGCTTTTGTAACATCATCGACAGCAATGATGCCGTTTTTTGCTCCGGCTTCGATCGCCATATTACACAATGAAAAACGTCCGTCCATATCCAGGTTTTCAATTGTATCTCCTGTGAACTCAAGAGCCTGATAAAGGGCCCCGTCCACGCCGATCTGACGGATGACTTCAAGGATAAGGTCTTTCCCGTATACGTTTGGCTGAAGTTTACCGGTAAAGACAACCTTGATGGTCTCAGGGACTTTGAACCAGTTCCCTCCTGTGATCATTCCAAAAGCAAGGTCAGTCGAACCCATACCTGTTGAGAATGCTCCCAGTGCACCGTGTGTACATGTATGTGAATCGGCACCGATAATCACATCACCAGGAACGACCAAACCTTTCTCAGGAAGAAGGGCATGTTCGATACCCATGTCTTTTTCGTCAAAATAGTTTTTCAGGTCGTGCTTATAAGCGAACTCTCTGGAGATCTTTGCCTGATTAGCAGAGGCAATGTCTTTTGCAGGGATGAAGTGATCAAGTACCAGGGCAAAGCCATCTGGATTTGCCAGCTTCTTAGCACCTGATTCTTCAAATGCTTTGATAGAGATCGGAGTAGTGATGTCATTGCCGATGATCATATCAATATTTGAGCGAACGATCTCGCCAGCATAGACTTTTTTACCTACATGTTCAGAAAATATTTTTTCAGTTATGGTTTGTCCCATAATTTACCTTCTTAACGGGTCTTTACCCTTATTTAATGTCGCGATTATAGCGGAAAGTTCTTTATACTATTATGATAAAATTCAATTATGAAATTTTACGCCTTTAAACAGATAGTCCATTATTTACAGAAGTTCAAGCGCATCTCGGCTGCACACAGGGTGGCAGATAACATTATCAAGATCGCTTTTGACGGAAAAAATGATATCTATTTCGATCTGCAAAAAGGTAACAGTGCTATCTATATGCGTCCATCTGATTCGGTTCGTGTCAAGCATTATCAGGCTCCTTTTGATGTGCTATTGCATAAATACTTGGGGCGTAGTGAGATTGTAAGCATGGAGATTGTGAATAACGACAAAGTGTTGCGTATCGGAGTAAGCCAAAGCGGTGCGTATAAAGCCAACAAAAGCTTTTTACAATTAGAGTTTACAGGAAAATATACGAATGCCATCTTATTGGATGAAGAGGGCGTGATCTTAGATGCCTTGCGTCATGTTGATATCATGAACTCTTACAGGGAGATCAAACCTGGTATTAGGTTGGAGGCTTTGGAAGCACCGAAGTTTGTTCCAAAAGATGGTGAAAACATTGAGGACATAGAAGCTTATCTGAATACGACCTATCTACAGCGAACACAAAAGCAGTTACAGAGCCGGCAGCGTGTTGAAGCCTCCCGTGTTGAAAAAAAGATTACGCGGATGAAAAAAGAGTTGTCAAATTTGCAAGATGAGCAGAATCTTTTGAAAGAGGCCGAAGAGAACTTTGACAAGGGTAACCTTGCTTTGGCCAATATGCATTTGATTAAACCGTATGCAAAGTCTGTGAAACTTTATGACTTCTCGGGCACAGAGATTGAGTTTATACTTCCTGAAGGTGCACGTACAGCGGCTGAAGTAGGAGAGCTCTTTTTTAAGAAGGCAAAAAAAGCAAAACAGAAGGCTTCCAATTTGCATATAGAACGTGAAGGCTTAAGTGAAAAGATAGATTTTCTGGAGCGTTTTAGAGGGAATATAATGTCAACGCAAAGCCCTGAAGAGCTGCAACTGCTTATTCCACCGCAAAAGAAGAAAGAGAAAAAAGAGTCACCGAAGTCTTATGAGACCTTTTGGATAGAGGGGCAGAAAGTTCTTTTGGGTAAGAATAAAAAAGGGAATATTGAACTTCTCAAAATCGCAAGAGCTGGCGACATATGGATGCATATACAAGGCATGCCTTCAACGCATGTAATCATTCCGACAAACAAACAGAACATCAGTGAAAAAGTCCTGCATGCGGCAGCAAAACTGTGTGTTGACTTCTCGACGACTAAAACAGGTTCGTTTTTAGTCGATTATACCTATAGACGTGAAGTGAGAGTACAGTTAGAAGCGAATGTTCTGTATAACAACTACAAGACACTGACTGTTCTAAAGGAACATTAGACAAAGGAAAGGTTATGGCAATTGGACCAATCGGCAGTGCAATTTACGTGAATCAGCAGATGGCGGCAGTAGCAAGCGAGCAGAATGCTGTCCAAAACAAGTTTGATCTTCAAAATCTCGCTGCCGCTACTATAGCCAATGAGAAAGAAGATGAGGTCCAAGAAGTCCGGCCTACCGAAGAGACAGGTGAAACCAATGAAGATGCCGAGCGTAAAAAACGCGAGGAAGAGGAAAACGAAAAGAATAAAGAGCGCAAGAAAGACGAAGAAAAAGAGACGAAAACTCCGCCGCTGCATCATCTTGATATAAAAGTTTAGAGAAAGATTTTTCTCTTATAGGCATAATACATTGTACAATCAAGTATGCTAAATTTTAAAAAGACTCATGCCCCCTTGTTTATCGCCGACTGTCATTTGGGAAAGTTAAGCAAGTATCTTCGCTTTATGGGGTATGACACCCTCTATTTCCCACAGATAGATGATAATGACCTTATTGAACTTGCAAATAGAGATAACCGTATTGTCTTGACACGTGACAGAGAGTTGTCAGAGCGCAAAAAGGCTCACTGTATTTTGCTGCAATCCGTTAATACGGAAGGGCAGCTTCAAGAGCTGATGGGAACCTATGATCTAAAACCTGAGAGTTCCTCTTATAGTCGATGTATTATCTGTAATGAACCTCTTGTTAAAGTCGACAAACAAGATGTCATTGAAAAGCTTCCTGTAAAAGTCATCACACATTTTTCCTATTTTGAGACGTGCAAGCAGTGTGGCCGTATCTATTGGCATGGTGATCATTATAAACGGATGAAAGCGACAATTGAAAGAATTTCAGGCTCAGTTTGATTTATGTGAAGCTTATTTATAATTGATGAAATTAAGCATAAGGGGGAGCTACATGAATGATGTACAAAATACGGGTGCGGTAGTGATTGAACAGAGTGCTGAGGTGTACGATCAGACAGGCATGTACGCACAGATGGCTATCGACTTTGTAGCCGCATACGGGTTAAAGATAATCGGTGCAATTATTATCTTTATTGTGGGTAGATGGGTGGCCAGATGGCTTCAAAATATAGTTGTCAAGCTGATGGAAAAGAACAAAGTCGACAGTACGCTTGTGAGCTTTATACAGAGTATTGTCTATATCATGATGATGGTGGTGGTCATACTTGCAGCATTGAATGCCGTGGGTGTTGATACGACATCATTTGCCGCAATTTTGGCAGCCGCAGGTCTGGCAATCGGTCTGGCACTTCAGGGTACACTTGGCAATATCGGTTCTGGCGTGCTGCTTATCTCTTTTCGACCATTTAATGTCGGGGATATGGTTACAGTCGGAGGAGAGACGGGAACGGTCGCTGCGATCTCAATGTTCGCAACGATACTTCATACGGTTGACAACAAGGTCATTACGGTCCCCAACATGGCTGTAACAGGGGGAAATATAACGAACTTCTCTGCACAAAAGACACGCCGTCTCGATCTTGTCTTCGGGATAGGTTATGATGATGATCTAAGACTTGCCAAAGCGACATTGGAAGAGATCATCAAAGAGGATGAACGTATTCTTGCCGATCCGGAACCTTTTGTCGGGGTGAAAGAACTGGGAGACTCTTCCGTCAACTTTGCCTTCCGTCCGTGGGTCAAGAGCGAAGATTACTGGCCGGTATACTTTGATATGATGGAGAAGGTCAAGTTGACCTTTGATGCAAAAGGTATTAGTATTCCATATCCACAAATGGATATCCATTTGAACAAGATTGACAACTAAGGAAGAGATATGAAGAAGAGTGTATGGCTGGTACCGTTTGTTTTTGCTAGTCTGGTTGCAGCAGAGTTGAGTGATGAAGAGACTACACGGCAGGAAAAGCAAGAGCTAGAAGCAGCCACGGCCATAGCCAATGAGGCCAAGGCAGAGATAGATGCCGCCAAGGCTAAACTGAAAGCGGCACAAAAGCGTATAGAAAAAGTACAGCAACAAAGTGAAGAGGCGCGCTATAAGACAAAGACTGAAATATCTTACAGTAATACG
>JBFESZ010000016.1:0-28865 GCA_041548245.1 Sulfurimonadaceae bacterium
TACCAATTTCACCACATCCGCGTGTTTTAGAAAGGTTTGATATTGTTAGAAGTGCTTTATAAGAATGGTGCGGATGAGAGGACTTGAACCTCCACACCTTGCGGCACTAGATCCTAAGTCTAGCGTGTATACCAATTTCACCACATCCGCGTCTATAAAACACTGTTAACAATATCAAAGTGGTACGCCCTAGAGGATTCGAACCTCTGACCGATGCCTTAGAAGGGCATTGCTCTATCCAGCTGAGCTAAGGACGCACATAAGGTGGTGCGCCCGACAGGATTCGAACCTGTAACCAACGGATTCGAAGTCCGTTACTCTATCCAGTTGAGCCACGGGCGCATCGTTTTTTAAGGTTGGCAAATCAAAAAACTCTATATCTTGGTTGCTAGAGAGCTTTTAGATAAGCCGATCTATTTTTATTTTTCAACTGTTATTACATGGGGTGGGATACGGGATTCGAACCCGCGACCCTCTGAACCACAACCAGATACTCTAACCAACTGAGCTAATCCCACCATGTGATTATAATAATTAAGTCTTGAAAAGATAAAAATAAAAAAGTGGTCGGGGCGAAAGGACTCGAACCTTCGACCCCTTGGTCCCAAACCAAGTACTCTAACCATACTGAGCTACGCCCCGACACTGTTCAACAATAATTCAATTGATGAGGGCGAAATTATATACAAAAGGTTTGCAATTGTCAATACTATTTTCAAGGAAATTCAAATAAGTTGCAAATTCGTTTATTTTAATCCCGATTGAGTATAATGATTTATCACAAAATATGGAAGATGAGATATGAAAATAGCACGTTTTTCCCGCTTGGGTTTTATCTTGGCAGCGGCAGGTTCAGCCGTAGGCCTGGGTAACATTTGGAAGTTCCCTTACATTACAGGAGAATATGGAGGAGGGGCTTTTGTTCTTGTCTATTTGATCACAGTCTTATGTATAGGGTTTACAATAATGATTGCCGAGATGCTGATAGGTTACTTAGGGCGTCTTGATGCCGCAGCAAGTTTCGAATCATTGGCCCCTCGGTTTAAGATGCAGTGGCGTCTTGCAGGTTTGATGGGGATATGGGCTGGTATATTGATCATGACTTTTTATTCAGTTGTCATCGGTTGGATACTTCATTATATTGTTGTCGCATTCGGTTCTCTTCCAAGCTCAGTAGTCGAAGCAGAAGCTGCATTTACAAGTATGTTAAAAGAGGGTATTGGAACACAGGTGCTGTTTCACACGATCTCCTTTGTCATGGTCACAGCAGTATTGGTCCGCGGTATCAAAGGGGGGATTGAAAAGTTAAACATGCTTTTGATGCCGTTGTTAATCTTGATTGTCTCGGTTATGTTTTTGTATGCACTTACACTCAATGGGTTCGCACAAGCCTGGGATTTTATGTTTACACCCGATTGGAGTAAATTGAACTCTGATGCTTTCGTGACGGCAGTCGGGCATGCCTTTTTTACCGTTTCGCTTGGAATGGGAGCGATATTGACCTATTCTGCGTCATTGCAAAAAAATAGTAATCTGGCAAAGAGCTCATTGATAGTAGTGGGCCTTGATACCGGAATCGCACTTTTGGCTGGATTGACCCTATTTACATTCTTATATCAATATGGTGCAGAACCGGCGAAGGGACCGGGTCTAGTTTTTATATCTCTTCCTGCCGTTTTTTATGAGATGGGGACTTTGGGAAATATATTTGCCATTTTATTCTTTATAGCGCTTGCTTTTGCCGGTTTGACATCGGCTGTCTCATTGACGGAACCAATGGTGCAGTATCTTATCGACAAGTTCTCTTTTACCCGGTTTCAATCAGCCATGACGGCAGGCTTATTCTTTTATCTGGTGGGTATCATTGCACTGCTTTCAAATACATCGGAATTTGGTGACATGCTAACCTTTGGGTCGAAAAACTTTTTTGACTGGGTTGATCATATTACTGCCGCCGTCATGTTGCCTTTAGGTGGATTACTGATGGCTCTTTTTATTGGTTACGCTTTGCCGAAGAGTCAGGTCTATGCTGTATTGAAAACGAGTCTGGGCCGGGGATTTTCTGTATGGTATTTTATGCTTCGTTATGTGGCACCTGTCGCTTTGGTCATTGTGATGTTGAATCTTCTTGGTATTTTGAGCTTTTGATCAATATAGTAGAATAGAAGGTGTGGCAGTTGCCCCTTAGGAGGGCAAAGTGTTAAAACTGGATCATTCCATCAACAGGAGATGATGCCGTCGCATAAGGGCGTTTTGGGATACGTCCTGAAAGGTATGACATACGTCCTGCGATAACTGCATGTTTCATCGCTTCTGCCATCATCATAGGGTCTTGAGCCTGTGCGATAGCTGTATTTGTGAGAACGCCTTCTGCACCAAGTTCCATGGCATAAGCAGCGTCTGAGGCACAGCCAATTCCCGCATCGACGATGACAGGAACTTTGACAGCCTCTCTTACAAAGACTACATTGTATGGGTTTTGTACGCCGAGTCCTGAACCGATGGGTGCAGCAAGAGGCATAACAGCATGTGCTCCGGCATCTTCAAGGCGTTTTGCCATAATCGGATCATCTGAAGTATAAGCCATGATAGTAAAGCCCTCTTTAGACAGTACTTCACATGCCTTTATTGTCTCAAGTACATCAGGATAAAGTGTTTTTTCCGTATCGCCTATCACCTCAAGTTTAATTAGATCAATACCTGTAGCTTCACGGGTTAGACGGAAAAGGGTGATAGCCTCTTCAGCTGTTGTACAGCCTGCAGAGTTTGGTAAGAATTTGACATTTGTCCCTTTAAAGGTATCACGCAGGTTCTCTTTGTTTGGGTCTGTGATATTTAAACGACGTACAGCAACAGTAATAAGTTCTGATCCAGATGCTAAGGTTGCTGCTTTGGTGGTCTCAAAATCTGCGTACTTTCCGCTTCCAACGATAAGACGAGACCCTAGTTCATATTTTCCAATTTTTAGAATGTTATCCATTTAGTAGTTCCTAGACATTTTTTATTGTGGGGTTATAACACAGACTATCTAATAGCTTATTGAAGCAAACTAATTACGGTCTGAGGTAAAAGCTCATATTCAAGTAAATGGATTCGGTTCTTAAACGATTCAAAATCTTCTCCCTCAATACGGTGGAGTTCTTTTTGAGCAATGATGGCCCCGCCATCCAGCTCATCACTGACCCAGTGGACAGATACGCCGGCTGGTTTGTCGGGATGTTCATAGCTCTGTTCTATTGCTTTGGCTCCTTTGAAATGCGGAAGAACAGAGGGATGGAGATTGATTGATTTTACATTTTCGGTAAAGACAGGGGTAAGAATCCTCATAAAACCAGCCAGTACGACGAGGTCCGGCTTATAGTAGTCGATTCGATTAACCAGTTCTTGATCAAATGCCTCTCTTGAGTCATAGTTGTTATGCTCGATGATATTGACAGGAATGTTGTATGCTCTGACCTTTTCAATACCTTTAGCCTCTTTTCTGTTGGTTATGGTCGCGACGACCTCGATTTCTTCGTGCTTGTTGACTTCCTTGATGATATGAAGCATATTGTTTCCCTCACCGCTGAAGAGAATGACTACTTTTTTTACAGACATGAGAGCCCTTCGATAATATTTTCTGGTGTAAGTGCATAGGAGTTTTGCTTGGCGGATGCTGCACTAAGGGTCTGTGCCAAAGACGCTTGTACAGCAGCATCTAAGGGCGAATAGCCTTGTGCAAGGAGGGCACCGCACAGACCACTCAAGATGTCCCCGCTGCCGCCTTTCGCCAGAGATGAGGTACCATGGGGATTGATATAGAACCTGCCGTGATGGGCAATGATGGTATTGGCTCCTTTAAGGATGAGAACGACATGTGGGAACTTCTTATTGAAGAGTTCGGCATATGTGAAACGGTCCTCTTGCAGTTCGTGTACTGTAATATTGGCAAGCTGTGTTGTTTTCAATATATGGACGAATTCTTTGGGATGCGGGGATATGATGACCTCTTTATATAGAAGGTCATAAAAAACAGAGTGATAAAAGATATCAGCATCAAGGACCATGGGGAGGTCATGTGCCAGAATTCGAGAAAGCCGCTCTCTTTGAAACTCTCTGCCTAGACCCATTCCACAGGCAATAGCCGTTGTGTTTTTTGGAAGTGTTGTATCTTGCATCAGTGAATAGGGAAGGGAAGTTATCTTTTCACCTACAAGAGTTACCAAACCGACCCCATAGTTCAAAGCTGATAAACCGGCGATTATAGATGCACCTTCTCTCTCTCCGTGGATAAGGCTAAGGTGGCCGAAACTTCCTTTATGGGTGTTTTTCTTTTCTCTAAAAGGAGGCTTCAAGTCGCTTTTGTCTAAGAGTTTCCAATGGCTTTTTGTCTGATATATATCACGAGGGAGACCAAGATCAAGTTGTTCTATGTCCCCTACATTCTCTTTCGCACTGTCTGAAAAAAGACCTCGTTTAAGTGCACCCATAGTCAGGGTGATGTCTGCAATGAAAGCGTGCGGATAGAGGTGACCCTCTTTATTAAGGCCCGATGGCATATCACATGCTATCTTGACCCCGTTGAAACAGTTAAGTCTTTCAAGCAAGGTACTGCTCTCCTGGTCCATCTCTCGAGAGAGTCCAGAGCCAAAAAGGGCATCAACGATAATATCAGCGTCTTCGAGTCCATTGACAGGGTCAAGCCCCATAGCTCTGATACGTTCAAGTTGTAGTTTTCCAGTCTGTGTAGAGGGTTGTTTATGCAGATAAAGCCGAACATCAAAAGTCAGATATAACAGGCGCGCCAGGGCAATGCCATCTGCTCCATTGTTTCCGGAGCCTGATACAATCAAGACTGTTTTGGCTGATTGATGATGTCGTTTAATATACTCAGCCATCCCATTAGCCGCGTGCTCCATCAGAATATCTTCATTGAGATGGAACGTTGTATAGGCACGTTGGTCTAAAGTGTCGACCTCATAATAAAGATTTTGCATTGTCAGCCCTGTTTCGCCTTTTATTTCTATATATAATTATAACGAAGGTTTAATCAATTAATTTTAATATATAAAAAATTTAAATTCATTTTGCTTATGTATTAAAATCTATTATAATGACGAATCCAAAAAAAGGAATATATTATGGCTTTTTCAAAAGAGAAGCGTAAGGGAACGATAAGCGGGATCATATTTGTTGCATTGGTAGCCGCCGCTGCAACATATATCTCCGAGCTTGCACCGGTAGCGAAGATGGGTATCTCGCCTCTTGTTGTGGGTATCGTTATCGGTATCTTTTATGCGAATACATTGCACAACAGGTTCCCCGTAGAATGGGAAAGCGGTATTATCTTTTCTGCAAAGAAGATTTTGCGTTTTGCTATTGTCTTTTACGGTTTTAGGATTACGTTTCAGCAGATAGCTGAGGTCGGCTTACAAGGCTTTATGGTTTCATTTTTGATGCTTTCATCAACAATGATCATCGGGATATGGTTGGGTCAGAAAGTCTTTAAGATGGACAGAGACACCTCCATCCTCAATGCATCCGGTGCTTCTGTGTGCGGGGCGGCAGCTGTATTGGCGACTGAACCAGTGTTAAAAGCAGAAGAACACAAGGCAGCTATAGCTGTCTCTATGGTGGTCTTGTTTGGTACGATCTCCATGTTCTTGTATCCTGTCTTGTATACGACGATCATTGAACCGGCAGAGGGTTTTTTACATATGTCGCCATCGGCGTTTGGTATCTATGTGGGCGGTACTATCCATGAGGTTGCCCAAGTCGTTGCAGTACCTGCCTCTGTCCCTGTGCCTGTAGGTATGGAAGCTGAGTACAAGATGATGGCGGATTCAGCTGTCATCGTAAAGATGACCCGTGTTATTATGATCGCACCGATGCTGATCATACTGGGTCTTCTTCTTTCATATAGCGCTAAAAAGTCAGGTGGTGAAGGTAGCAAGCTTAAGCTTGTTATCCCTTGGTTTGCTGTTTACTTTATCGGGATAGCCGGAATTAACTCTTTGATTCATGGTTACACACTGGGTGCAACTGAGGAAATGGCTGTGATGATAAAAAGTACGATTAATAATATTAACATCATAGACACGTTCTTGCTGACAATGGCGATGACAGCTTTGGGAATGGGAACGCGATTTGCAAAATTCAAAGGTCTTGGACTGGCTCCGATCTATACAGCTGGAAGTATGTTTATCTGGCTGGTCGTAGGTGGATTTTTTATAACACAGTGGGTTGTTGCAACTTTTTAAAAAAGAGAATAGAGATATAAGGGGGATTTCTCCCTTCTTACTCTCTCTTTAATGCATTATCATCTCTCTCTCTTAATAGACTCTAAAGAGTCCAAATACAGCTTATTAACCAAAAAAACGATGTACAATTTGAAATGTTAGTTGATCTTTCCGAACAGAAAAAAAGTTATTATGAACATAAGCGTGAGCGGGAACAAAAGATCGCAGCGATGCGGCGTGTTGTCTCGATGTGGACAAAAGAAGAGATGAAGATCTATGTTTATAATCATAATAAGGATTACCCTTGTAAAGATGCCGGTATGGCCGCCATACTTGAACGCTTTATATATTCGAATGAGTTCCGTGTTGAGACTATGGCAGAAGAGTTGAAGTTAGGTTTTGATATTGTCCTTGCAATCGCGCGTAATAACAGGATATCCCTTGAAACGGCTGAGCTTATTCAAACATTTATAAAGAGTTATAAAGAGGTGATTCAATCTTTTGACAGGCAACTTTCTCAGACTTACAAATACAAATTACAAAAGGCATATGAGCAGAGTCTCGAAATCGTCGAAGCCAAGATGGCCATAGAACAAGAGATGCGCATCAAATATTGAGCTTTAGCGCCTTCGATAAGAGAGGGCTTCCATCAGGTGCACTTTTTCAATTTTTTCAGCCAGTGAGAGGTCAGCGATCGTTCTGGATACTTTAAGAATTTTATTGACGGAACGAAAACTCAGACCAAAGTGTTCGCTTGCTTGACGAAGTACTCCTTGAAGTTCGGGGGTAAGTTGGCAAAACTGTTTTACCTCATTATCATCGAGTTTCCCGTTAGGTTTTTGTTGGTTACGATTATCTTTAAACTTTAGTGCCTTAAAGACCTCTGTATGCATCGCAGAAGAGCTAAGTGTCGCTTTATCGTCACTGCTGCTTGGCTGCATCTGTACACACACGTCTATCCTGTCTAGAAAAGGTTCCGAGAGACGATTTTTATAACGTTTAATCTCAAGCTCGGAACAGCGACAACTTTTTTGCATATGATAGAGGTTCCCGCATGGGCATGGGTTCATCGCTGCAACAAACATAATATCTGTTGGGTACTCTATTTTTGTGTTGACTCTTGAGATCATGATTCTTCTGTCTTCAAGTGGTTCACGTAAGGCTTCAAGGATGTTCTTTGGAAAATGGGGAAGCTCATCGAAAAAAAGTATGCCACCGTGAGCCAAGCCGATTTCTCCTATGCGTGAAGATGTCGAGCCTCCACCGAAGATACTCGCCGGTGTTGAAGTATGGTGGGGATGCCTGAAGGGACGAAGTGGAGCGAAATCAGGTTCAATTCCTTCTAGAGCATTAAGTTTCGCATTTTCTAAAATTTCACCCATGTGTAAGGGAGGTAAAATATAGTGAAGGCGTTTTGCAATCATACTCTTGCCACATCCAGGACTTCCTTCCAATAAGAGGTTATGCATGCCCGCAGCACAGATCAGAGCAGCCCTTTTTGCATGCTCCTGACCTTTGACTTCATTAAAATCACATAGATATTGAGCTTGATAATAAAGCTTTTCATACCGAGTTTCTATGAAGTTGTGAGAGTACTCTTTTTTTATAGCTGGTGTTCGATTTTGATTTGATCTAAAGAACTCAATACACTCTTCTAAATTATGCACTCCATACAATTCAATATTTGGGATAACAGAGAGCTTGGAGAGTGAAGAGTAGGGAACGACAACTTTAGTAAGCTCTTTTGACTGAGATAATGACAAGATAAGGGCAAAGAGCGAACGTGTCTCCTTGACCTCTCCATCCAGCCCAAGCTCACCGAAAACATAAAAGTCTTCAAAATCAACATCTTCTTTGTTCAAGGCGATAAGAAGTGCTCCGCACAAATCGAAATGGGTGCCTTCTTTTTTAAGATCGGAAGGAGAGAGGTTGATGGTTATTCGCATCGGAGGGAAGGTGTACCCGTTAGCAGCAAGTGCAGATTTAATACGTTCTTTTGATTCTTGAATGGACGCATTCCCCAAACCAACGATAGAGAATGAAGGGAGACCTTTCGTAAAACTTGTCTCAACGCAGACACTTTTGGTCGAGATACCTTCAAAACTTCCTGAGTATACTTTTTTCATGACAATAGTATATTGAACCAGGCAAAAAAAGAAAATATCTGTATGATTTATACAAAAATTTTAAGTTAAAAGGTTGTTTTTATGCATAAAAAAGCAAATTAAGCTATCAATATCGCCAAATTTTGGGAGGATAGGATCAATAAAATATTTAAGAACTAAAAATAACATAATGTGATAAACTGATAAAGTCTTTTATCGCTGTTCACTTAAGGGTTGCAGGTCTGCTTGTAAGGTGTCGAAAGTGCACTCATGTCAACAAGGAGGCAAAGATGAATGAAATGCATCTGGGAGTGGGTAGTTTAGTGGCTTGTATAGTCTTGGTTATTTCGATAATCGATTTATATAAAGTGACGCATTCTGAATAGAATGATTATTTGTCCCTAAAAGGGATGAATGGTAAAGACGATAGGTTATTTTTTCGACTTTTGTAGTTTCTTGTACTCTTTTTCAAACTTCTTACGACGCGTATATGAGAGCTTTTCGATAAATAGTTTACCATCCAAGTGGTCTATCTCATGCTGTATCGCTACAGATAAAAGTCCTTCTGCCTCTAATTCTTTATGGTTGCCGTGACGATCCTGATAGCTGAGGGTCAGTCTTTCATGACGTTCGACATCTTCATAAAAACTAGGTACGCTTAAGCAGCCCTCCTGATAAACGATTATACCATCTTCATTGGAGGTGACAGGATTGATGATCTCCAAGAGGTCTTCAAAATGCTGCTCGCCTTCTTCATCAGGTATGCAAAGCAACAGTACACGTTTAGCTATACCGACTTGAATAGCAGCAAGGCCGATACCATTACTTTCAAGCATCGTATCATACATATTGTCAAGCAGTGTGTGCAGATCTGCATCAAATGTTTCAACTGCTTGAGAGACCTCTTTCAAGCGTTTGTCGGGATATACAACAATGGGGAGTTTCATTCAGTTTCAGTGTCCTTTGTACAGACTGAGTAATCCTCAGTATCATTTGCGTAGGCGTTTTCCATAGCATTAAGAGCACATACCAGTGTCTCTTCAACAGATCGATCCGGACTGATGTTGGCAATGCCCAACGAGATTTTCAACTGAATCTCTTTTTCTGCAAGAAAGAAGTTGCTTGATGCGACAAGATCACACAAACGTGCGCTAGCACGCTTGGCATTAACGATATCAGTATGCTTGAGAATCATGGCAAAGACACCATCACCGTAATGGGCAACGACATCACTACGACGAGATGTTTTCATGAGCAAGCGTGCAACGGTTCGTGTCATAAGCATCAGTGCCTTGGGATTGTCAACACTCTCTTCAATCACTTTTGAGAGCTCTATGGTGATCAGTGTGCTCGTATGTTTGAACTCTTCAATCAGGTTTTTTTCCTGTTCGAGTTTTTGCAGGAGATAACGTTTATTATAAATACCAAACTGATTGTCATAGATGGTCTCATTATCAACATTTTTCACGATGTTGGCAGTATCTTGATAGAGATCCTTCATATGGTCAATCTGCTTTTTCAAGATATTATTGAGTTTTCCTACATCTTGATCCAATGAAGTTATAGTGGATAAGACAGATTGGGCATCAGGATTGACCCCAAGTTCAGCACGGCGTTTTGAAAGAATTTTTTCCATCAAAGCCATGTTCTTGTAAAGATTGGAGGTCACTTGCAAGATTGACTTGATGGAGGAAAATCCCGATTTTAAACTTTTCTCCAATTGAATGGTCTTCTCGTCATCATTGCTGTTTTCAAACTCAAGGATAGAGTTGATCTGTTTGCGCATTGTTTCTGACTTCTCTTCCAAAAGCCGGTCGAAATAGAGTCCAAAGTTATTAGGCGTTGGCGGAAGGTTGTCTTGTATCAGTTGTGAGAGGACCTCTTTGGCATACATCTCTAAGTCACTAGTAGGCTCGTTTAAATCAGAAGATGGGGAAGGACCACCGAATGTCGGTACATCAGAGGATGTGTCCACAGCAGAGATATCACGTCGTTTACGAAGATTTCCTGCCATATTCACACCTTATTTTTTAGAATTTTTTGAAATCACTTCATCTATCATACCGTATTTTTTCGCTTGTTCGGCAGACATGAAGTTATCACGTTCTGTATCTTCAGCAATTTTTGCTACTTTTTGACCCGTGTTCTCAGCCAAAATAGCATTCAAATCATCTTTCATACGCTGAATCTCTTTCGCCTGGATCTGGATATCAGTCGATTGGCCTTGAGCGCCACCTGATGGTTGGTGGATCATGATACGAGAGTTAGGTAGAGAGTAGCGTTTTCCCTTTGCACCAGAACTCAGTAGGAAAGCGCCCATTGAAGCCGCTTGTCCTATACATATCGTCGAAACATCGGGTTTTATATAATTCATTGTGTCATAAATTGACATTCCCGCAGTAATGACTCCTCCTGGAGAGTTGATGTAAAAATAGATATCTTTTTCCGGGTCTTCTGCTTCAAGAAAAAGAAGTTGAGCGACAATA
Source organism: Sulfurimonadaceae bacterium (assembly GCA_041548245.1). Lineage (GTDB taxonomy): Bacteria > Campylobacterota > Campylobacteria > Campylobacterales > Sulfurimonadaceae. The sequence continues at coordinate 10,810 of JBFESZ010000016.1, forward strand.
GTCGAAGCAGATTGGTCATTGACTTCGCCGGTCAGCATAACAATACGATCTTTTAGAAGACGTGAATAGATGTCATAGGACCGTTCACCACGACCTGTTTTTTCAATAACGTAAGGAATATAACTCATTGAGTGCCTTTGTATGATTTAAAAAATGATTATTTTGAAATTTGAGAAATTTAAAACTCTTGTATTGTAGCTAATCATTTTTTAAAGCACAACACCCATTCAAGTAATGGGTGTTAAAAGGAAATGATCTTTAAGCTTTTTAAAGAATCCTAGTCCTTAGGTTGACTGCAGAAATTAATCTTTCAGTTTCGCATCAATTAGTTTTGAAAGTACTTTGTCCTCTACCATAGCCATCTGGATAGCCGGAAGGTAACCAGATTTCTTATAGCTTTCATAGACTGCAGCAGGGTCTTGACCCATTTGCATCGCTTCAAAGTAAATTGTCTGCATCACTTCATTCTCTTCGACTTTGATATCTTCAGCTTTAGCCAGAGCATCGATGATGAATGTCGCTTTCACAGAACGTGTCGCATCGTCACGGAACTCTTCACGAAGTTCTTTGACTTTTTCTGCGTTGTCTTTAAGTTCATTGATCTCATCTTCGCTCATAGTCTGCGCTTTTTTGTTCAGTGCCATATCCATCTCTTGTTCTACTACGAAAGAAGGAAGGTCGAAGTTGAACTTTTGAACGAAAGCTTCAAGTAGATTTGGTTTTAACTCTTCGTTGTAAAGCTTAGAAAGTTCTTCTTTTTCAAGTTGCTCTTTTACTTTTTCTTTTAACATATCCATAGTGGCTTCTTCTTCGCCTGGAAGCATTTTTTTAGCAAGAGCAGCATCCATACGTACTTTTTCTTTCATCTGGATTGCATTGACTTTTACTTTGAACTCGGCATCTTTGCCTGCAAGCTTCTCACCACCATAGTTCTCAGGGAAAGTTACTTTGATGATTTTTTCCTCACCTTTTTTCATGCCGATTACTTGATCTTCAAAACCAGGAATGAATTGACCTGAACCCAGTGTAAGAGAGAACCCTTCAGCAGCTCCACCTTCAAATAGCTCACCGTCAATAGAACCTTCAAAGTCGATATTCGCTGTATCACCATCGACAAGCGCGCGGTCCTCATCAACGTCTACGAAAGGTGCCTGTGCCTGAGCGATCTCTTGGATACGGTCAGTAATCGCTTTTGCAGTGATTTTTGGTTTTTTAGTCTCTGGAGCGATCTCTGCATAGCCATCAATGTTGATCTCAGGACGTAGAGCAATAGTCACGGCCACATCGATCTTGTCATCAGATTTGTCAAATTTAGTGATCTGAGGTTCACCGATTAGTGCATCGTTAGTCGCACCAAGATCTTTTAGACCATTGTCAAGCAGGTCACGAAGTGCTTCTGATTCAGCATCCTGGACAAGTTTGTCTCCGTATTGTTTTTTAATAGCAGATACAGGAACTTTACCTTTACGAAAACCTGGGATATTTGCAGTTTTAGCAAGTTGCTTGGCAAGTTTTTCAACATTGGCATCAATATCAGTTTGTGCCAATGTAGCAGTGATTTCAGCGTTAGCGCTGTCGATTTTATTGGTTTTGAATTCCATTAAATCCCTTTTAGATTTTTACAGTAGTATTCTCAAATGACACTACTATGTATAAATTTTTCGAAATTTTATCGAAACTTTTCTTTTTTTTCTATAATACGATATGTTTAACTCAGCACAAGCGAAGAGATGGTATTCTAACGTCAATAAAACATAAGGTATAGAAGTGGCTGATATAAATAATGAAGCATTTGAGAACGCAGTAAAGACGATGATGCGGTCTGTAGGTGAGGACCCAGAGCGCGAAGGACTTCTCAAGACGCCAGAGCGGGTGAGAAAAGCTTATGACTTCATCTATGGAGGGTATAAAGAAGACCCTAATGAAATCCTTTCTTCGGCTCTTTTTACCTCTTCGAATGATGAGATGGTTTTAATCAAAGACATTGAACTTTACTCTACTTGTGAGCATCACCTTCTTCCTATTATAGGACGGGCCCATGTTGCTTATATTCCTGACGGAAAGGTCGTTGGTCTTTCAAAGATACCAAGGGTAGTGGATGTCTTTTCCAGACGCATGCAGATACAAGAACAGTTAACAGAACAGATCGCTGACGCTATTATGCAGACTATTGAGCCGAAAGGAGTCGCCGTCGTCATACAGGCGCGTCACATGTGCATGGAGATGCGAGGTGTTGAGAAGATCAATTCGACGACAACATCATCAGCGCTGCGTGGGCTGTTCAAAAAAGATGAAAAGACCAGAGCAGAGTTCTTTTCTCTTATCAATGCTCCTGTAGGCAACAGGTATTAAACATATATGCCTCTAAACTCTCTTCGCGATCGGATCAAAGGACATAATTTATCACCTGCATTTGGGACGATCACAGAGATTAATGCCAATATTGTCTTGGCTAAAGGGCTCAAGGTCAGCATAGGTGACACCGTATCCATCATCTCTAAAGAGAATCAGATGAGCACGATGGGTATGGTGACGGAGATCAGAGAGGAAAGTTTTGCCATCAGCCCTTTTTCATTCATTGAGGGCTACTGTGTAGGAGATGAGGTCTTTTTAAAACAAAATGGGATGAAGATAGACATCGGTCCTGAGCTCTTGGGCCGTGTTGTCGATCCTTTTATGCATCCCATCGATGGTAAAGGGAGTCTGCGCTGTTCGTCACAGTCTTCGATTATTAAACAGCCTATTGCTGCGATGGCAAGAGGTATGATTAATGAAAAGTTTTCTGTCGGAGTTAAAACCATCGATACACTTCTTTCATGCGGTAAAGGTCAAAAGCTGGGTATCTTTGCTGGCTCCGGCGTGGGTAAATCGACACTGATGGGTATGATCGTCAGAGGTTCTGAAGCTCCTATCAAGGTCATAGCTTTGATTGGAGAGCGCGGACGGGAAGTCCCAGAGTTTATTGAGAAAAACCTGGGAGGAGACCTTACGAATACAGTCATCGTTGTAGCGACTTCCGACGATTCCCCTTTAATGCGAAAATATGGGGCCTTTTCCGCGATGTCTGTGGCAGAATATTTTAAAGACCAGGGACAGGATGTTCTTTTTATGATGGACTCCGTAACACGTTTTGCCATGGCACAACGTGAGATCGGACTAGCCCTTGGAGAACCACCTACTTCCAAAGGTTACCCACCATCATCATTGACTCTCCTTCCCCAGTTGATGGAAAGAGCTGGAAAAGAGGAAGGGAAAGGTTCTATTACGGCCTTCTTTACAGTCTTGGTAGAGGGTGATGATATGAATGACCCTATCGCGGACCAATCCCGTTCTATTCTGGACGGGCATATCGTCCTGTCACGTGAACTGACAGACTTTGGTATCTACCCGCCTATACACATCCTAAACTCTGCTTCGAGGGTGATGAATGATATTATCTCTGCAGAACATTTTGAAGCCGCAAGAAAGTTTAGACGGCTTTATACATTGTTAAAAGAGAATGAGGTCTTGATACGTATTGGTGCTTATACATCGGGGAATGATGCTGAACTGGATGAGGCGATTGCTAAAAAAGAGAGCATGGAAAAGTTCATTTCACAGGGCTCAAGTTTCATATCAGACTATGATGAAAGTATTCAGACACTCATCGAGATGATGAAGAGCTGAAAGTATTAACTAAAAATTTCCTTAAGCTATACTTTCCATAAAATAATCTTAAGCATAAACTTAAGCAATACCTACTATCATGTCGCTATCAAAAAGAGGACAAAATATGTCCTAATTAAAAATTTTGAGTATTATTATCAAATCGATATTCAAAAACAAGGATAAATATGCAAGTATATTTAGATAACAACGCAACGACTCAGATGGATCCAAAAGTTGTTGAAGCGATGCTACCTTATATGACTGAGATGTATGGAAATCCGAACTCTTTACATAAGTTCGGTACAAAGACACACCCTGGACTGCGTAAAGCGATCGACCAAGTCTATAATGGTATCGGAGCGACGGACAACGATGATGTCGTTTTCACGTCATGCGCGACAGAGTCTAACAACTGGGTATTGAAATCAGTCTGGGCTGATCTTATCCAACATGGTGATAAAAATCATATTGTAACGACTGAGGTTGAACACCCATCGATCCTGTCAACATGTAAATATCTTGAAGAGCACTGTGGTGTCAAGGTTACTTATCTTCCAGTGAATGATCAAGGGGTTGTTGAAGCACATACTGTAAAATCATTCATTACAGACAGAACAGCATTGGTATCGGTCATGTGGGCCAATAATGAGACAGGTATGATCTTCCCGATTAAGGAGATCTCGGAAGTGTGTAAGGAAAAAGGTGTTCTTTTTCATACGGATGCTGTACAGGCTGTAGGTAAGATACCTGTTAATGTAAAAGAGTATGATATTGCATTCATGTCGTTTTCAGCACACAAGTTCCATGGCCCAAAAGGTGTTGGAGGGCTTTACATTAAGAATTCTCGCAAGTTGACACCGCTTTTCCACGGTGGAGATCAGATGGGTGGACGTCGTTCGGGAACATTGAACGTAGCCGGTATCATAGGTATGGGTGAAGCACTTGAAATCGCAACGACTGACATGGAGACAAAGATGGCAAACATTGCCAAGATCCGTGATCGTATTGAAGATGAATTGCTTAAACTTGAAGATGTTTTTGTTGTCGGTGACCGTGCGAACCGTACACCAAATACTATCCTTATCTCAATACGTGGTGTTGAGGGTGAAGGTATGCTTTGGGACCTTAATAATGCGATGATCGGTGCATCAACAGGATCTGCCTGTGCATCTGAGGACCTTGAAGGTAATACGGTAATGCTGGCGATTGGTGCAGATAATGAATTGGCACATACAGGTATGCGTCTAAGCCTTAGCCGTTTTACTACGGAAGAGGAAGCTGACTATGTGATCAAGGCTTTCAAAGACGGTGTTGCTCGTTTACGTAGCATCTCGAGTTCTTACGCTAAAGTAGGACCAACAGAAGGTGGAGAGGTTCGTGAGTGCGAACTTCACCATCACTAGACTAAGAAAATAAATTTAAGGAGTATATAATGGCTAAGAATGATATGCTAGGCGAATCTCTATGGGACGCTTACTCAAATAAAGTTACAACACTAATGAACAACCCTCAACACCAGGGTGAGATCTTCCCGGAAGAGGCAGAAGCTCATGGTAACAAGCTTATTGTCGCGGATTTCGGTGCAGAGAGTTGTGGTGATGCAGTACGTCTGTATTGGGAAGTTGACCCTTCAAATGATATGATCGTAAACTCTAAGTTTAAGTCTTTTGGTTGTGGTACTGCTATCGCATCTTCGGATGTTATGACACAACTGTGTATTGGTAAAACAGTACAAGAAGCGGTCAAGATCACAAATATTGATGTTGAGTTTGCACTCCGTGATGATCCAGAAACACCAGCGGTTCCACCTCAGAAAATGCACTGTTCGGTAATGGCGTATGACGTTATTAAGAAAGCAGCAGGTATGTATCTTGGTGTTGATGAGTCAACATTTGAAACAGAGATTATCGTATGTGAATGTGCGCGTGTTTCTCTTAATACATTGAAAGAGGTCATCAAACTAAATGACCTGAGTACAGTTGAGCAGATCACAGACTATACTAAAGCAGGTGGTTTTTGTAAGTCTTGTATCAAACCGGGTGGACACGAAGATAGAGAATATTATCTAGTGGATATCCTTGCAGATACAAGAAAAGAGATGGATCAAGAGAAGCTTGCAGCAGCAGCTGATGCTGGTCTTAAAGGTGACTTTGAGACTATGACACTGGTTCAAAAGATCAAGGCAATTGATGCGGTAGTTGACGAGAATATTCGTCAGTTCCTTGTGATGGATGGTGGAGATATGGAAGTTATCGATGTTAAGACATCAGATGAGAATATTGACGTATATATCCGTTATCTTGGTGCATGTAATGGTTGTGCAAGTTCTTCGACAGGTACATTGTATGCAATTGAGGCAGCGTTAAAAGAGAAGCTTTCTCAAAAAATCAGAGTTTTACCTATCTAATCTGATTGCAACCGTTTTACAATCAGATATCTACAATGGGTATCCTTTATAAGGTTGAGTTGGCTTTGAAAGAGAAGCCTTCTCGATTGGACTGAAGTCATATTTATAATTTATTGGTTTACAGGTGTTGCCTGTAAACCAATCCTCAGTTTTACTTTATTTTTAAAAGTTTTTATCAAACCAGTTTGCAATTTCACTACGTATGGTATGGCGTAACTGTATACCGGCTATATAGTCCTCGTTTTTTGCTTTTTGCAGCAGTGCGACTAATGCATTCCTTCGTTTAGAGAGGAACGGATGGTCGATCTGGTTGGGATCTCCCATCACAACCATTCTTGTATCATCTCCCATCCGTGTACCGATCAATTTTAATGTCGCTGCTGTCATGTTTTGTGCCTCATCGATGATGACAAATTTTTTAGAGATGGTCGTCCCTCTTAGATGTGCGATATCCATGACTTCTATGTTGTGCTTGATCATAAATAATTCAGTGGCCGTCTCCTGCTTCATCGAATTGATATTGCCGGTATATTCGACTTGAGAGTCAATCGAATACTGTTTCATGTGTTCAATAGTGAAGTTGACAGCCGAATAGAGCGGATACATAAAATACCCGAGTTTTTGTCCTTCATCCCCTTTTCGAAATCCAAGTTCAGACTGAGGATCATTGGCTGTGACCGTATTACGTGCGTAAACGATTCCCTCAACAATGCCTTCTTTGACAAGTTCAAGTCCTGCCTGAAGAGCAATCAGCGTTTTACCTGAACCGGTTGAGCCTGATACGACAGTTACATAGTTTTGAGGGTGCGTCAACATGGTGAAGTAGAACTTCTGTTCGAGATTGATAGGACGGATCAGCTCTTCATCATAGAACTCCCCAAAACGACGGTCAAAATCACACATCTCGAGAGTATGATTGTTGATAATAGCATATTTTTGTATACCGGTTTCATAGATCTGAGAAGTATCACCTGACTCTTGTACAAAGGTGATCTGCTCAAAACTCATGTGTTTGTTAATGTCTTCTAGAACAGGTTCATCACCTTGATAGGTATAGGTATAGGAGAACTCAATTTCATCCGGTTTTTCGACACGGGCATTTCGGATACTCTGAGTCTCGATTCCCTGTACTTCGGAAGCTATTTTGAAAGAGATGTCATTGGTCAGAAGCGTCAGACCGTAGTCACCTGCGATTTCTCCGATTTTGGCATCATTGAGTCCAAGGACATGTGAAAAATGTTTTTCAATATGATATGTCTCTCTATAGATGATATAAAGTGGGATGTCAGAATCGATTTGATCACCGGGTAGAAGGTCATGTGGAAAGTGCATGCTTAGCCGATAGTATTTATCTTCGCACGTGGCACGGTCTATGGTGGCACTGGCCTGTACACATTCAGGTAGATCCGAAAATTCTATGGGAGTGCCATCCTCGTTGTCGGCCAGACGGAAAAACTCCCGGGCACGAAAGCCGGCATCACCGCGCATGTCGTCTTTTTTGTTGTTGAGTTCCGCTAGGACAATATCAGTAATGATAACAGCATTTTCATTGTTGTCATTAAGTCGAACGATATGGATAGGGTCATCAAGTATAACGGAGGTATCAAGAAGATAGCAACTTTGTTCAGGGGTCTCAGCCATAAGTATTACCTTTATGTCAGGATGTTTTATATTATAGCCATACTAAACAAAAAAGAAATCTTAAAAAGTTGAAATTTTAATCATTTAACCAAAAGAGAATTTAGATTACGCCAACTTGCAAGAGGGCTTCATCATCAATCTCTCTTTGGTCCATCAGTGCTTTATTCTGATAGATATAAGCAACGGGAAGCACGTCCCAGAATTTATCACTGGGATGAGATACGCCGGCAAAGCTTAACAGACGCTCTTGGATATCTAGAGAGAGTTCATGGAACATGATACTGTCATCAGTTACAGGGGCACCAAGCTTTGGATTGGTAAGCATTTCATCCTCGTTTTCTCTAAAGTCAATGCATTATATATTAAAGAAAATGGTATTAATGTTAATTTTGAAAAATTGAAACCATGAAGTCAACAAAAGGTTACATCACATTAAAAAGAGTGTTTATGAGAAACTTTCGAATAAACTTTGTCTTTTTTAAAGAAATACTAAAATAATTTTAGCTATCCTTTCATCCTTCTTATTAAACGGTCCGTTAGCTCAGTTGGTAGAGCGCTACCTCGACAAGGTAGATGTCACAAGTTCAAGTCTTGTACGGACCACCATCATAAAACTTCTCAAACTTACAAAAATAATTAAAACCGATAGTGAATTTAACATATCTACAGCGAATCGATGTAAAATACTAGTACTATTATTGTACTTTACAAGCCTTATAGGTGATAAACAGAGTCGGGAAAATAAATGAAATTAATGAGTATTAAAGAGTATGCCATTGTCAACAAACTCAGTATCTATAATGTTGTGAAGATGGTAAAGAACGGAACACTTCAGAGTGAAATTAAAAAGGTAGATGGAAAGGATGAGGTCTATGTTATACAAAATGAGATATCATCAATATACAAAGGGACACCGGACACTTCTGAAGCAGAAACAATAGGGGATTATGAAAAAGCTTATTTCGAACTGAAGCTCAAGTATGATCAGTTGAAAATAGAGCATGAAGCGTTGAAAAAGAGAGTAGAGACACTTTAGTCGGTGTATATACACAGGAGAGATAGAAAATTGACGATTAGACAGGTTATTGTACGCATTGCCATTATTATTTTACTTATTGAGATGCTGATAATGCTTGGTTTAAGTGTAGTGACCTATGAAGTGCCAAAAGCTGTCGAGGTTTTATTGGATGCTTTTCTTCTTGTTCTTTTCTCTACACCCATTATCTACCAATGGGTGATCAAGCCTTTTGTGATTATGCGTAATAAAGCTATCGAAGAGATGCACTACATAGCATCTAATGATACGTTGACAGGACTTCCTAACAGAGAGAAGTTCTTGACACTTTTAGAGCATACGATAATGATTGCAGCATCACAAGAAAAGACATTGGCCGTGCTTTTTTTGGATCTTAAACGGTTTAAAATACTCAATCAGACTTTTGGTCATACAGTAGCCAACCATGTGCTCAAGCAGGTAGCACAAAGGCTTAACATACTTTTGACGTCGAAGAACTTTGTAGCGAGAATCGGTCCGGATCAATTTGCAGTATTGGTACAGAATATAACCTCCAATGATGAGATATATCTGCTTTCAAAGAAGATAGTGAACTCTTTTGAAGAGCCTATAAAATATGATGAGCATATTTTTACAATGGAAGCGTGTATCGGTATCAGCGAATATCCAAAGGATGCAGAAGACAGTGAAACCCTGCTTAAGTGTGCCAATAATGCTATGTTGCAGGCGAAGTCGCAAGAGCAAGAGTGTATTGGATTTTACGCTCCTGGAATGACGGAAACGATTCAACAACACTTTGTTTTAGAAGAAGATATGCGGCAGGCACTTGTACAGAATGAATTTTTTCTTCTGTATCAACCCAAAGTCAATGCAAAGACACAAGAGATCATCGGTGTTGAAGCTCTAATCCGATGGAAACATCCGGAAAAAGGGTTGATCAACCCTTCAGAGTTCATCCCTTTGGCGGAAGAGACAGGATTGATCATTCCTATAGGTCAATGGGTACTGCATGAAGCTCTTTCTCAGCTTAAGATATGGGCTAATGAGGGCAGACCGCCACTCGTGATGTCGATAAACCTTTCCGCCAGACAACTTAATCCTGAGCAAATTGAGAGCATTATCAAGATACTGCAAGCTTCTAAAGTACCTATGGAATATATAGAGTTTGAGATCACGGAAACATACCTTATGAAAGATATAAAACGTTCTCAAGAGCTTCTGGAAAGACTACATGAGAGTGGGGTATCTATCTCGTTGGATGATTTTGGGACAGGTTACTCCTCGCTTGGCTATTTGAAACGATTTAAGATTGATACCCTAAAGATCGATCAGGTACTCATACGCGATATTGAGACAGATGAGAACGACTTTGCCATCGCAGAAGCAATAGTCGGGATCGGTCATGTATTAAACCTAAAAGTCATTGCCGAGGGTGTGGAGACACAAAAGCAGATGCAGATGCTTCAAGATGTTGGGTGTGATTATTTTCAGGGCTATTATTTTTCTAAACCTGTCACTGCTGAGGATGTCTTTAGCGGAGAGAAATATAAATATTAAAAGAACCAATCAAAACGGCTAAAAAAAATACTTCATACACTATAAAGTAAAATTTAGATAGAATCACGAAATTTTTAGAATATACTTTCTTAACAGATACACAAGAGACAGGATGACGTATGGACGCTATTGCGATCAAACATAATGACGAAATCATAGATTTACAAACAGCCCAAGCTCAAGGAATAGAGGGAGAGCCGATAGAGTTAGACAACTCTCTTGAAGCACTTGAAGTGCTCCGCCACTCAACAGCTCACCTTATGGCTCAGGCGATCAAGTCACTTTACCCCGAAGCAAAGTTCTATGTAGGGCCGGTGGTCAAAGAGGGCTTTTACTATGACTTCAAGGTTGACTCTGAGATCGGAGAAGGCGATCTTAAGCGCATTGAGAAGCAGATGCTCTCATTGGCAAAGAAAAAACATGATATTGAAAAGTATGAGATTTCTATGGACGAGGCCAAGGCAAAGTTTGCAGGGGACCATCTGAAGCTTGCAGTCATGGAGCGTATTCCTTCAGAAACGGTCTCCATATACAAGCAGGGAGACTTTGAGGATCTGTGCCGTGGACCGCATGTCCCTTCAACTAAGCATATTCGTTTCTTTAAACTGACAAAAATCGCAGGTGCCTATTTAGGCGGGGATTCGAAAAATGAGATGCTGACACGTATTTACGGGATCGCATTTGCTGACAAAGAGGCCTTAAAAGCCCACTTGGACATGTTGGCCGAGGCGGAGAAGCGTGATCACCGTAAAATCGGTAATGAAATGAAGCTTTTCACATTCCGTGAAGAGGTCGGCGGGGGACTTCCTATCTGGCTTCCAGCGGGTGCACGTATGCGCTCACGTTTAGAGAGCCTTCTATTCAAAGCGCACCGCAAACGCGGTTATGAGCCTGTACGTGGACCGGAGATACTGCGATCATCCCTTTGGAAGACTTCTGGTCATTATCAGAATTATGGCGAAAATATGTACTTTACGGTCATCGATGAGCAGGAATACGGTGTCAAACCGATGAACTGTGTCGGTCATATCAAGGTTTATGAAGACGACCTGCATTCTTACCGCGACCTTCCCTTGAAGTATTTTGAGTATGGTGTGGTACATCGTCATGAGTTAAGCGGTGCTCTTCATGGTCTTTTCCGTGTCCGTGAGTTCACTCAGGATGATGCACATATCTTCTGTACGACCGATCAGATAGAGGGCCAGATTATCGAGATAGTGGATTTTATCGATAAGATCATGCAGACCTTTGAGTTTGACTATAAGATGATGATCTCAACTAAACCGGAAAAAGCAGTCGGAAGTGATGAGGTTTGGGAAGTCTCGACTAATGCACTTAAAGCCGCAATGGACAGAAATGACCTCTCCTATGAGATCGATGAGGGTGGCGGGGCATTTTACGGTCCTAAGATCGATATCAAAATTACGGATGCTATTGGACGTGAATGGCAGTGTGGAACGGTGCAGTTAGACTTCAATCTACCTGAACGCTTTGAGTTAGAGTATACAGGCGAGGAAAATAATAAAGTTCAACCTGTTATGATACACCGTGCAATTTTAGGTTCGTTTGAGCGTTTTATTGGTATATTGACGGAACATTACGCGGGAGAATTCCCAATGTTTATCGCTCCGACACAGGTCGCAATCGTTCCTATTGCAGAAACGCATAACGCCTATGCAAGAGAAATAGCAGAGCAATTGATTGACCTGGGTGCGGACTTTGAGATCTTTGACAAGAACGAAAGTCTTAACAAGCGTATTCGTACTGCTGAAAAAGGACGTGTCCCGATGATCATTGTCTTAGGTGATGAAGAGGTCGCCAATAAAACAGTGGCAATTCGAGACAGAAGAACAAGAGAACAGTCAGACTCAACTCTGGCAGACTTTTTAACTATGATACAAACCAAAATTAATGAGGTACATTTTTGAGCAAAAAACACCAAACCATAATGAACGACGATATTCGCGTTCCAGAAGTACGCTGCGTCGTTGACGGCGGAGAAGCATTAGGCATCGTTTCAACAGATGTTGCAATGGATAAAGCAAATGAGTTGGGACTGGACCTGGTACTGATTTCTCCGGATGCAAAACCACCTGTTGCAAAGATTATGGATTATGGTAAGTTCAAATACCAAGAAGAAAAGAAGAAAAAAGAGCAGCGCAAAAACCAGGTCAAGATCGAAGTCAAAGAGATCAAACTTTCGGTAAAGATCGCGGATAATGACATCTCCTATAAAGTAAAGCATGCCCGTGAGTTTTTAGAAGCAGGTAAACATGTAAAATTTCGTGTGTTTCTTCGTGGCCGTGAGATGGCTCACCCTAAAGCAGCAGAAGATGTGCTGCTTAAAGTATGGCCTATGGTCGAAGACCTTGGCACCATGGATAAACAACCACGTTTAGAAGGTCGTTATTATAATATGCTTGTCCTTCCTAAGAAAGAAGACAAGAAAAAATAGTTATTACAGAGGGCTTTTGCTCTCTTGCTCTCCTTTTAATCCCTCTCTCTTAATATCGATTTAGTACCTGATAAAGCATTGTTTTAGTATACTGTTTGTAGATACCCTATATTTTAGAGGTAAATATGAAAAGACTCTTCCTTGCATGCCTTGTCGTAGGTACCTTTATCCATGCTAATGAGGCGCATGATATTATTCAAAAGCTGGACAACAATATCCGCGGAAAAAATATCTACATGAAAATCAGTATGAAGGTCGTCTCATCCAATCATGAACGTAATATGAAATTGGAAAACTGGTCACATGGGAACAAGAAAAGCTTTGTAAAGGTTTTATACCCTCCTAAAGACAAAGGAATAACTTTTTTGAGTCTTGACAATCAGATGTGGCAGTATGTTCCAAAGATAGAGAGGATCATTAAAATCCCACCGTCGATGATGTTGCAAAACTGGATGGGAAGTGATATCACGAATGATGATGTCGTCAAGCAGAGCTCGATCGTTGAAGACTACGATGCAAGAATAATCAAACGTGAAGGCACTATCATCACTTTGGAACTTATACCAAAAGAGGATGCTCCCGTTGTATGGGGAAAAGTAATCATTAAGGTGGATATACTGACATACACCTCCCAAAAAGATATTTTTTATGACGAAGAGGGCAAAGAAGTCAGGTTTTTTGTTTATGAGAACGTCAAAAAGTATGGGAAGTATTACCTTCCAACCTATTGGAGAGTCCAGCCAAGTGATAGGAATGACAGGTATACAGAAATTATATTGGACGAAGTCGTTTATGATGAAGAGATATCTGAACAGTATTTTCAAAAAAGTGCCCTGAAAAGATTTTCAAGATGAGAAGAGAAGATGTTTGACTTTGCTCTGAAAAACATTCTTTTTTACAAGGGTCGCTCTATTACGACCTTTATTTTGACCTTTCTATCCACTATGCTGTTTGTTGTTTTTATCTCCTGGCAGGACGGTTCTCACAACTCTATGCTTGAGAATGCCTTGAAGGTCTACACGGGGGCAATTGAGATATATCACAAGGATTACCGTGATATAGGTGGTAATGAATATCTTATACGTGATGTAGAAAAGATCACAAAGAAACTCCCAGAGATTAAGGGGATAGAAGCATTTACATCGAGATATGAGACGTATGGATTGCTTTCGAGTCAAGAGTTTTCAGCGGCATCAATGATAGCCGGGATAGAGCCCGCAAAAGAGAAGATTATCAGTTCTATCGCTACCGCATTAAGAGAAGGGGAGTTTTTAACTGAGAACTCAGGAAATTGCCTTTATATGGGATCAGAGCTGGCTAAAAAGCTACGGTTGAAGATTACAGACGAGGTCAGTTTTGTCGGCAGTGCGAGCGATGACTCTTTTGCGGCAGATATTTTCAGATTATGCGGTACATTTAAAACGGGATCGTTCGAGTTTGATTCAAGTGCCTCGTTTGTCAGCAGGTCATATTTCGATCAGTTGATGTATTCACAAAATATGGCTTCGTATATAACAATCAAGGTACACGATCTTTCGGATGTTGAGAATGTGAACCATGCAATACTTGAAATCCTGGAGGATGATCCTCTGGAGTCATTGACCTGGAAAAGTTTGATGAAGAGCATGGTAGAAGCGATGGAAGTTGACAATATTTTCGGCTACATTTCACTCTCTTTGTTTTTGATTGTAATCTTCTTTGTGATCATGATTTATGGCTTCATTAATGTGGGCTCGCGTATTAAGGAATTCGGTGTGCTGCGCTGTATTGGTGTAAGCAGAGAAAATATATTCAAACTTCTTTTTTATGAGATACTAATACTCTCCAGTGCCGCCATCTTACTTGCTGCGCCAATTAGCGGATATATTACTTACTACTATAGTTTGCATCCTGTCGTCATTGAGGGGATAGCTGAAACGTATAAGGAATACGGCATTATTTCGGATGAGATACCCTTTGAATTTAATCTCTTGACTCTGGGCTGGAATCTTGCGGTGATTTATCTCTTGAATTTTTTGAGTCTGATCTATCCCTATATGTATATCAACTCATTCCGACCGATAGAGGCGACCCGACATGTATAGATTGATTGTTAAGATGGCATGGAAAAACTCATTTTTAAGACCTGCTCGTACATTGCTTGTCATCATGATGATCGCGGTAAGTATGAGTATGATGCTCAGTATTCAAGGTCTTTATGACGGTATGGTCAAGAACATGGTTGAGAAGAACAAGCGAAGTGACAGTGGTGATCTTAGTCTTTATAAAAAGGGATATAGACTTGAACAGGACATTAAATACAGGATTGACAATGCCGAGACGATAAAAAGTGATATAGAGGGTATGTCAGGCGTCAAAGCTGTTGTCTTGAGAGTGACAGCAGAGGGACTTGTTTCAACTGCAAGAAAATCATCATTCGCTTCTCTTTACGGGATCGATATGGAAGAAGAGGAGGCTTTTGGGCAGTTTAGTGATTTTATAAAAGAGGGTGAACTCACTCTTGAAAAACGTGATGCTGTTATTGGTCTAGAGCTTGCAAAGACTCTTAAAGTTTATATCGGTTCTAAGCTGATATTTTCTACCCAGAACAGTTCAGGTGAGATCAACTCAATAGCACTGAAGGTCAAAGCGATAGTTCAGACCACAAATATCCGGCTTGATAAAAGTGCCATATTCATCAATAGGGAAAGAGTATACCCTTTTTTGGGGATAAAGGCAGATGAAGCGACCCAAATAGCTATTATGAGCGAAGAGCAAAAATTATATAATCAACTGGTAAGTAAATATACGGATTTGGATGTGAAAAGCTTTTTAGAATTACAGCCGATGATCAAACAGATGCAGGATATGATGGTTATATTCAATTCTATTACTTTTTTTATCGTCATGAGTGTAGTGTTTGTAGGTATCTTTGGTGTTATGTATGTCTCTATTTTAGATCGTATTCGTGAATTTGGCATTGTGTTGGGCATAGGTATGGCTTATGCGTATATAAGATTTCAGATATTTTTTGAAGCGATCTTGGTCGGCCTGCTTGGTTATCTTGGAGGTGCTCTTCTTGGTACAATATTGCTGATATATTTAAGAGATTATGGACTGGATCTGAGTGCATTTTCTGATGCTTTGGAGATGTGGGGATATGAAGCGACTATAATGGGCACAATAAAAATCTCCTACTTTACGAATACCTTTTTGGCAATTATGATGGCGTCATTGCTGAGTGTACTCATTCCATTGAAGAAAATCAAAACACTCAATCCAATTGAAGTGATTAAGGCAGAAAAGTGATACAACTTAAAAGTGTGAACAAGTATTTTTACAGAGGTGAGGCAAGAGAAGTGCATGCACTTCGTGATATTAATCTTCGCATAGACGATGGGGAGTTTTCATTGTTGAGTGGGCCATCAGGATGTGGAAAGACTACGCTATTGAATGCGATAGGTGCACTTGACAGTATCGATAGCGGTGAAATATATCTGGATGAGAGAGAGATCGGTTCTTTGGATGAGGAGGAAAGGACAAAGCTTAGACTTAATGATATGGGTTTTGTCTTCCAGGCCTATAACCTTGTCCCTGTTTTGAATGTAGAAGAAAATATAGGTTTTGTCATGAGATTACGCGGCTTCAGTGATCAAGAGATTAAAAGCAGGGTGTTGGAGGTAGCAGCGATGT
The DNA here is from genome assembly GCA_041548245.1 of Sulfurimonadaceae bacterium. Taxonomy (GTDB): domain Bacteria; phylum Campylobacterota; class Campylobacteria; order Campylobacterales; family Sulfurimonadaceae. The sequence goes on from JBFESZ010000016.1 coordinate 27,205, forward strand.
TGGAGATAGACAATAAGTTGAGATCACTGCCAAACGCACTTAGCGGAGGGCAACAACAACGTGTCGCCGTAGCACGTGCAGTGGCCGCCAAGCCAAAGATAATCTTAGCTGATGAGCCGACGGCGAATCTTGATTCGCAAAACTCGAAAACATTGATGAACATGATGAAAGAGCTTAATGAAAAAGAGGGAGTAAGTATCTTGTTCGCATCTCATGATGATTATGTGCTTGAGAGCGTCAGACGTGTCATCAAACTTAATGACGGAATGATTGTCGATGCTTAAGAAGCTTGTGATCTTGGTATTCTTGTTCGTATACACAGCCTATGCTGAATTTGATTATAGTATTGAGAATACAAACTTTACAATCTCTCAAGATAGGTTGCGCCCAGATGAAAAGAAAGAGTCTTTTTATAATTATGACAGGCTACGTTTCCGAAGTGATTATGTACAAGAGAGTTATTTTACAACGATTATAGCGGATATGGTTAATTATCTAGGCTATGGGTATATCAACTCTGTATCACATACTATAGCAAAAGCTCAGAAGGCAGACACCCCTTTTGAAACGCAGAGCTCTTATCGTAACTATGGCGAGGGAGAGGCCTATGTCAAACTTTATAGGTTATATGGTGGATTCGAAGATGGATCAAATAGAGTTGTCCTAGGCCTGCAGAATATTACCATGGGTGTGGGAAGGATTTGGACGCCAAGTAATCTTTTTAATCCGAAAAATACTTATGCTTTTGAGCCTGATGAGGTTTTTGGCGTAGCTGCACTGACGTACACCATACATTTAAATGAGACATCAAACTTCACTGCCGTAGTTTCACAAAAGAGAGATAAGAGTTACAAATATGCATTACGGTACAAAAGTTTTTTAGAGTATGCAGATGTCGCTTTAAGTACAATCAGTTCTGATGATACCTCAATGCTGGCATATGAACTGGAGGGCAATTTGGCCGATACAGGGATAGAACTCAGGTCGGAAGGCACCTATATTAAGAGCAGTTTGAAGAGTCCGATGCTTCAGAATGAAGAGAAAGAGTTTTTTCAGGGGATTGTCGGAGCGGATTATGGGTTTGAAAACGGGTTGACACTGGTTGCCGAGGCACTCTATAGCTCAGAGTCATTTGATTATGATCAGATATTATTGAACCTGCAGTCGGATGTTTTTTCTGATCTTCGCTACTCAAAGTTTTATCTGGGAACCACACTCTCTTACAGTCTGAATATCTTTTTAGATGCCTCACTTGTCTATATAGAGAGTTTTAATGAACATAACTCACGTTTCATATCTCCTTCGCTCAGATATACACTGAATGATTTTAATACTTTTTCTTTGGGGGCTATGCTTAAAGATGGCCCTGGCGGGAGTGAGTTCGGAGATTTTGGTAATAGTTACTATTTCAAGTACGTCTTCACCTTTTAACACTTTGCAGGAGGCTTTTAATTTCAGATAAATTCTGATATAATTTCAAACTCATTTTACACTTCGGTGTAGAGTAACGATTTTCCGTTAAAGCTAACCTTACGGAAAATGGGAGCACCTTCGGTGCATTGGCTTTCCGCCAAGGAAAACCAAGTGTTAGCGTAGATCAAAGAATACATCTCTTTGTTCATAAAAAAACTATGAAAGGTCAAATCGATGCCAAAAATGAA
>JBFESZ010000017.1:0-28650 GCA_041548245.1 Sulfurimonadaceae bacterium
AGAGAGACTCTTTGCGCGGGAATTCTGTGTAAATATTTCTCCACTCTCAAAGATAACCCATAAGGCATTGGGCAAGAACTCAATCAGGTTTTCAATGGTTCCTTGTAGATGTTCATAAGAACTGCGAAGCGTCTTATATTCCTCTTCCACCTTGTAAGTCTGTTCAATAAGCATTTGAAGCTGTTCGAGGATCTCTTCATTATTTTCTGGCATAACTATCTTTTTGACTAAATATGCAGCAAGTATAACGGTTTTTTAATATTATTCAATTAAAATAAGAGACCATTTTTTACACGCACCCATCAAAAAAACAAGAAGAGTGTTTTACTACTGATATTCATCTCTTATTAGGTATAATGAATAAATTTTTTGTTAAACTGTAAACATTGTTTAAAAAAACAGGAATGGAATAAGCTTGACCAAAGAACTGCTTTCATACTTTTCTAATGCTCACACCGATGAGTCAAAAATTCTACTTATCCTATTGATCACTAGCTTTTTCTCAGGCGTCGTTCTTGGGAGTCTGAACTATTTCCTACACAATATGACCGATGCAAATGCCGGTCTGATCCTGTCACTCTTTAGTTCTGTGGTTGCCCTATTACTCATTCGCGAAATCATCAGTATCCCAATACTGATCAACACAACCCTTTTCTTTTCACTGGTGTTTTTTCTTACCGGATTTGTAACTACCCCAAGCCACCTTGAAGGTGTTATGTTCCTAGTCATCTACCCCATTCCTGCTATTTTGCTGCGTCCATTCAAAACGGGTCTCGCTTGGGTTTTTGCATTTATTACGCTTGTCATGACCGCAATTGCTCTAGAACAGACTCAATTACAACTGAGTACCTACGAAATTTTCCAGCTTCTTTTAATTCAGCTCATCATCACTTTGATACTGGGCTACTACGTCTATAGCATGAAGCTCTCAAGTACCCGATTAAAACGGGAGACGCAAAAGCTCAGTAAATTGACAGAAACTCTTGAAGACAAGGTACAAGAACGAACTGCTGAACTGCAAAAATCAAAATCAGAACTGGAAGAGGCCCATTGGAAACTCGACCAATACAAAAACCGTCTTGAAAAACGCGTTCAAGAAGAGATGGAAAATGTATCTAAAAAAGACAACCTTTTAAAAGAGCAGTCCCGATTAGCCGCGATGGGAGAGATGGTTGATGCCATTGCACACCAGTGGAAACAACCTTTAAATGCAATCTCCATGGCAGCAGACCTGATTAAAAGTGACCCTCAAGATGACTTTACCTTCAAAGCTTCCGAAGTCAACGAAATGAGTAGTATCATCCATCATCAGATTGAACATATGACGACCACATTAAGTGAGTTTAGAAGCTTTTTCCGTCCGACTAAAGAGAGCTCTGACTTCTCTTTGGCGAGCTGTATTGACTCGGTAAAGCTATTGCTTAAAGACGAACTGACCAAAAATCAGATTGAAATCCAGCAGCGTAAACAAGATGATGTGATTATCAATGGTTATGAGAACGAATTCAAACACCTTATCTTAAATCTTATCAACAATGCAAAAGATGCTTTTATTGAAAACAATATCAAAAAACGTGTCATCGCTATTGGTTTCAATGAAACAAATGAGCATATCCTGCTCCAAATTGTAGATAATGCCGGCGGTATTCCTGAAGAAATCATCAAAGACATCTTCAATCCCAATGTCACCACAAAAGGTGATAAGGGCGGTACCGGTATCGGCCTTTATATGAGTTCTCAAATTGCGCAAAAGCATCACGGAAAACTAAGTGTTCAAAACACAAAAGACGGTGCTCGTTTTACTTTAACCCTGAGAAAAAAATAGATGCAATAGAAAAAAGGTCGGTATGTACTACGTTATTCAAGAGCTTCATGATACTGGAGAAAAACATTTTATCTCCTATCAGGTTCCTAAATATATCCTCTCGAACAAAAATGAAAACATTATCTTTGAATTTGGTGAAAAGCCCAATATCAAAAGGAAGTGGGCGAATAAAAATGATATTATCCTGCTGACACAGGACAAAGCTTTTTTTCTTGCTTTTGTCGACAAACTCAAATCAATGGAGAAAGCGCATCTACAAAAGATAAACCAGGCTCAAAAGGAGCTTGAAAGTCTCATTCAGCAATATCACGAAAGTATGCATGAAGAACTGGACTCATTCAAAAAACTATCTCAAAAGAACCCAAAAGTACCTTCACTTATATAAACCGGATTATTTCCTCTAAGAAAAATATGATTTCAACACTTGAAACAACAAATAGGCATCCTTCTCTCCTGCAAGCTCTCTAATAGAGTGCATCGCAAAGGTCGGCAACCCGACATCAATGGTCTGTACCCCTATCTTTGTCGCAGTGATTGGACCAATTGTCGAACCACATCCCATATCTGTTCTTGTCACAAAACTTTGAAAAGGCACATTGTTCTCTTTGCACAGTAGTTTAAATCTTGATACTGTCTGCGAATTACTCGCATAACGCTGATTGGCATTGACTTTGATTACAGGACCATGGTTTAATAAAGGACCATGATTGGCATCATGCTTGGACTCAAAGTTAGGATGTACACCATGCGCATTGTCCGCAGAGATCATCATCGAGGCATTGATCATGCGCGAATAGGTTTCATGATCAGAAGATATACGCTTCAATACCATCTCTAAGAAAGGACCCGCTGCACCTGAAGTAGATTCGCTTCCTACCTCTTCGTGATCTGAACATATCAGTAGTGCATGTTTTCTCTTCGAGGATTGAATGATAGACTGCAACCCCACATAACAGCTAAGAAGGTTGTCCAGTCTTGCAGAAGCGAGGAACTCTCTATTGAGACCGATGAAATTTGGAAGTTGGGTATCATAAAAAAGAAGTTCAAAATCAAGCACTTCTTTCAACCCCGTCTCTTTGCATAGTATCTCTTCAAATGAAATGCTCTCGTCACTTTGCATCATGATAGGGGGAATGTCCGTTTGTGCATTGATAGAACGTTCTTTGTTGGCTTGTGCATCCAGATGTATTGCCAAGGAAGGAATAACTGCGAGAGGCCTTTTGAAGTCGACAAGAGGATGTACCAGCTCACCCTTATCGTTTAAACCGCTGACACGTCCTGCTAAAGAAAGGTCCCTGTCAAACCAGGGGTTCAAAAGCACGCCGCCGTATACTTCCACACCTAATTGGATATAGCCTTTTTTATGTATGATGGTATTCGGCTTTAGTTTCAGACATGGACTATCGGTATGTGCTCCGACCATATTGATTCCGGTACTTCCGATATCTGTATCCGCATAAACAAAGGCGATCAACGAAGAATCATTACGTGTCACATAATATTGCTTTCCCTTTTTAAGTTCCCATCTGTTCGCCTCATCAAGTCGGACAAAGCCTGCCACGTCCAATCGTTTTGACAACTCTTTCGTCGCATGAAAAGGCGTTGATGCTTCTGCTAAAAAGTTTAATAGTTCACTGTTGAAATCACTCTGTTGCATTGTTTTCCTGTAATAATTTAATAATTTCTTTATCTCCGGAAAGTCGGGCATAGTTCAACGCACTTCTGCCGTCATGATCCAAGATGTTTTTGTCAATACCAAGTTCAAGCGCAAGTTTAACAACATCTAATTGTCTAAACTCAGATGCGATGTGTAAAACTGTCTTGCCATCCTCATTGGTCATATTGACATTCTCTGATTTAAGCAACTTGCGCAGTGCATCTATATCTCCTTCTAATACCATTGTCAAGAGATCATCCTTCTGAAATTCCGGTATCTTTTTATTGACTTCCTTACTAAGATAGATGACCACCCTGACACGATTTTTTTCAATGGCATACACCAACGGTGTCTTATGCATTTTGTCTTTAACGTGAGGATGTGCACCATGTTTGAGCAGGAACTCTACAATACTCAATCTTCCTATATCTGCGGCTATATGAAGCGGCGTACGGCCTTTATCGTCGACAGCATTGACCTCTGCACCCGCTTTGACCAATCTACGTATCTCCGGTTCATTGATATCTTCGACGGCCTTATGCAGAGGTGATGCACACAGAGACAATGAGAAAAGAAGCAAGAAAAAAAAAGTTTTCATAACATTCATTATATCCTAGGAATATTTACTTTTTATTTCTCAGTGCTTCCAGATAAAGACCCTTGATTCGTTTGTCATAAAGCAACTCGCTATAATCAATTCGTTCATCATCTTTGTAAACCCCCCATTTGTCACATATCCATCCTTGATTTGAAGCACATGAGACACCGCTGAAACTCACTTCTTCTTCCATCAAAAACTTTTTCAGTGCAAGCTGTAATCTAACGATCTCTTGCATCATATTTTTTACATTTTTTTCACTATAAAAAGAGCGAGGCTTAAAACCGACAAAGAACAGAAGATTGAATCCGACAATAATGTACAGCATCTGTATAACAGAGGCCTGATACGTAAAGAAGAGAACAAAAGAGATAGATAAAGACAAGACAAACAGCATCATCTGTAACTGTCTAAACTTTTTGCTTTTTTGCTCCTGTTCCTTGAACCTTTGTTCCAAAAGCTCATTTAATCGTGCTAAGGCTGCTATGATTATCTCAGGCGACATCGACATCCATAAGCTTTTGGATTTCCGGAATCACCTTATTATCGACCCGAATGGCTGAATCTAGGACAATATTTTGAAGCTTCGAGGTGATACACAGTTTCATCTGACGTGTCCCCGGATTTTGGCGTATCAAGCGGTATAACTCTTCCAACTGGGAAAGATTTCGTGAAAGACGCACTGTTATTATCAATGGTTCCTGAGGTTTTTCAACAATCTTTGTTTGGACTTTCTTCGCCTCTTTTTTCACTTCCTTCAAGGTGAATATTTTCACTACAGAAATACGTGTAAACATCTCGGTATGAGTCACTTTGACCTTGAAAGCAACGGGTTCGTTGAGATCCATCTCTTCCAACTGCTCAAGCTTGTCGGCAAAAAGCATCATCTCAATATTGCCGTGAAAGTCCATCAAGTTCAAGATACCGAACTGGTTCCCTTTTTTGGACATTTTCTTCTGTATCTCTTCGACTTTCCCTATAAAAATCGCTGTTGAGCCGTCTGCGATATTCTCGATATCCGAAGAAAGTGTATATTTGATCTGGTCGATCTCTTCACGATAACTATCCAGAGGATGGCCCGATACATAAAAGCCCAGCGTATCTTTTTCAAACTCGAGAATCTGTTTTAAGTCAAACTCTGGTGCATTGTTTAACTGCAAATCGACTTCAGTTATCTCAGCATCATCGCCAAAAAGACTGCCAGCTGCATTTTTTCTGGCACTTGATGCATCTTTTGCGGTCTGGACAATCGTCTCCATCTGCTCAAGTAGGGCTCTACGCGAATATTCGAAACGATCAAATCCACCGGATTTTGTCACAGACTCCAATACCCGTTTATTAACCTTTGATGGTTCAATCCTGTTGACAAAATCTTTCATATTCTCAAAAGGTCTTTCATCACGAACTTCAAGAATGGATTCAACAGCCGACTCACCGACACCTTTGATAGCACCCAGACCGAACAGGATGATGTCCTGTCCATCTTTTTTTGTCGCCGAAAACTCCAACTGTGAGTCATTAATATCCGGCGGTGCAAGTTCGATCCCCATACGTTTGACTTCATCAATATATTTAACGACTTTCTCTGTATTATCCTTCTCACTTGTCAAAAGGGAAGCCATAAACTCCTGCGGATAATAGGTCTTCAGCCATGCTGTCTGAAACGTGACCATGGCATAAGCTGCTGAGTGGGATTTGTTAAAACCGTACCCCGCAAACTTTTCAATCAAGTCGAACAACTCTGAAGCCGTTTTGTAATCATACCCCTGCTTCTGCGCTCCTTCAGAGAACTCGGCATTATAGACTGCCATATCCTTCTTCTTACCCATCGCACGACGAATAATATCTGAATATCCAAGCGAGAAGCCCCCGATCGTCTGAACGATCTGCATAACCTGTTCCTGATAGACGATGACCCCATAGGTGTTCTCCAGGATCGGTTTCATGGCATCAAAAGTATATTCGATCGCCTCGCGCCCGTGTTTACGTTCAATAAAACTGTCGAGCATTCCTGACTCCATTGGTCCAGGTCGGTACAGGGCCAGAACCGCAATCAGGTCCTCAAAGCTGTCAGGCTTAAGACGCTTATTCAGATCCTGCATTCCCGACGATTCGATCTGAAACATTCCGATCGTATTTCCACTTCGGATGACATCATAAACCTTCGGATCATTTTCATTAATCTCGTTCCAGTTGACATCTACATCATAACGCTGCTTAATCAATTTTATCGCACCGTCGATCACATCCAGCGTCTTTAGACCAAGGAAGTCAAACTTGATCAGATCGACATCTTCAAGATAGTTCAACGAGTACTGTGTCACAAAGGTGTTCTCACCTGATGGTTTATAGATCGGTGTTTTTTTCCATAGTTCTTCATTTGAGATTACAACACCGGCTGCATGCATTCCTGCATTACGCTTCAAGCCTTCAAGACGCTTGGAAAACTCCCAGACCCGTTCTGCAGAAGGGTCTGTCTCAATAAGTTCTTTAATCTTCGGCTCTTTTTGAAAAGCACCCGGAACTAGTTCTCCCTTTTTCAGCTTTCCGTTTAAGGTAATACCCAACTCGTCAGGAATAAGCTTGGCCATCTTGTCCGCTTGTGACAATGGCATGTCAAGAACTCGGGCAACATCACGGATAACCCCCTTAGCCAGCAATGAACCGAATGTAATGATCTGCGCGACCTGATTACGTCCATATTTCTCAACCACATAATCAATTACTTCTCCACGGCGTGCTTGCATAAAGTCCATATCGATATCGGGCATCGATACACGTTCAGGATTCAAAAATCTTTCAAAAAGAAGCTCATACTTCATTGGATCGATATCGGTGATCTCCAGAGCATAGGCAACTAGTGAACCTGCTGCCGAACCACGTCCTGGACCAACTGCGACACCCATCTCTTTAGCTACTTTGACAAAATCCCATACGATAAGCATATATCCAGGGAATTTCATAGAGTTGATGACATCCATCTCGAAAACAAGACGCTCTCTATATTCATCGTGACGCTCTTTGGGAACATGTATGAGACGGTTTTTCAATCCCTCTTCACAACGGTAAATGAAGTATTCTGCATCATTCTTGTCGGCGGCACTCTTCCATCTCTTTTTCTCTTCCGAACTCGCCTCTTGGGCCAAAGGTGCATCGTCAATATGATCGATACTGAGACCTTCTTTCTGAGCATATTCACGAGTAAACTTGAAATTAGGTGGAATCGGATCTCCCAACTTCAACTCTAACTGGCATTTATCAACGATCTCCTGAGTATGAGTAATAGCCTCTGGAATGTCGGCAAAAAGCCTAGCCATCTGTTCAGGTGACTTAAGATAGAACTCATGTACTGAATGACGCATACGGTTAGGATCATCATAGAGTTTATTCATTCCAATACACATAAAGGCCTCATGATACTGTGCATCATCCGGATAGGTATAGTGCGTATCATTGGTTGCTACAATCTTAATACCCGTCTCCTGAGCCAACTGAATGATCTGCTCGTCAATATACAACTGGTCACCAATGCCATGACGCATGATTTCCAAATAGAAATCATCGCCAAATATCTCCTTATACTCCAAGGCCACTGCTTTAGCCCCTTCATATCCACCGGCACCGTTTTTGACATTTCTCTCATTCGCAAGGTTGAGATGCCAGTTCACCTCTCCCTGCAAACAGGCAGATGTACAGATAATACCTTCGGAATGTTCTCTTAGTTCTTGTTTATTGATACGCGGGAAATAATAAAACCCCTCAATATAAGCCTTTGAAGAGAGGTACATAAGATTTTCATACCCTTTCTGGTTCTTTGCGAAGAGACAGACATGAAAGCGCTGTTTCGTACTTCTGTCATCTAGACTATCCCCATTATGAATATAACCTTCCATCCCTATAACAGGCTTGATGCCAGCTTCTGTCATCTGTTTGTAAAAGTCAATAGCCCCAAACATATTTCCATGGTCTGTCATTGCCACAGAAGTCATGCCTAGCTTTTTTACTTCTTCAACAAGATTGGTGATTTTATTAGCACCGTCAAGTAAAGAATATTCCGTATGAAGATGCAGATGGGTGAATTGTTGAACTGACATAAAGACTTCTTGATTTTTTTCTTTAATTATAGTCAACTAGTATGAGGAAAAGATAAAAAATCATAAATATTTTTCATCTTTTTCAGAAGATTTTTTCGCTTAGCAATGATCCGCAAGCATATCTGATCGAATGCCCTTGGCAACCTCCGAGCCTTCAAGCTTTTCAACGATTGCAAGGCCAAAACACAGTGCTGTTCCCGGACCTCTTGAAGTCATGACTTTATCATCTATGACTATATTTTCATCATGGATATAGCCATCGAGCCGTATGTTCTCTTCAACCGAAGGATAACAGGTAAACTTTTGACTCAAAACACCTGCCTGCTCAAGCGCAAAAGGAGCGGCACATATCGCCCCGATCATTTTTCCTGAATCTTGCATCTCTTTTAACAAAGATTGTACATCCAAATTGTTAGCAAGGATGTTGGTTCCACCCCATCCTCCGGGAAGCACGATCATATCCAAATCATCACTGCTGACCTGTGAGACCAAACATTCAGTCTCGATCTTGATATGGTGTGCACCGGCAACGGATTTGGCACCTACACCTGCAACGACAACTTCAATCTTTGCCCGACGTAATACATCTATCAGACTGACAGCTTCAAGCTCTTCAAAACCTTCTGCAAGTGGGATTAAAACTTTAGACATAATATCTCCTTTTATGCTATCGATCATTACACCTTGTACAACGGTGCTAAGTAGAGTTCTTGGATAATTGTAACTTAAAAAAGAAAGATATCAATAAAATGCTGAGACAATTTCATTTAAGAAAAGTGTTTGTATAAAGGGGCCGCATTATATGCTCTAGACGAGGAAACGAAAATCATGTTGATTCTCGTTTCAGAAGTTTATTTTACTTTTTCCAGATACTCACCGTCAACTGTATTGACCTTGATGATATCTCCTGTTAAGATATGATATGGAACTTGGACAACGGCACCCGTTTCCAAGGTCGCCGGTTTTTTTGAACCGCTAGTTGTATCACCTTTATCCTTTGGACCTGTCTCAGTCACTTCAAGCTCCATTGTTGCAGGTGCTTCAACCCCGATCGCATTTCCATTATGAAAACTGATATCAACATTGATACCGTCTTTAAACCATTTGCTTGCATCATCACACTGTTCATATGAAAGACCCAACTGATCATAAGTCTCATTGTCCATGAACTGATACATTTCACCATCATCATAAAGGAACTGCATCGTTTTTTGTTGCATATTCGGAACTTCAAACTTGTCTCCAGCATGGACTGTCTTTTCAACCACTTTACCATTTAAAAAGCTTTTGATCTTACAGCGTACAAAAGCCGCGCCTTTTCCCGGTTTTACGTGTTGAAATTCTACGACTTTATACGGAACACCCGAAATCTCGAGACGTACACCCTTTTTAATATCACCCATGCCAATAGTTGCCATTTGCTATCCTGTTAAATTAAATATTATTTTGAAATTTTATCCAAATTGTAATAAATCACAAAGCTTTTGCCGCAAGAGTACAACTACGAACAGATAAAATATGAATCATTTTCCTTAAAACACTCAAAAAAGTTTTTAATCTTTAAAAATAATGCTAGAATAAAAGCATGAAATTATTAAGTTTAATAATATTATTCTTTATCTCCACGCTTTTCGCTTTTAATGGTGGGCCCATTTCTGAAAAGATTATGAAAAAAGCCGAACGAAAATATAGTGGTCATGTTCTCAGCCGATACCTGAGTTATAACACGATGTTAGAGCAGGCCGAGCATTTAAACTTAAACAACAAACTTAATCTCGTCAACGAATTTTTCAACAGTGTCACCTATGAAAGCGATATAAAAACCTGGAAACAGGATGACTATTGGGCAACACCACTTGAGTTTTTAGGACGGAACAAAGGTGACAGTGAGGATTTTGTCATCGCCAAATATTTTGCGTTGATTACCCTAAATATAGATCCAAAAAAGCTCTATTTCACTTATGTGAATTCTACTGAATTCAAACAACCTCATATGGTTCTTAGTTACTTTGAAACGCCCCAATCAGATCCCTTGATTATAGACAATCTTAATCCAGAGATATTAAAAGCATCACAACGCTCAGACCTTACACCTGTGTATAACTTCAATGCCAATACACTCCATACACTTAGCAAATCAAACAAAAGCACCCATAAAAAGTGGGAAAAACTTATTAATCGCGTTAAAAGGAATAAACTATGAGTCTCTTTAAGCAGATCAGTATTGTCATGTCGCTCTTTTTGTTTGTCGTTATTCTTACTGTAATGACACTCAACTTTCACTCAGCAAAACAGTATGCACAACAGGAGCTCTATGCCAATGCACAAAACAGCGCTGCTACCTTAAGTCTTTCTCTCTCAAATGCCAGAGGCGATATCAATACCATGTCAACGATGATCAATGCAGTGTTTGATAGTGGATACTATAAAGAGATAAGCCTTTTGGATAATGATGGTAAAAAAATTTTTAAACGTACAAAAGAAGAAACTTCACTTGATATCCCTGTATGGTTTAGCAAACTTTACAGTTTTGAAACCCCTATTGCCTCCTCAAATGTCTCTTCTGGCTGGAACCCTATCGGTCAGATTCAAATCACATCATTAGAAGACAATGCCCACGTAAAACTTTATGAGAACTTTCTTGAACTGATTCAGACTTTTTTCATTATCGCCCTGTTGACCTTCACACTCTTGTTCTTCCTCTTAAAACTTATTCTATCATCTTTGCAGAGACTTAAAGAACAGGCTGAAGCAGTGAGTGACAATCAATGTCTTATCAATGAAAACATCCCAAGTACCACAGAGTTCAAAGAAGTCACCCTAGCTATGAATAAAATGGTACTCAAAGTCAAAGAGATATTTGAAAAAGAGGCTGCCGCTGTCAAGAATTACCATAAGGCACTCTATACTGACACTTTAACCTCTTTGGGTAACCGAAACTTTTTTGAACAGAAGATCAATGAGTTTATCGCATCACATGAGGCTGATGCCAATGGTGTTATTCTTACCCTCTATTTTGACGGGATCAGTGATGCGAACAGAGTCATTGGGCATGAGAATGTAGACCTTCTCATCCAAAAACTTGCCACAATTGTCAAAAACAAACTTCAGAATGAGAAAAGTGCACTCATTTCACGTATAGACGGCACAAAGTTTTCTATGATCTTTCCAGGTTTACAAAAGGAGGATATCGAAAACTATGCCGATGAACTTCTCACTCAAGCAATGATCGCTCTCGAGCATGATTGTGTATCAGAATGTGAATGCTCGATTAAATTGGTACAGACAACCTATAATACACAAGACAATGCCGCAGGAATTATCAACAAAATAGAAAAAAGTTTGCTAGACACCCAAAAGAACACAATTCACTATAGTAGTGATGAGGGTGCAGAAAATAATACTTTGCAAAAAGATATTATCAAAAGAAGAATCAAAGAGCATTCTATTGCCTTGGCTTTGCAAGATGTGTATGACAATGAAAACAATGTCTTGCACGCTGAGGCCTATGTACGACTTTTTGATGAAAATAGACAGATGCATGAAGCCGGTGATTTCATTCCACTGGTGCATAAGATGGGATTGGATACAGAACTTGATCAAAATGTGATCAATTATGCGATTAAAGAGCCAAAAATACACCAAAATAATATTGCCATCAATATCTCTTCACGTTTTATACAAGACAAAGAGAGTGTACAATGGTTAAAAGGGCGTTTAGCAAGTATTTCACAAGATTGCAAGCTCAGCTTTGAAATATCAAATCACAGTCTCCTAAGTTGTGTGAACGAAGGGACGGAATTCTCAAACATGCTAAGAAATGCCGGTCACTGTTTTGGAATTGATCGTTTTAATATTGAGGAGGAGAGTAATTTGAACTACCTTCAGATGATCAAACCTGAATATATTAAAATTGACAGTCAGTACCTGTACAGTATGCTTCAAGGAGAACAGGCACAGAATAATCCTGTCTTGCAAAGCCTTATCGAACGTCTCGACATCAAAATCATTGCAAACAACATTGAAAATAAGAGCATAAAAGAGTTTTTAGAAAAAATGGGAATCAAATACTTCCAGGGCAGTCTTTTATCTAAACCCAAGCTTGTATAATCATCAGTCAGACTATGTTAAAAACAATTATCATAGTCGTACTTTCTCAAAGATAGTAAAAATCAATTATTAAAAATATGTTAGAGATATAAAGAAAAGAGGAACTGTCCGTAAAGGACAGCCGATAAAGCTTTTATAGTTGTGCGTAGTCTACGCTGATACATGCTTCAAGCTCTGAGAGTTCCTGAAGTGTCTCTTTAGAAACCTTAGAGTCAACGATAATAACAGCCAAAGCCTGGTCATTATTACGCCCTAAACGGAAATCAGCGATATTGACATCATGCTTGGCCAACGTTGTACCAACATGACCTATTACTCCTGGAACATCTGTATTTTTAAAGATGATCATATTACCTTTTGGCTCGATGTCTAGATCAAATCCATTGATATCTACGATACGTTGAACACCTTCTTCAAAGATTGTTGAAGAGATAGAAATAACGTTTTTCTCCGTTGTCACTTTGATAGTGATCTTGTTCTTATAGATACTGGTATTTGCCTCTTCTTCAAAATCAAGCAAGATACCACGGTCTTTTGCAACGAATTCTGCATTGACGTAGTTTATCTTTTCACCAAGAGCTTCTGTTAACGCACCCACCGTAACGAAAGTCATCAATGACTTTAGGTAGGCAGCGATATCACCTTCTGCAGATACTTTGATCGACTTGATTGGTGCTTTGTTCGTTTGTGCAGCCAAGAAAGCTGTCTTTTGTGCAAGTTCCAAGAATGGTTTGACAAAAGAAGGAATCTTATTCTCATCAATCGGCAGATTAAACGCATTTTTGAACTCAATCCCTTTAGCCGCATTGAGTGCCTGTGATGCTGCTTGCGTACCGATATTGTATTGAGATTCAAATGTATTTGCACCAAGGTGAGGTGAGACAACAATATTATCAAGGTCTAACAGAGGATGGTCTGTCGCTGGCTCTTTATTAAAGACATCAATCCCGGCAAACCGGATCTTACCTGACTTCAGATTATTATAAAGTGCTTCTTCATTATAAAGACCACCACGTGCACAGTTGATAAGAACGACACCGTCTTTCATCTTAGCGATCTCTTCTTCATCGATCATATTGAGTGTCTCTTTATTCTTAGGCGTATGGATAGTGATGATATCACAAGACAAGATATCATCAAAATTTTCCGTATATGTCATACCCAGATCAGTTACTTTAGAAGAAGAAATATATGGGTCGTAAGCAACAATATCCATTTCAAAGGCTTTCGCACGGATACCTACACGGCTACCAATGTTACCAAAGCCTATAATACCAAGACGTTTACCTTTAAGTTCATGTCCATACCACTTCTCTCGCTTCCAGATTCTCTGGTTTTTAAGATGATCGTGAGAGTACGGGAACATCCGCATACATGAGAGCATATGCGCCATTGTAAGCTCAACAGCAGCAATAGTATTTGCTGTAGGTACATTCATTACGATTATACCCTCTTTCGAACAGCCGTCAATATCAACATTATCGACACCGACACCCGCACGTACAACTGCTTTCATATTTTTAGCAGCAGCCAGAAACTTATCGTCTACATCTGTTGAACTACGTGTGATAGCAACATCAGCTGTAGCAATGACATCTAAAAGTGATGTTTTATCAACATCCGCTGCAAATATATACTCAATCTGCTCATCGTTTTTAAGCATTTCAAGACCAGCTTCATGAATATGGTCACATACTACTATTTTAGGCTTTGACATATAAAATTTCCTTCTACTCAATATATAAAATGGTATCCAAAGTACTAAATTTAGTATTTTGGATACCGTTTATCTTATAAGTTTAATTATGTTCGCATTTATAGCATAATTTTTTAATGATTTTACTATGCTTTTTAATTGATCCAAGTTTTTTGAATGGATGACAAGCTTCGTCTCATCCTTATTCTGTTCAAACATATATTTAACCTGATACTGTTTTAACACCTCTTTAAGACAGAAGATTTGATAAGGGTCCAAATCTCCAGCTCTGAGCTGATATATTGTTGTCTTTTTGGGTGGTTCTTTCAAATCCACTTCAACAAAGATCTCAGTAACAGGATAAAAATAACCCTGATTCTCACGTTCAGAAAAACGTTCTATCCATTTCTCTCGACTTGGGATATCAGGTAATTGTTGTGCTTGGGGGATATCTGCTTTTTCATCATAGATGACTGCATCCGTTTGATTAACTTGAACCAAAAAGAAAATCAAGAAAATGGCAACTCCGACAAATATTGCCGGAAAAAGCCATCGTGCAAGCATCTTATGCATTTTAGCTTACTTCAGTTGGTCTTTAATAAGATCACCTAAAGAGTTCGACTCATCATTTTGCGCATTGACTTCAGCTAAAACATCCTGGTCTTTAAGACGTTGAAGTTTTTTAACAGAAAGGCGAACACGATCACGCTTAACATCGATTACAGCTATAGCCGCTTCGATTTCATCACCAGGGTTAAGTTCCTCTGCCACTAAAGGTTCAAGATCTTCATTACGGATAAGCGCATCCATATCACCTTCAAGTGAAACGAATACTCCGAAATCTTTGACGTCACGAACCTTACCTTTAACGATCTCATTGATTTTATGCTCTTTAGCAAACTTGTCAACCGGACTTTCAAGAAGTGCTTTGCGATTAAGTGAGATTTTTTCTTCATCACGGTTGATCTTAACAATCTTCACTTCAACCTCATCACCAACTTTGAAAAGGTCTTTTGCCTTAGTGTTTTTATCCCATGAACAGTCTTGATTATGTAAAAGGCCTTCAACACTTCCAATACGGACAAAAGCACCAAAGTCAGTCAGTGTAGTAACAGTCCCTGTAACGATATCACCTTCACGTGAAGTCTTGACAAATTCATCAAAAGGTTTCGGTAATAATGACTTTAATGAAACACGTAGTTTATGTTTTTTAGAGTCGATCTCAATTACTTCAACATCGATCTCTTGCCCTACTTCCAAATAATCTTTTGGTGATTTAATGTTCTTGTCCCAAGTGATCTCAGATACATGCAGGAAACCTTCGATATCATTACCAAGGTCAACAAATACACCATACGGCTCGACATTAGAAACCGTTACCGTAATAGTATCACCTTCATCCAACTCAGACTCAACTTCTTCCCAAGGATCAGACATAACAGCTTTGATTGAAAGTGAAAGGTGACGCTTGTCTTTATCATATGCAATAGCTTTACACTGAACAACATCACCCTCTTTGTAATATTTAGACGGGTTAACCGGCCCTTTGTAAGAGATCTCGTTATAGTGCACAAGGCCATCTACCCCACCGACATCTACAAACATACCATAAGAAGTAATTTTCTTGATCGTTCCTTCAACAACAACATCCTCTTCAAGAAGAGCATCGATGACCTGCTTGCGTTTTTTACGATCTTCATTAAGAAGTTTACGGCGAGAAAGAACTATAGAGTTCTCATCTTCATCAATCTTAACAACTGCCGCTTTAACTTTACGGCCTACTATACTGTCATCATCTTTGAGTGCTGCAAGTGAGCGTGGCATAAAGAAATTGACACCATCTGCCTCAACAATATATCCACCGCGATTTTTCTTTGTGATGGTACCTTCAACTAAAAGATCTTCATAGTTATCTTTATGAGCTTTGATAAATTCTAAAGTCTTAAGTTGTTCCATTACTTTCTTATGAGAGATTTTAGGACGCTCATTACGATATCCCATTACCATCACTTGAATAGTATCATTAACTTTGTATTTTAATTCACCTGATTCATCTTGAATCTCGTTTAGGTATAAAATACCCTCTAGTTTTTCACCCACATCTACGAGTGCTTTATCTTCTTGGATCTCTACGATTACGCCTTCAGCTATACGATTTGATTCTTCAGCACGTTTTTCTGATGCTTCAAACATCGCCGCAAAGTTTTCTTCTTCCATTGGTTCGAGCTCTTGAGCCATACAAATATCCCTTTGTTATGGGCATCCTTTCCAGACACCCTGATTATAAAAATTTGCAAATTATATCTAATCTATCCTTGTTGTAGCTTTATATCTAATGATGTTATGAAAATAATAAGTATAAATGGAAAAATATCTCTTCGCTTAGATGAGTTAAGCTACTTTTACATATAGCATGCTAACATTATAGAATACGATTTATACATATTCAGGACACTATATGCACAATATCAAGGACCTTCACAAATATTCAAATGATCTTAATGTTTTATATGTTGAAGATGATGCAAACCTTCGAAATGAAACCGAAGCTCTTTTTAAAATGTTATTCAAAAACGTAGATACTGCTGAAGATGGAAGTGCCGGACTAGAAAAGTATAATAATAATTTTTATGACCTTGTCATCAGTGATGTCAATATGCCTAAAATGAATGGCATAGAGATGTCAAAAAAGATCAGGGAAATCAACTCTGAACAGAAGATTGTTATCATCTCAGCTCATGATGAATCCCATATACTTATCGACCTTATTCGGACAGGGGCAAATGGCTTTATCCTCAAGCCTGTACACATGGAAGATCTTATAACAACACTTTATCCGGTATGCCGAGATGCCTACACTCAAATTATCAATCTTCAACTCATAGAAGAGTTGAATGAAAAGAATGCACTCCTGGAAGAACAGCTAAAGAAACTTCGTGCTTCTGAACATACAATTCAGGCCAAGCATCACCAGATTGAAGGCCTTATTCAAGAGAAGAATGCCAAAATTGAGAAAGAAGACAAGGAAGAACTCGAGGAAGTCATCCATAATATTCATGGAAGTGTTGATACCGAAATTCTTTCAGACTATTTTAAAGAGGATGAAGATGAAGGAGCGGAAAATGTCCTCTTGCTATCGGATCATTGTGCTGATCTGAGTGAGATCTTCACGGAGATACCTGAAATCATCTCAAGGTTTGAAACATATAAAAATGTAGAAGAAATCCGTACCATTATACAAAACCTCTACAAGGCATCGTCGATATTCGTTTTCTATTCCCCATTTTTAGACCTTCTCTCAACAAGCTTTACTCAACTTGCGACGACTATGGAAAACAATATGGAAGCTTTCTTGAATTTAATGAATACAAACCCAGACAGTGTATTGATGCTCTTTGATGCCGTAAGTTCAGATATAGAACGCTATATAGATCGTTTTCAGATCGAGAGTCTCGCTATGCGAAATGCCCACCACATTCATGAGCCTACTGCACTGAGTATACAACAGATCATAACACTTATCGTCCCGCCGCCAGAAGATGAAGGCGATATGGACGATATCTTCGACTTTTAAGTAGAAAGTTCTTTAATCTTTTCCATGACCTGCTTGATGATCCAATCTGGTGTGGAGGCACCCGCACTGATACCGCACTCTTCTTTTGATGTAAACCATGAAGCTTCCAGGTCATCAGGACCTTCAACAAGATAGCTGTCACAACAGTCCTCTTTTGCTATGGAGTGCAGCTGTTTGGTATTGGATGAGTTTTTACCACCGATGATAACCATGACATCTGACTCTTTGGCAAGCTTACGTACTGCATCCTGGTTGTCAAAAGTCGCATTACAGATCGTATTGAAGACACGTACTTCTTTATGTGAACGTATAAGATAATTACAGATCTTCATAAACTCTTCGACCTTGCGTGTTGTCTGAGCAACGACAGCTATCTTCTCACTAAAATGCTTGCCTTCGAGCTCTTCAACATTCTCTATAACGGTAGCCCCTTTCTCAGCATAAGACATAACACCCTTGATCTCAGGATGATTAGCATCCCCAAAGATAACGATGTCATATCCCTCTTTGCTCATCTCTTCACAGATTTGCGGGGGCTTTGTCACATAAGGACAAGTCGCATCGATGACTTCAATTTCCCTCTTTTGTAAAGCAGCCAATTCATTTTTTGGTATACCATGTGTTCTGATAACCGCCTTGTCCCCAGCTTTAAATGTTGAAATATCTTCTACCAAAGAGACCTTATAGTCCTCTTTCAGACGGTCGATCTCTTTAGAATTATGGATTAAAGGACCGTAAGTTGCTGAGCCAACATTCTCTTCAGCAATTTTAATGGCACGCTTGACGCCAAAACAAAATCCGTAGTTTTCAGCTAGTTTTACATTCATCTTACAGCTCTACCTTCGTGATCTCTTTAAGTATGTCGAAAAAATTTGGAAACGAGGTCTGAATACAATCAATATCTTCAATCTTCATTCCACATCTAAGGCCTGCGATAGCAAAACTCATGGCAATACGGTGGTCTCCAAAAGAGTTAATCAAAGCAGGTTGCAGGGTACCGCCTGTAACCGTATAACCATCTTCAAACTCTGCTGTTTTGATATCACAATTGTTCAGATTGTCTACTACGCTTGATATTCTGTCGCTCTCTTTTACACGTAACTCTTCCGCATTCTTCACAGTACTTGTGCCCTCTGCACATGCCATTGCAATAGAGAGTGCAGGCAGTTCGTCGATCAGCCAGGAGATGTTTTCTTCAACGGTAATCGCTTTTAAAGGGGCGTATTTTACATGAATATCACCAATCGGTTCGTACTTTTCGTCTTTTAGCTCATAAGAAATCTGTGTTCCCATTCTCTCTAACGCTTTGAATGCTTCAATACGTGTAGGATTAAATGTGACGCCTTCAATCACTACCTCTGAACCCGGAATAATCGCTGCAGCGACTGCAAAGAAAAATGCAGAAGACGGATCAGCCGGTACGCGAATGTGTAGAGGTTCTAAAAGAGATTTAAGCGGTTTTATCTTAGTCGTTGTTCCACTAACTTCGAGTTCTGCACCCATCCCTTTTAGCATGCGTTCTGTATGGTCGCGGCTCAGTTCCGGTTCCGTATAGGAACACTCACCATCGGCTGAAAGCGCTGCTAAGATCATCGCTGATTTGACTTGGGCAGAAGCAATTGTGGAAGTATAGTCAAAGGCCTTGAGACTTCCACCCCTAATACTTAATGGAGCGAGATCACCTTCATGTCTCCCATCTAAAAAAGCACCGATATCTTTTAATGGTTTCGTCACGCGTTTCATCGGACGACGTTTAAGATATTCATCACCCGTTAAGACAAAATGCCCTTTTGCAGAGGCCAAAAGACCGCAGAACAGTCGCATTCCTGTCCCTGAGTTTCCACAATCTAAAATATCAAAAGGTTCTTGAATACCGTTAGAGCTGATACGAAGCACCCTACCGTCATCTTCAACTTTAGCACCAAGGTCTTTTACGATCTGAAGTGTGTTCATCGTATCTTCTGCACGTAAAAAGTTTTCAATAACTGATTCTCCCTTAGCCAGAAGGGAAAACATTGCTGAACGGTGGGAAATTGATTTGTCCGGTGCGATGGCATCACATTTAATGCCAAACCCCTTTTCGATTGAATAGATTGTCGCTGTTGTCATCGTAAAGTAATTCCTAACCTATCATTGAGTGCCGTCAAGATAGAGTCCATTGAAGAAGTAATATCTTCCTCTTCAAGAGTCTTCTCTTCTGATTGAAGCATAAAACGCAGTGTCAGACTCATATTCTCACCCAACTCTTCACTCTCATAGGTATCTACCGGATAAAAACGGACAACTTCAGAACTTTGTGCTTCCTGAATCACGCTTTTTAGTTCCGCATACTTCAATGATTTTGGAATAACCACAGAAATATCTCTGTAAGAGGCCTGATATTTAGAATATGAAGTAAACACATTAAGACTATATTTTAAAGTATCAAAACTGATCTCACACAGGTAGGTACTATCCAAATCGTACTCTTTTTGCACGGAAGGATGCAGTTTAAAAAGTGTTCCGACGACAGTACCATCGACAACCATCTGTGCACTTTGATATGGATGAGCAAGTCCATGTGACAACTCCGCTTGGCGAAGCTCAAAGTCTCCGATAACATTAGAAATATTTTGTACAAACTCCGCAAAACCGATGGCTTCTGGCTTACCATGGTTTGCAATCTTTTCAGCACTCTCTTGACCCGAAAAGACAAAAGCCATATTCGTTGATTCATTACGCTGCCTATCAAAGACAGAACCTACTTCAAAAAGCTTGACCTGTTTACGCCCCACCTTCATGTTGGCACTTGAAGCATTCAAGAGTCCTAACAAAAGTGTAGAACGAAGCGTGTCAAGTGTCCCTGCAATCGGATTAAGAAGCTCTAGTTTATCTTCAACGACATCAAAATTAAACTCTTTAAGTTTTTCTCTTTCACCAAAGACAAATTGAACGGATTCAAAAAAACCACAATCTGCTGCACGCTGACGATAATGTTTGCGTTTGGCAAAAAACTCACTTGCATCATCGGTATGAGCTTTTTCGGTAAATGAATAAGCCTTTGATGGGATATTGTCAATACCGATCAGACGTACGATCTCTTCAACAATATCCTGCTCATTGGATACATCATGTCTGAATTGAGGCACACCCACGACGATTTGACCTGCTTGGGACTTTAACATACTAAAACCAAGGTTTTTGAGCAACTGGGTTACATGTGTCTTCTCTACATCCATACCGATGATATTGTTAATATCTTCAATATTCATATGCAGAACTTTCTCTTCAAACGGAGAGATAAGCTCCAGGCTTCCCCCGAATATCTCGGTTTTCGCATAGGTATTAAAAAGTTCTTGACAATACTCCAGTCCAAACTTGAGATTTGGCTCAGAACCGCGTGAAGTTCTATAGAACAGCGGACCGTTTTCAATCTTATGTTCTGCCATCTTTCTAGAAATAGTATCCGGATGAATATAGGATGCTTCCAATATCACTATCTCGTCTTCTGGGCTAACACGAGCTTCGTCGTATTGAATGATACCGACTGTGGATGCTTTTGTGTTTCCACGAGTGATCAGATAACCATTTTCATCAATATCGATAGTGATCTGTGCTTTCTCCTGTTCCATTGGGAATGCGTTGTATCCATAAGCACGTAATATCACACCTGAACTATAGGTCGCATAAAACAAGAGTGCGTCAATCGATGACTGGCACTTTTCTTCGATCATAGACAGACGCAGACGTAAAAGTACCGGTAGTGTAAAATTATTTTTCTTAACGGCCTTATACATCAGATTAACATCTGTCTGTTGTTCGTGATTAAGGTGCAGAATACGGCCAATGCCGATTTGTTTCTCTTCATCAGCCGACTTCTGACGCTCTTTTAATTCAATGTCATAAGCAGCAGAAAGATCACGGGCAACACCGTTGATACTCAGACAGTCACCACGATTGGCTGTGAGTTCAAGTTCGATAAGTTCATCATTCAAATAAGGGTTTTCACTTAGTTCATCACCAAGGTTAAGTTCTCCGATACTCTCATCAAGAATCATAATTCCTTCTTCAAGTGGAGGAAGCCCAAGTTCAGTTGATGAACAGATCATACCCACAGACTCAACACCACGAAGTTGTACCGGCTTGATCTTCAGACCGCTTGGCATCTCTGCACCAATAGTCGCTACAGCGACATAAATATCAGGACGGACATTGGCTGCACCACAGACGATTTGACGCGTCGCTGTTCCTATGTCGACCTGACAGATGTTTAGTTTGTCTGCATCAGGATGCTTTTCACAAGAAAGAACCTTACCCACAACAATCTTCTTCGGAACGGTATAGACTTCATGTCTATCGACTTCAAGACCTATTGCATTAAATGTTTTGGCAAGCTCTTCGCCGCTTTTATCTTCAATATCGATCCACTCATTTAACCAGCTTTTTGTTATTATCATCTAAATTGCTCCAATAGTCTAACATCACCTTCAAACAGCGATCGTAAATCTGGTATTTGATGAATAAGCATTGCAAAACGCTCAATACCAAGACCAAAGGCATATCCACTCACCTCTTTATATCCAACGGCCTTAAAAACATTAGGATCAACAATTCCGCATCCAAGCACTTCCAACCATCCGGTTTTCGAACAAACGCGGCAACCTTCTCCTTTACAGAAGATACATGAGATATCAACCTCGGCAGACGGTTCTGTAAATGGGAAAAATGAAGGACGAAAACGTACATCCACATCGCCAAACATATGGTGTAGGAATCCTTCAAGAATAAACTTCAAGTTAGCAAAAGAGACCTTACCCTTTTCATCAACCAAAAGACCCTCAATCTGATGAAACATCGGTGTATGTGTAATATCAAAGTCACGTCTGAAGACTGAGCCCGGCGCAATCATTCGAATTGGGGGCTGAGACTTCATCATCGTACGTATCTGAACAGGAGAAGTGTGCGTACGCAAAAGTGACTCATCTTTGAAATAAAAGGTATCCTGCATATCACGTGCCGGATGATACTTGGGAAGATTCAACGCTTCAAAGTTATGAAAGTCGTCTTCGACCATAGGTCCTGTTTCGACAGAGAAGTTTAGATTAGAGAAATACTCAATTACTCTATCCATCGTATCCATAACAGGGTGCGTCGCACCACGTTGGCTTGAAGGAGAGAAGAGGGAAACATCAATCCCCTCTGCTTTCATAGCCTCTTTAAGTGCTTCTGTCTCTAATACAACTTTTTTCTCATTCAAAAGTGTATTGAGCTTTGCCTTCATCTCATTGAGTTCCTTGGCAATACGCGCCTTGTCCTCATTTGCCGCATTTTTCATTTCAGCAAAGGCTTTAGTCAATACACCTTTTTTACCAAAAACAGCAACACGAATCTCTTCTATTACGGAAGGAGAGTCTGCTGATTCAATCTTTTCTATCCACTCGGTCAAAGTAGTTCCTTCTTCAAGAGACATAGCTCTTAAGATTATAATGTCGCGATTATAGGCAAAAATCCATTACAATCGGCTTTAACGATAAGAACGCCTAACTTTTTTATTTTTAGGTTATAATGTTTTTATAGTAAACAAAGGAAAAGAACATGTGTATATTTTGTAAAATCGTAAATGGAGAACTTCCAGCAAATATGGTCAAAGAGAGTGACGATTTCATAGCATTTCACGACATCAATCCTAAAGCTCCAGCTCATATCTTAGTTATACCAAAAATCCATGTAGACAGTTTTAACGAAGTCTCCGCAGAGACAATGGCAGGCATGACATCATTCATTCAAGAGATAGCCGAAACCGTAGGTATCAAAGAGTCCGGATATAGAGTGATCACCAATGTAGGTCACAATGGAGGCCAAGAGGTAAAACACCTGCATTGGCATGTACTTGGCGGGACAAAGCTCGCTTGGGGACACTTTGCAGATGCCGATCCAAAAGACTTCCTATAGGAAGTCGTTATACAGAAAAGACTTCTTAATAGAACCCTTTCTTGATCTGTTTCTCCCCTATTCTAATTTTGTTTCAAACAATCACTTTGATTATTTCCCAAAAACAACCTATAATCCATATAACAAAGAATGATGATTTATAAAGAGGTTAATATCATAATCTAAAAACATGTATTGAAAAAAGCAGAAAAGACAGTTTTGATTTAAATCAGATCTTTAGCAAGACCTGATTTTATCAGTCACTAAGATGGACAGCATCCTTCAAGTGCACCAAAATCAGTTGTTGACTCACCTGAGATGATCTCAGCCTTGTCACGAATCTTTTGACCGTTATGTGTGATAGAATACGTAATCTTCGTAACACCGCGGATAGTGTTCAATGTCGAACAATAGGTCTCAATACTTGCCATGACCCAGCGTGCCGCCAAGTCGTCTTCTGCCGATGAATTAAAGCTGTAGTCTAAATGGAGACTGTTAAACTTTCTAGGCATATCCTCAGCTCTGACAACATCTCCGTCAATGACAAGGTCTTTCACTTCAATACCCTGTTTTTGCGGTACCATCACCATGTCTGTCGCCGTACAGCAGATAATTCCTGCCAAAAAATACTCTATCGGACTGATTGTCGGACAATCTATGATAAAAGACGATTTTTCCGTCTTCGCTTCAAACTTCATTCCATCCTGATGTGTGATCTTTACATTCATTTATTTATTCTCCTCTAACCATGTATTGAATTTTGCAAGTTGTTCAACCGTGCGGACTGTTGCCGTCCCACCCTCAGATGTTCTTGCATTCATCGAATGCTTAATACTCAGGTATGGCATTACATTCTTTTGGATACGCTCATCGATAGCCTGCAACTCTTCAAAAGCGATATCGCTCAGGTCAATATTCAGCTCTTCCGATTTAGCGACAGCTTTACCAGTAATAAAGTGTGCCTCTCTGAACGGAATATTACAATGTTCCACCAGATAATCTGCTAGATCTGTCGCAGAAAGATGTCCTATCTTACATGCCGCTTCCATATTGTCTTTATGAACGGTTAACGTTAGTAGCGACTCTTTAAGTATCTTTAATGAGATTTCAATAGTTCTGACACTGTCAAAAACACCCTCTTTATCTTCTTGCGTATCTTTGTTATATGCCAGAGGAAGTCCCTTCATAACCGTCAAAAGACTCATCAAGTTTCCATAGACACGGCCGCTTTTTCCACGAAGAAGCTCTGCAGCATCGGGATTTTTCTTTTGTGGCATGATAGAAGAACCTGTCGAATAGGCATCGCTAAATGTGATAAATTTGAACTCATACGAAGACCAAAGGATCATCTCTTCAGCAAGACGCGATATATGCATCATCGTCATAGAGATATTAAAGAGAATCTCTATAGCGAAGTCCCTGTCACTTACCGTGTCTAGACAATTTGTACTGACAGAATCAAAACCAAGCTGATCAGCAGTGATTTGACGATTGATATTATGAGGTGTACCGGCAAGTGCTGCACACCCTAATGGAGAGATATTGTTTCTTCGATGGGAGTCTTTAAAACGTTCAAAATCACGCTTGAACATTGATCCATATGCCATAAGATGAAAAGCAAAGTTAGTCGGTTGAGCATGTTGCAGGTGCGTCATCCCTGGGATAAGTGTCTCTGTATGATCACCTGCAACCTTGTGCAAAGCGCTCATCAGATCATGGATCAAAGTCATAATCTCTGTGTTTTTGCGAAGGACATACCGACGAAAATCCACTGCCACCTGGTCGTTCCGGCTACGAGCGGTATGAAGCTTTTTACCGGTATCACCAATAATGGCTGTCAGACGCTTTTCTATAGCCATATGCAGATCTTCATCGCTAAGCTCCCATATGAACTCACCGGCTTCTATCTCTTTTTTGACCTGAGCCAATCCTTCTTTAATAGACACAAGTTCATCTTTGCTTAATATCCCCTGCTCCATCAACATTGTCGCATGAGCAATAGATCCTTCAATATCTTCTTGATAAAGTTCCCTATCGAACATAATAGATGCATTAAACTCATCCAACAGCGATGACGCGGATTCGCTAAAACGTCCAGACCACATTTTTTCCATAATCGATACTCCGATTTCTAAATTACGCCATTTTAGCAAAATAAGACCTCAAAAGAGCTTATAGGCTCCCAATAAACTCATACAAACTGCTGAAGTCATCTCTCTTTTTTAAAGCTAATTGATCTTGTCAACATATGTGGAAATAACACCATAGTATGGTTAACACTCACAGGAGAGATTCGAAAAGAGATCTCTTCGTCCTCAAATCTAAGTTCTGTTCTGCCAAGCATGACAGTCAATTCAGATGGAATATCACTCTTATCCAGTAGTTCTGTTTGTGGAATAGATGGCATCGGGATATTTAAATAGTGACAATCCAGAACAAAAATATCATCTTTAATAAGATTATCATACGGTGTGGCATTGAGCTGAATCGGCATATTCTGAATTCTGTTTTTTCCTTTTATTGTCAAAGTACCATCATCACATGCTTCAACAGATAATGATACTTTAACCTTCTGTCGCAGATGATTTGAAAAAGAGTGTGTGAACAGAGGCTCTCTTCTCTGAAGTGAACAAGCTATGTCACTATGCGAACTCTTAGAGACTTCAAATCCAATACGCGAGTCCACATTAGCATCAAACTCTTTATCTACTTCAATAGTATCCAGATGCTGATCAAACATCATGCCTTTTGTATGTTGTATCACATAAGAGTTTACCACCTCAACGTCCAGTCGGAGCTTGGCTAGGGTAATCGCATCATAGCTCAAGATCAAACTCTTCTTTTTCTCACTGCATTGTGATACCAGCAATCTATTCTCTGCCTGACATTCACTCAATACATGGTCATTCTTATCATTGCACCTGTTCTCATCTCTTTTACATTCATAAAGCAGAAGTTCCTCTTTCGTCCTACAAGCTTCTTGCCGACTGACACAACGTACTTTTTCAAAAGGATTTAGTGTCGAACAGTCCTCGCATCGGTGAAACCCATAATGATCGTCACATCCTCTTGTACACTCTTGTAACGATTTAGAACAATCCTTTTTCACCTCATCACATAAAGGGAGTAGGTTTTTGTCTCTTAGAACGACTTCTTTTGAAAATGAATGATCTTTTTGATCAAGCGTGAAAAAATATTTTTTGATCGAACGAAGGTCTATATTACTCAAAGCCGTATTCATCTGTTTTGAAAGGTAGACCTTACTAACATAGCAAGAAGAGTGCTCTTTTATCGCTTCAAGTGAGACACCCATACTTTTATCTAAAAGAGAACTGATCTTATCATCTAAATCACTCCAAAGACGAGGACCTATCGAACTTAACACAAGATTCTCAGGAGACTTTTTCAATTCGCTCGCACCAAAAAACACAATACCGTTGTTATGGATGTAGGGAATATATTTTCTCATCTTGGTTAATATATGAATCGGCGTGGCTGAGTGTAATTTATAATCGGCCGAACGAATAATCTCTTGCTCATTAATCCCTTTTAAAAAGTTCATATCGACCGGCATACTTAAAGGAAAGTTGCGTATTTCCGTATTAAGCGCCTTCATGAATGATTTTACCGAAGATGCTATCAGATGTCTGTTCTCATTGCTTTTAATATTATCTTCGACCTGCTCAACTCTTTCAATAATTATTTCATCAAAGTTCGTTCCCATGATAAACTGGTCGCGTCCTGCCTGAAATTCATGTTTTGCTTTAACATGACCGAATATCTTTCCTTGCAAAGCATCGACTTGGAATGAAAAATCGAGCTTAGAAGAGATTTGTTGTCCTGATAAAGTAAATTCTAAATGCCCCAGAACAACATTAGAAAACTCTCCTGAATGTAGTCCACAGAAGTATTGAGAAAAATCTTTAAAGTTCATATTTACGAGGGAAGAGAGATCATCACGGTGCACATTCAATGCGATATCTATTGATTGTATCGTATCAAGCGCCTCATAAGTTTTTTTAAGTTCTTCAAGCGCACTCTCTTCAACAGATTCATATTGCGATGCTTCTTGATCACGCAGTGGCGCACATGCAGATATTAAAAAAAACAATACAGAAAAAATCAAAATATTTTTAATATAAAAATGCATTTCTACCCAGAAGTTTTTAAAAGATTATAATCATTTTGTCATAAAAGGAAGATTGAATCTTGAAAGATCAAGATTCAATGAGTTGGAGCAATAATTCAGGAAGATCTTTAGTTACACGCAGGTACGTTACCACTATCCTTGGCATATTCGACCATGAAATCACGTAAGTGTTTTGCTTTCTTTCTATATTTCTTACTGTTAAAATATTCCCAAGACTTCTTCGCTTTGTCGTTATCAAGGTGAATTCCGGCAAGCTCACTACCTTTGTTTTTACCATTAAGAAGTTGCTTCCATTCTTTCATACGCTTCGCAGCAGCAACTGCCTGCCCTCCACCATGACACTTACGACATTTTTTTACGTATTCCTTTTGACCTTTATACACTGCAGCTTCTAATGCAGGTACTGTCAGTAAAAACACACCAATCGCTAAAGAAAGGGGAAATTTCATAAACACACTCCATAATTGAGAGAAACAAGAGAGTCCTGTGTCAGGGCTTTCTTAATCTAAGATAATCATTTGAAATTATTCTAATACCTAAAGCCTTAAACCTGCCAAAACTGTTTTAATGAATTAACTCAATTGTATAAAAAATTCAAATAATTATAAACTATGGGTCAAAATGAAACATAAGGGGAATAATCAGAGCTTGAAAGTATGAACTTTTCTTATTATTGTTCTGTCTTTAAAATCTGATACAGACTCGATATACATGAGTATACAAGCCCTTTTCTAACATATTGTTTTTTTAAATCAGAGTTGAAACCTATCATATAAAGAATCATCTTTATCTAAAACCTTTTTATCCTGCAATGCACGGATAACCGAAGGTGTACATTCTACATCACCGGGCCATTCTCTTTCAAAACCGTCCAAACTGTTTTTATTAGTGCCATCCACACCAACGCAGTTACCTTTCATGTAGATATCACGACCAGCATCAATATTATTAACGACACGCCATATCAACATATAAGGGTTATCCAAGTCATTCTTTTGCTCATCGACAAAGACGACAATTCGCAGATTTTCTTCCA
>JBFESZ010000018.1:0-27505 GCA_041548245.1 Sulfurimonadaceae bacterium
AGCATCTTCTCAATACGGTATCTGTCGCTCGGATCAATGCCTTGCATATAAGTATTATCCGCTTCAAAAAGCAGTTGGTAGGCGGACGGCAAGTCTATGAGAAGCTTTTTGACCTTACTCAGCGTCTCCTTTGAGTACTCGGGGATAATCGAGAGCCCCTGTATCAATGTTCGTAGATAGAAACTGCTTCCTCCGACGATGATAAGGTTCTTTTTTTCATCTTCGCATTGGCGTTTTACCTCTTTGTAGACCCTGGCAAAGATACCGACAGAGAACTCTTCGTCGGGATAGATAAGATCAATTCCAAAGTGTGGGACTTTACAAAGTTCCTCTTTCGAAGGCTTGGCTGAGGCGATATCTATCTCTTTGTATATTGAGAGCGAATCGAGTGAGAGTATGTAGGCATTGCACTCAAGGGCAAGTCTAAGTGCCAGATCACTTTTTCCTGAGGCAGTGGGTCCGATAAGGGCAAGTTCTTTCATAGGCGTATTGTAACATGTGTATCGACTGAAAAGCTGTTTACGAGGTGTAAAAAAAAGTTATTTAAAGTTTCAGGTTATATACTTTAAAACAAATAATTTACAGAGAAAATTTCAAGGATATATACGTGGAAGAAAACAGCAGTGGGATAGAGGAGCTCCATGAACCCAATAGAGCAGGCCAAGATACAGTAACAGAGGAGTATGAGGCAAGAATGCTTGAGGCTTTTGTCGGGAAACCTGATACACCGGAGAAAGGGCTTTGGTATGCCAATTCTTTTTCCAAATATGATATGAATGGCGTAGATGTTATGAAGTGGAACTGGTCATGGTGGGCATTCTTCGGCGGGATATGGTTTCTGCTTTATCGTAAGGCCTATGCTGCAGCTGGTGGGCTCTTGCTTATCTCGATCCTCGCATCGTTTATCCCTTTTTCCGGAATCATAATCAGTATACTCGCAGGTGGTTTCTCTACCTATGCCATCTATAAGGTCTACAAGACGAAAAAGCATGAGATCGAGGCCAGTACTATGGATGAGGAACAGCGTATAGAGATGATGAGAGTTGTTGGTGGCTATAATGCCTGGGTAGCATGGGTCTTCCCGATTATTGTTCTGCTGGGTATCTTGGCCGCGTTAGTATTGCCTAAACTGGAAGATACTCAGATGAATCAACAGCAGATGCAAGAGTTTCAAATGCAATATCAGCAAAACGTACAATAGCAGGAGCGAAGGAACATGGAAAACAAATATGCACCGATAGAAGAGTATGATTACAAGATGATCGAAGCGTATATTGATAAGCCTGATGTTACGGAGTGGTATGTTGACGCGTTTAAGAGATTTAGCATCAACGGTATTGACGTGATGAAATGGAAATGGTCGTGGTGGGCCTTTTTTGGCAATATCTTTTATCTTCTTTACCGAAAGTCATATCTGGCAGCCGGGATTTTGTTTGTATTGACAATCGTGACGAGTTTTATCCCTTTAGGAGGCTTGATATTATGGGTATTGACAGGTGGGTATGCGCCTTATTTCGTCTATAAGACCTATAAGGAGAAACGTCTCGAGGTCGAAGCACAGATAGAAGATGAGCAAAAACGTATTGAGACAATGCGCTACGTCGGGGGTTACAATGACTGGGCAATCTGGGTCGCAGTAGTCTTACATCTGTTCTTCTGGGTGGCAGCATTTTCGATGTTGGGTTTCATTCTTACAGCGATAGGCCTTGCAGCAGGCAATGCGGCACAATAGATACATTGTCGCTCTCTTTTTGGCCTTGATTTTTCAAGGCTGTAGTTCACTCTTTTTTTATCCGGATACACTGACGTACCGCACCCCTGATTTTTATGGGTTGAAGTATGATGATCTCTATTTTGATTCCAAAGACAAGACAACTTTGCATGCATGGCATATTTATCCAAATCAGAGATCAAAAGGTTTGCTCTTCGTCGCTCACGGCAATGCGCAGAACCTCTCTTCTCATTTTGCGGCTTGGGTATGGTTGATAGAGAAAAGGTATGAGCTCTTTATTTTTGACTATCGAGGTTATGGAAAGTCTGATGGGCAAATTGACCTTCAAGGCAGTATTGAGGATACGATCTCTGCTTTGTCCTACCTTGAAGGTCTCTATAATAAAGAGTATTTTGTATGTGGACAATCCTTGGGCGGTACGCTACTTTTAAATGCGCTTAATGCCAGAGATAATATGAAGATCAAGGCGGTGATTATTGATTCGACGTTTACAGGGTTTAGAGATATTGTCAAGGAAAAGTTGAGCCAGAGTTGGTTGACATGGCCTTTTCAATGGGTAACATATCTAAGTTTGAGTGATGATTATGATGCAAAAGACAGGGTAACAGCAGTTGAAAAGCCGATTCTTTTTTTGCACGGATCTCAAGATGGTATCATCTCCGCTAATCATTCATGGCAGCTTTTTGAGCTTTCAAATCCACCCAAAGAGTTATGGCTTGCAAAAAATGCACAACATATCCAGACCCTCAACAGTAAAAGTGTCCAAGATGATTTTTTAAAGTTCTTAGAAGAGGGGAAAAACTTTTTCGATGGGAATTATTCAAAAATGAGAATATATGAATAGATACTGTTTAAGTTTTCTTTCTATCATCGTTTCTTAAAGGGCTTCTTCGTTAATATTGTATGCAAATAAGACGTATATAACATTAGGATAATCTTTTGAGAAAATTTTTCAACTCTTTAAAAAATTTTAATGAACTGGTGATGTTTCAACACTCTGTTTTCTCCCTCCCTTTTATTTTTATCGCGATGATAGTCGCAGCAAATGGCTGGTTCGGTTGGTCTTTACTGTTTATGGGTGTATTGGCGGCGGTAACAGCGCGTAATTTTGCAATGGGACTTAATCGGTATGCCGATAGAGATATCGATGTAAAAAATCCGCGTACGGCTTCTCGTCCTAGCGTGGATGGGCGTATCACCCCTAGGGCTATTCTTTTTTTTACCTTCGTCAATGCGATGGGCTTTATTGCGGTTGCCTATTTTATCAATGAATTAGCATTCTATCTTTCGGTGCCTATTTTGGCCGTGTTGGGATCGTACTCATACTTTAAACGTTTTTCTGCCTTTGCACACATCATCCTAGGTGTCTCTTTAGGTCTGGCTCCGATTGCCGGTGTTGTAGCTGTGCAGGCTGCTGTACCGCTATGGTCACTTTATCTGAGTGCAGGGGTTCTGTTCTGGGTGGCCGGGTTTGATCTGTTGTATTCACTACAGGACATCGAGTTTGACAAGGAGGAAGGGTTGCATTCAATCCCCTCAAAGTTTGGTGCAAAGAATACCTTTAGGATTGCACAGTTCTTTCATCTGTTGACGATTGTCTTTTGGTCTGTATTTGTGATGGAAGCTGATCTGGGATTATTTTCCATGATGGCTATCGCTTTCTCTGCTCTTATGTTGGGGTATGAGCATTACCTTGTTAACAAGGATTTTACGAAGATAGACAGAGCTTTTTTTACAGTTAATGGATATTTGGGTATTATATTTATAATTTTTATTATCTTGGAAAAGGTTTTTCAGTGAGTCAGCCGCGTTTAGTAAAAGCTCCCATCTCCATTGTCTATGATGTTGCAGATGAGAGTCTACATGAACGTGAATATCATAGTCTGAGTGAGGCTGATGATGACGCTATCGGTCAATGGCTGAAGTTAGCTAAGGCGAGAGGAGAGACAAGTGAAAGCGATCCGATCACACTGAAGCTTTTGGTTGAACTTCACAGGAAAGTCGATCATCTTGAGCGTCTGATCAAAAATGAGAAACCAAGCCGTGTTGGCTTGAGCTCAGAAGGAAAAATAGAGAGTATAGGTTTCGGTTACTTTAAGTTGGAAGACGATGAATTGGAAGTGGCGCAACAGTATTATGGCCGCATCAGTATGCCGACCTATCCTCAACGAGAGATAGGTGTCTTCTTTGTTGCAGAGAACCCATCACTAGGCAAGATTGTAAGAATTCATGAGAGAGATGAAAAAGAGTGGGGCGCTTATGTGACGGCCCGTGAAAGAATCATGATACGCGAACTGAAGGGAAATGAATGAAAAAGGTATTAAGGTGAATACGGAGATAATACTCATTTCTTTTGGAGTCATTCTTTTCATTGTCGTTGTCTACTCGTATATGCGTGACAGTGAGAACACTCGTCAGATTCGTTTTTTGGCTAATACCATGGATAACTTTAATAAACAGCTCTTTGCTTTGGAGCGAAAAGTCGAAAAGATAGAGACACATATTAAACAGGACAATACGTCGATAGACGCTGATGAACTCGAAAGAAAGATGGAACAGGAATTGGCCTCAATGGCAGAGCCAATAGCCTTCAGTCTGAATGAGATACAGAACTCCTTCATGCATTTTAAAAAACAGATGGAAGCGCGTATAGGACATATTGAAGACGGTATGAAATCTATTGCTATGCCAAAAAGTTTAACAGGTCTAGATGATCAGAAAATCATCTCTTTGTATAAGCAGGGGATGGATGAAGAGTCCATTGCCAGAGAACTTGCGCTTTCCAAGGGCGAAGTTGAGTTCGCATTAAAAATCTCAAAAATGCAATAGTCGTTTTAAAGGCTTGTTTTAATTATAATATAAGCTATAGATGGTATAATTTCGGCCTACAAAACGAGAGAAATCGAGTTTCTTTAGAAATGTGCGTTCGTAGCTCAGCTGGATAGAGCACCGGTTTGCGGTACCGGCGGTCAGGGGTTCGAATCCCTTCGAGCGCACCATATGATAACCTCCAAAAAACAAGAACTTCCAAAAGATTTACTTGCAATAACGAAACAATTTGGTTTTGACTTGATGTCACTTTATGTGCTATTTCAATTTAGAACTTCTCAGACTATTAAGAGTTTTTCATACAAATTCTTCTTATCGCTTTTAATTACGTACAAACAGATTTGGAATCCAATGTACCGAGTTTGATTTATCTAATGTAAGATATTTCATGAAGTATTAAAACATCAGTGGCTGTTTGCCAATAGCAGAATAGTCTGAATATTGTTCTTTTTAATGCTTTCAATTCAGACTTAAACTATCTTAAGCGGGTTCTTCGTCTATACGTATAGTCAAGTATAATATCATTTATCCAGTCTGTTATCTTTACCATAATTATTTCCAGTGATTGTCTATTCAACTAAGCATATCTGATACCAATTTATGAAGTTGAGAATATGACAGAATGCAACAAAAATATCATTTATTAACATAATCTAATCGATCAAGCCATGTATAAACTTGATGTTATGTAGGGTTGGTATAATTCTTTAAATTTTTATATATAGGTTTTTTTAATGATCAAAAAATGTTTATTCCCTGCCGCCGGTTACGGTACACGCTTTCTTCCTGCGACTAAGGCAATGCCTAAAGAGATGCTGCCGGTATTGACCCGTCCGTTGATAGAGTATGGTGTTGAAGAAGCAGTGAATGCAGGGATGACGACAATGGCAATCGTAACAGGACGTGGAAAACGTGCCATTGAGGATCATTTTGATATTTCATATGAACTTGAACACCAGATTCTTGGGACCCCAAAAGAACACTATTTGACCGAGATTCGTTCTTTGATCAATCAGTGTACATTTTCCTATACCCGACAGATCGAGATGAAGGGATTGGGGCATGCGATCTTAACGGGTGAGACTCTTATCGGTCAGGAACCTTTTGCGGTCGTACTCGCGGATGACCTGTGTGACGGTGAAGGTGAGGGCGTTCTTTCTCAAATGGTAAAGCTTTATGAGAAGTATCAATGCTGTATCGTAGCGATTGAAGAAGTTCCAAAAGACGAGACAAACAAATATGGAGTCATTGCCGGTGATGAGATAGAAGAAGGTGTATATCGGGTAAATGACATGGTGGAGAAACCAGACCCGCAAGATGCCCCGTCAAATCTGGCTATTATCGGACGCTATATTTTGACGCCGGATATCTTTGATGTCATCCGTGAAACGGCTCCGGGTAAAGGCGGGGAGATTCAGATCACCGACGCACTGTTGACCATGGCGAAAGAGGGTAAGGTCATCGCTTACAAGTTCAAGGGTGAGCGTTTCGACTGTGGTAGTGTCGACGGTTTTGTTCAGGCAACCAACTACTTTTATGAGAAATCAAAAGCCTAAAAACATTTAAAAAGGCCTATGCTCTTATCTGGCCTTTTTAAAAGCGAGGTAAAGATAGAGCATTGTAATTATTTCTATAATCAGAAGTATAAAGTGAAGAAGATAAACCTTTTCATGGGCATCTTGTATATGAAAGTTATGTTCTAAAAGTTTGTAAAAAAGATAAGATAAGACCATCCCCGCTAGATAACCTTTCTGTTTCGTAACATCCAAAAAAGTCAACAGTTGTGCCTTAGGTAAAAGTATCGTCTCTGCACGTACCAGATATGAGCCAAAGGCAAAGGTACTTTGATACCCTATATAGATGATAAGCGCTGTCATATAGCCGTATGAGGCAAGTAGAAAGTAAGAAATCAAAACCAGCATGACCATCTCAACAAGAAACGAAATCCTAAAGAAATAGTATTTGTTCAAGATCTTGGTATAAAACTTTGCTATCACTAGCATTGACAAAGCAAGAAGCACACCCCCTAAAGAGTATACAGAAGGTTCCAAAGGGGTGTAGATGATAAAGATTGTACCGACAGATAAGCCTAAAAACAGCGAATTAAAGAATTTATACGAGATAAACTTTCTAATATTAATACTGTTCTTAAGCATGGGAGATTTCCTTAGTTAGAATTTTCCATTTAGACCAATTTGAAATGCACGTTGAAAGTTGACAGGATAAATTGCGTCATCTCCTGTCCAGATAGCATTGTCTTCATCAAGAAGATTCTGTATTTTAGCAAAAACTTCTATATGTTCATCATATTGGTATGAAGCTGTCACATCAGTTGAGTTATAAGCTTCTTGTTTTTGTGACAAAGCGTTTTCAAAATCATCTATAGCATAGGCAGATGAACGGTAAGTATGAGATGCAATCAGTTTACTTTTATTTGTCGGTGCATAGCCTATACTGGCAGTAAGGTTGTGTTTTGATACACCTGGAAGTCTCTTGTTTTCAATATTCTTGTTAGCGTCTTTCTCAATAGTTGCTTCTATATATGTATAGTTTGCACTTAGGTATAGATTGTCAGAAACAAGGTATTTATCATAAAGCTCAAAACCAAGTTTAGACGTCTTATCAAGGTTTGTATTGGCACCATCGAATACACTGTCTGGATTAACAATGGATGGATCATAAAAAATTTCATCAGATACATCTGTGTAAAAAATGGTTGATTTGAATTTATTGTTTTTTACAAAGTGGTTGTATCCAATATTATAGGTATTGGCTGTCATCGGCTTGATGAATCCATTGAAAAATGTTCCTAAGAAAGTATATGTTGGTGAATAATGGCTAGTAAAGAAACGATCGATGTCTGCTGCTTGAAATGAGTGTGAAAAACTTGCATAAAGTGACTGCTCATTATTGAGTTTATAGTTGTATCCTAACTCATATGCTTCAAGGGTGTCATCTTTTTTAAGGTTGTTTCCTGTACTAGGTGTATATTCATAGGTGACTTTTTCTATTCTAAGTCCAGCTGAAAGAGTATGGTTTCCATTAAGATAGTTTGCCTTGATAAAGCCTGCTAGATTGTCTTTTGTAGTTGTATTGGAATTTCCTTGTCTTTCTCCATTAAAGACTGAAGTTCCAAAAAGAACATTTAAATTATTATCAGAATATTTTAAACTCAAGTCACCTGAGTTGTAATCATAGTCTGCATTGGTTGTATAAGCAGTTGAGAAATAATCGGATTCCTTGTCTTCTAAAAAGATATTGGCGTTGATTTCCCATTGAGAACTTAAATCATATGATAATCCGAAACTCCATAAGTCAGTTGAAAAATATTGATTTGAAAATGTTGAATCACCTGGATAAGCTGGAGTGGAATCTTGAGTCGGATCAGTTTTGTATTGATCAAGTGACAAAGGATCTGCATAGTAAGTGTTGATTCTAGTCGCTGCCCAACCTAAACGCAACTCAAGATTATCCACTGGATAGAGTTTGAGGTCAAATGACCCGTTCTTTGAACGTGACGAATCTTTTTTAGTCCCACTTGAATCAAGATCGCGTTGACCATCTGTTTCGAAATAATCACCAAAAGCAGAGAGTGAGAACAGGTCAGAAGAATAGCCAGCATTAAAAGAGCCATAGCCGGTATCAAAGTTTCCGCCATAGGCTTTAAAGTTCACGCCATCAAAGTCTTTTGTAGTGATGCTGATAATACCAGCATTTGCTCCATCACCATATTCTACTGAACCAGCACCCTTTAATATTTCAATCTTTTCAATTGAGTTAACAGGGATTGATCCAAGAAGTTGAGGAACACCGTCGATGTTATTCAAACGTCTGCCATCAACAACGACAACGATGTTTTGAAAACCATCTCCTATACCATAACCACGCATATCAATTTTTTGTGCAAACTGATTACCATAACTTGGTAAGACTGCAACAGATGTCTCTTGATTTAAAAAATCATAGATGTTCTTTGATTTTGAGTTTTCTATATCTTGAGTTGTATAGGTCTCAACAGGTGCTGTATAGCTTAGCTCATCTTGTGGGATCTGAGAAGCCGTTATTGTTTGTTCTTCTAGTGTGAAGATCTCTTGTGCTATAAGTGAAGCACATACTAGTGACAAAAGTAGTGTTTTTTTCATTTGTTTTTCCAATTTAGTTTTTTATTTGATATGAAGTTAAACTTAAGAAGGCGGTGAGATGCCTGAACGGGTTTTTAGATAGATGAAAAAAGTTTGCGGTTGGAACTTGAAGATCTGGGTGAGTCTGTAAAGCAGTCGTTTAAAATAGCAATTGCAATGGCATGATGATGTGCTTGGAGTATAAGCACTCTCTTGTATAAGTTCAAGTTCCTCAAGAGGGTCGTCTTCCTCTTCGAGTGTCTCAAATGAGAAATTACGTGAAGATTGTGTGAATGAGACGCATTGGGCATGTAAAATAACGGCAGAAGAGTAGGCACAAATAGCCGATAATGAAAAGTAGTTCTTGCCAAAACCTTTAGGTGTTCTCATCTGTTCCCTCTTATAATTTCGCAATCATAGTCAAAAGCAGTTGTTTTGTCAATCATTGCCCAGCTGAGGCAGAAGAGTTAAAATACTGTCAGTTGCTCTCTTTTAGTTTTAGTTCGTAGATATTTGGATCTGGCGTAATAAAATAGAGCTCATAGAGGCCAATGGCATTTTTTTTCTTCACAACGGTCTGCATGCCTAAGGATTCCGCCTTTGCTTTTAAAGTCTCTATAATTGAAAAGTCTATCGTTGTTATCTCCACAAGCAGATCACCTTTATATCCGGAGTAAGTTCGGATGTCACGGATAGGATAGTCCATCGCAAAACGAATCATATCTCTGCGTACACCACAGAGGTCCAGATCAGATGAATGCAAAGCAGATATATTCGATTCTCTGTCCCAGGATGTAGGGGTATGGTCTATATTTTGATTCTCATCAGGCATACTTCTTTACTCCTTGTTAGAGTTATCCTATAAGTATAACCTATATTTTAAAGATTTTACAGAGGGATCAGCTGTTTTGACATCCTTTCATTATCTCTCGCCAATTTATATCGAAGTGGGTTGCAATATAGGAGTCGTGATGAGGAACCAGACAGCCTGAACAGTCCTGGTGAATATTGTTCTCATGTTCAAAGAGTGCACCGTCTTTGGAGTTGATGGAGCAGTGAGAGTGAATGTACTTGCCCTTTTTAGGCTCAGGTTTTATATTGAAACGAAAGTTAGGACAGGCACAAAGATAGCAGTTGAGGTCTTCCATATCATGGCATTTGGTATGGGTCTTATAGAGCTCGCAGAAACCTTGCTCTTTTTCAACCATATTTTCATAACGAAAATAGGCAATGATTTCACTTTGGCTAAGCCCTTCATCAAGAAGCCTTTGCGTAAGCTGCTGATGTTTGTCTGCATGGGCTTCAAACCATTCACTATAGCTTAACATTATTGTCCGAGGGTATTCCACATCACCTGTGCACCTTTGGTATTATAGACGGCCGGTGTCCCTCGCACTCCAAACTCATTGGCAAGGGTCTTGTTCTTCTCTATCTTCTGTGCGAAAAGTTCATGTATCTGTTGGTTCATTGCATGTCGTTCATAGCTGGTATCGCCGTGAGCCATGTCTAAAAGAGCTTTGGCCTTAGCTTGTTGATCTTTTTGTTTCATCACATGGTATGACATCTGAACAGCATTGCTGTGATGAGAAAGGGGCATGAAGAAGACATAGAGTTTTACCTTTTTCTCCAGAGTAGGCCACATCTTTTCGAACTTGACACAATAAGGGCATTGAGGATCAGTAAAGACAATATACTCATCTTTACCGCTTCCGTAGACGATATCAGCATCCCTGCGAATAGCCTCCATATCCAGCGGACGTTTGAAATTTTCACCTGTAGATGCATCCATAGCCTCACCTAGCAGTACTACTTTTTTATCCTTCGTGAGAAAGGTTGTCGTCAGCTGCTTACCACGTGAAGTGGCAATCTCAAGTTGCAGTTCATAGATTGGACCATGGTCATAGGCTTTGACAATAGTGATATTGGATTGAGAGAACATCGGTATAGACTTGAAAGGTTTTGGATCAATGTCCCCTGCCAATACAGAGCCGATCAGCACAAGAAGTGAAAAGTAGATCTTCATAGGATTCCTTTTTGAGTTTGTTTGAGTCTAAAACTAGACATTATAATAGGTCGCATTAGGATGGTAGACCACGAGTGCAGAAGTACTTTGCTCCGGATGGATCTGGAAGGTCTCGCTGAGCTCGATTCCAAACTCTTCGGGACGTAAAAGTTTAAACAGTGGTGTATTCAATTCAAGATCCGGACAGGCAGGATACCCGAAAGAGTATCGTGCTCCTTGGTATTTGTTCATGCGTACATCAGAGAGAACAGGCTTCTCATCCTCACAGATATTTAGGTCAAGCCGTATCTGTTTGTGCACGATCTCTGCCAATGCTTCGGCCAATTCGACACCCAGCCCATGCACCATGTAATATTCGGTATATTCACCCTTGTCATATAGTGTCTTCTCATAAGCACTCAGCTTGCTTCCGGCAGAGACACAGGTCATAGGCAGGACATCATGGCGGTCACGATGAAAAAAGTCCGAGAGTGCACGGTGCGGCTTCTTACTTTGGCGTGGGAAAGTAAATTGATGTTCGGCTCTTCCTATGACCTCTTTTAAAGGTTCTGTATTGATATCGTTTTCGGAGTTGTAGCCTTCACTTTCATCAAAGACGAGGAGGCTGGTGTCATCCGAGCGTACAGGGAAATAACCGTAGATGACCGTCGGCTCAAAAAGACCTTCGTCGAGAAACTGCTGTTTTATGCGTTCGTAGGCCGGCCATACTTTGGTTTCGAGTTGTTTCTCATACTCTTCTTTGCTCAGTCCTTTTGAGTTATACCCCCAACGCTGTTTAAAAAGCATCTTATGGTTGATCCATTCAAAGGCTAACTCGATAGGAAAGTCTTTTCCGACTTCCATGACACGACGCCCCCAAAATGGAGGAATAGGCACTCTTACATCGCGCGATGGCATTTTGATCTCTTCAAATGGAGGAATGATGATCTCTTTTTTCTCCTGCGGGGCTTTTTCAAGTCCGGCATCTCCATGGAGGTTTGTATCGAAGTTGCCTGCCTCGATACGACTCATCGCGGTGACCCCGTCAAAGGCATCTTTACAGTAGAAAATAGGGCCGTCATAATTAGGACGGCAGAAGTCATCGATAAAGCTGCGTGTAAGGGCTGCCCCTCCGAGAAGAACAGGAATGGTTATACCGGCCTCTTTCATCGCTTCAAGGTTCTCTTTCATGACCTGAGTTGACTTGACAAGCAGACCGCTCATGCCTATGGCTGAGATGTTGGATTCTTTGAGCTCTTTCAAAAAGATATCGAGTTCGACTTTTATCCCCAGGTTGATGACCTTAAAGCCATTATTGGTCAGAATGATATCGACAAGGTTTTTCCCGACGTCATGCACATCCCCTTTGACCGTCCCCAAGGCGAGTGTTGTCACACTTGTTTTTTCTGTCTTTGGAAGATAGGGGTTGAGATAATCCACTGTTGCTTTCATAGTCTCCGCTGATTGAAGTACGAAAGGCAGCTGCATCTGACCCGAACCGAAAAGTTCACCGACCACTTTCATTGCGTCGATGAGGATCTCATTGACGATACGTTCAGGTGCGATATGGTGGCGTGCCTCTTCGACAAGAGGGATCATTCGCTCTTTGTCACCATCCATTAGCAGTTTGGATATCT
This sequence comes from Sulfurimonadaceae bacterium, assembly GCA_041548245.1. Classification (GTDB taxonomy): domain Bacteria; phylum Campylobacterota; class Campylobacteria; order Campylobacterales; family Sulfurimonadaceae. Next base: position 12,322 of record JBFESZ010000018.1, read on the forward strand.
TCTCTTCGTCGTTTAGGGCATTATAGGCCTCGTCTTCTGCTTCATTGTCAACCGCCTCCTTAGATGAGAAGTGTTCGATAAAGTCAAAAAGAGCCTGCCCATCCGGCTTTTTATCAAAGAGAAGGTTATTGCATATATCCTGATCTTCTTGCGAGATCTTGTTCAGCGGAATGATATGCTTGACATTGATGATGACTGAGGTCAGTCCTGCTTTGATACAGTGGTCTAAAAATATCGAGTTCAGATACGGTCTGGCATCTTTGTCAAGACCAAAAGAGATGTTGGATAGGCCAAGAGTCGTTCCGACTTCAGGATGGCGAGTACGAAGTTCACGGATGGCTTCAATCGTCTGAATGGCTGCATCGCGGTACTCTTCATCTCCGGAACCAAGGGTAAAGGTCAATACGTCAAAGACCAAGTCTTCGGGATTGATGCCGTGCAGTTTGGTCGCTCGTTCATAGATACGTTCGGCGACTTCTATCTTGGTCTCAAGGGTTTTTGCCATCCCGACTTCATCGATGGTAAGACAGACAAGCGAGGCACCGAACTTTTTTGCCAGTGAACAGATGACATCAAACTTTTCAATCCCGTCTTCAAGGTTAACCGAGTTGATGATAGGTTTACCACCAATCATTTTTAGGGCTGCTTCAAGGGCTGCGGTCTGTGTTGAGTCGGGCATTAGAGGAAGGGATATCTTTTGGGCATACAGGGCCATGACTTTGTTCATGTCTGTCGTTTCATCGCGTCCTGCAAAACCGACCGAGACATCCAGGACATGTGCCCCCGCACGGACCTGCTGCTGTCCGACACTCAGTGTCCCCTCATAATCTTCAGCGAGTAAAAGTTCTCTAAAGGCTTTTGAACCGGTCGCGTTTGAACGTTCACCGATCAGTAAAGGAGCAGGGTCCTGCATCAAAGGAACGGTATTGAAAAGAGAGGCCAGAGATGTTGGTTGGGAACCTTTTGGTTCTTTTGGGACAATAGATGAGACTTTGTTGACCATCGCGCGTATGTGTTGAGGTGTTGTACCACAACATCCTCCTAAAAAGGCGACGCCGTCATACTCTAAAAAGCCTTCCTGTTTTTCGGCGAATTCATCGGGTCCCATCGGATAGTAGGTATATCCGCCACGGTTTTGAGGCAGACCGGCATTGGCATGGATAGAAATGGGTTTTCCCCATACTTCAGAGAGGGTCTTGATGTGTTTTCCATACTGTTCCGGTCCTGTTCCACAGTTGAAACCCAGAGAGATGATATCAAATGGCTCCAGGATAGTAGCGATGGTCTGTGCATCGGTTCCTATGAGCATCGTCCCGGCAAGTTCGATGGTAACAGAGACCATGATGGGAAGTTCAGTTCCTCGTTCCTTGTTAGCTGCTTCACAGGCATGCAGGGCTGCTTTAATCTGAAGCGGGTCCTGACAGGTCTCAAGCAGGAATACATCGGTTCCGCCATCGATCAATGCCAAGGCACATTCGGTATATCCTTCGAGCATCTCATCATAGTGGATATGGCCAAGGGATGGAAGTTTTGTCCCTGGTCCAATTGAACCAAGAACGAAACGCGGATGCTCGGGTGTCGAGAACTTATCGCATTGGCGTTTTACAATCTCGGCTCCTGCTTTGGTAAGCTCATAAGCACGGTGGCCGATCTGGTACTCGTCTAGTACCCAGCTGAAGGAGCCGAAGGTATTGGTCGTGATAAGGTCAGCTCCGGCAGTCAGATAGGCATGAAAGATCTCTTCGAGGATTTCAGGAGCAGTGACGTTAAGCAGCTCATTACAGCCTTCATTACCTTCCCACTGCCCTTGTGTGATTCGATCGGATCGTTCCTGAAGCTGGGTTCCCATAGCACCGTCAATGATCAGTGGACGTTTTTTGATGGTGTCTAATATATATTGTTTGACTGACATGAAACTCTTTTTTAAAAATACTTATATTTATGCAGAAACACCAATTATGCCGCTGCATAAATACAGTAATCGTGATTTTAGCCAATTTGAGCATAAATTTTAATGAGGCTCAGTAGTTAGGTATATAAGGGTAATATAACTGTTATTTAATCCAATCATGAGTTGAAGAGTTGGGTATAAAAAATGGTAATATATAGCTGAAACAATCAAATCAAAGAGGATGTACGTATGCAGAGTCTTCATAGTTTTGTTCTTGAACGTATTTTCAAGTCTGCTTTACTCCCGATTGTTTTGATTGAGTTGTTGCTTATAATATTGATCTTTGTCTTTGGATTTTTGCAAGAAGAAAAAAATGAACAGTTGCTTCAGAATATGGCTGCACAGAGCTTTGAAGAGGTCTCTTATCAGGTGACTGAACGCATGAATGCGAAGATCGAACGTGTTCAAAAGGATGCCTCAGCTTTGAAAGCAGTAATAGAGTCTCTTTTTAAAGAGAGCAGCTATTACAGTGATGCACATCTCTCCTTTATATTTGATGATGGTTTTTTTATCCGGGAAAATGGGGGAGCCGCTTCGATATATACGACAAACCTTCAAAGGCTAGATGAAAAAGACAGGGGAGTTTTGAAGATACTCTCCATGGCAGAAGTCTCTGTTGATTCGGTTATGCAGCAGTACCAAGGGATTGTCGATTCGGCTTGGATCAATATCGGGAAACATTACTCTTTATATTACCCAAGCATTGTCGTCAAAGATGAGCTTTCTTCCAACCTTGATTCGACACAGCAGAGTTATTATTTCAAAGCAGATGTAGAACATAATCCGCAGAAAAGGACTATCTTCATACCTTTATTCCAAGAACCTTGGGCAATGGAGCTAGGCCAAATAGGTTCAGTCGTCGCACCGATTTATATCAAAGATGAGATGAAGGGTGTTGTCGGAATGACTTTAACAGCTCAAAATACACAAGAGATCAGTGATATCACCCTGCCTTTTGAAGCTTATATCATCCTTTTGGGAGAGAAAGGCCATGTGCTTTTTGCATCAGATGAAGAAGCCTTTTACAAGGATTTTGGTATACACTCCTTTAACTCCCTGCATAAAAATTCCAAACATGGTCTATTAGAGCCTTTTGTCTGTTCACCGGGCGAAGAGTCGAATTTTCTATTTTTTCAAAAGATGCTTAAAGATACAGGGCTAGAACTTGTCTTGATTGCTAAAAAGGATGTAATAAATAAAAAGATCAATGCGGTCTATCTTCAGACGAGGCAGTATGGGATCATCTCTTTGATTGTGATTGCATTGATTCACCTGATTTTGTTCTTTTTTATCCGAAAACAGGCTAAAGTAGTCAGCAACCTGATCTCTAAACCCGTAGGTGAGATTGCCAAGATATCCCAGATGCTTTTTGATGATAAGAGCCTTAACCTGCATAAAAGTGATATCCATGAGATCTCCATATTGCAGGTCAATCTTCGCAAGGCACATGCCAAACTGCTTGAACAGTTGTATTTTGATCTGCAGACGCACCTTCCTAATTTGAATAAACTGCAAATGGATATTGGGGAGAACTCAACACTGATACTCATCTGTGTTGAGAACTATAATATGGTGAAAAACATATATGGACCCAAGATCGCTGAAGAGGTACTGTTTGCATTGATAGAGATGCTTCAACAGTTTCCACGTTCACCGATGCAGCTTTACAGGGTAGATAACGATACATTTGCCTTACGTTCAGATGCGAAGGTTCATCTGCAGGATGAACTTCAATATCTTTATAACCGCTTGTCGATCGAGCATATCCATCTGGATGAATTTGATATCGCATTGAACTATACCCTCTCTCTTGCTTTACCGTATGCGCAGAGCGAACTGCCTCTTTTTGCACGGGCGGATATCGCCCTTGATGAAGCACGAAGGCAAGAGCATATCAAATACCTTTCTTATGATGAGGGGCATAATGAGAAGGAGCTTTTCAAAGAGAATCAGGAGTGGGCGAAACGGTTTCAGTCTGCCTTGCATGAGCATAGAGTAGTACCGTTTTTTCAACCGATTTATGACATTAAAGAGAAAAAAGTCTGTAAGTTTGAGTGCCTGGTACGCATGATAGAAGGCGATGAGGTGATCCTTCCTTACTTGTTCTTGCATGTTGCCAAGAAGATGGGAAAACTGACCGATATAACCTTAATGATGTTACGTTCTGTCTTTAGTGTAGCTCAAAAGTATCCAGAGGTAGAATTTTCAATCAATACCTCTTTTGAGGATTTTGAGGAGGCAAATCTTATGCAAGATATCCAGACGATGGTTTCAGAGTTTAACATCGATACGCACAAGATTATTATTGAGATTTTAGAGACGGGAAAGTATAAAGATGGAAAGGATGTGATTGTTATCATTGAAAAGTTAAAAAGACTGGGATTCAAGATAGCTATTGATGATTTCGGTACGGGAAATTCAAATTTTGCTCATCTGATGTTGATGGAAGCCGATTATATAAAGATCGATGGGCAGTTTGTACAAAAGATTGTAACCGATGTTCAGAGTCAAAATATCACAAAGACTATCAACGCATTTGCACATATGACAGGAGCGAAGAGTGTTGCTGAGTTCGTCTGTGATATGGATGTTTTTGACAAGGTTTGTGAGCTGGGAGTGGATTATGTCCAGGGATATTATATAGATGAACCTAGGCCTGCTAGTGAGATCGGGAGAATGTTGGAAATAGAGCTGAAATGATCGAAAAAGACAGAATCAGAAAACTTCCGGTAAAGTTGAAACACTTTGTACAAAAGCTTCAAAATGAAAAAATTGAAGGGTATGTGACAAACTTTTACAGCGCTAAGCGTACGAATGCAAAACGTGCAAACCTTGAGAAGTATCTTTCATACATGTATGCGCAGGGAGCGGATACACTTTTGGTCGGTGAGGCTCCCGGCTACAATGGATGTCGTCTTACCGGTGTTCCTTTTACCTCTGAACATATTGTATGCTCTGGCGTAGGCAGGATAAAGTTGTTTGGGATTGAGAATGGTTATAAGGTCTCAAACAAAAGAGCCGCGAAAGAGCAAAGTGCGTCCGCTATGTGGGATCTCCTTGAATCATTTGATGCACTACCACTCCTATGGAATGCTTTTCCGTTTCATCCTTATCATCAAGGAGAAATTGACTCAAACAGAAAACCCAATGGCAAAGAATTGGAGATAGGAAAAGTTTATATAAGAGAACTTATAGACATTTTTGAAATCAAAGATGTCATCGCAATAGGCAATGTCGCAGATGATTTACTTCGAAGGATGCAGATATCGCATACAAAGGTAAGACACCCTTCCTACGGAGGCAAGGCTCTTTTTCGTGAGCAGTTGTTCTCTTATTACAAGGCAAAGTATCATGAACATGGGAGTAGCGCTTGAGTATGCTATACTTATTAAAAAACAAAAGGACAAGGATGAAGAGTATACTGTTTTCGATCCTTTTACTATCAGTATTGGGTGGGTGTGCTCAAAAGGGATTTGATCAGGGTTCATATGACCGACAAAACAAGGCAGCTGAGAAAAGTTTAGAGTCTCTTTGAATCAATTTTCCGAAGTTTCTTTTGAAAACCAGGCAGCCGAGAAAAGTCTGTAGTCTTTTTAGATTAATCTAGTACATATATAGAAAAAGGATTGGAAGGTTTACAACTCATCTGCTTTAGATATGAAATGAGATATTGCTCATTTGCACTGATGCTTTCATCTGATGATAGTACTCTTCAAACTCCTCTTGGCTTAAAGGTTGTGCAAAAAGATACCCCTGTAAAATATCGCAGCCATGCTCTTTTAAGAATTGAGCCTGCGATTGGGTTTCGACACCTTCGGCGACGACCTGCAGACCAAAAGATTTTGCCATGTTCAGGATAATGTTGACCATTTTGTTCTCACCCTTGTGCTGATTGATCTCATAAATGAAAGAGCGGTCGATCTTAAGTTCGTGTATAGGCATCTTCTGTAGATAACTTAAGGAAGAGTAGCCTGTACCGAAGTCATCCATGGAAAAACGTATACCTAATTCCGACAACTCATCAATAATGGCGACAACCCTAGGGATGTCTTCGGCTGCAATAGTCTCTGTCATTTCGAAGATGATTTTGTTTTTTAATGCCTCCGTAAGATAGCGTTTGCACAGGAATGTAACATCATCAACAAATTTAAAATAGAAGAGCTGACGCATACTGATATTGATCGAAAACTGTTTTAAATCTATACCTTCGTTGTCCCATTTTGCTAATGTTTTAAAAGACTCTTCTAGAATGTAGTAGCCAAGTTCAATCATGAAACCTGTTTGTTCGGCAATTGTTATGAAGGTCTCAGGAGAGACTGAACCTAATTCTTTATTGTCCCAACGTACCAAGACTTCAGTACCGATGATCTCCTCTTGAATATTGACCTGGGGCTGATAGTTCAGGGATATCTCATTCTGTTCAAGAGCAAAATGAAGCTTTTGTTCTATGACCAAGTGTTTTTCAACACGTTTGGAAAGTTCGGTATTGAATAAGACTACACCGTCTCTGCCTTGTTCCTTGACCTCATACATGGCGATATCAGCCTCTTTGATAAAAAGATTAGCATCAAGTTTCTTATCGGTGAGCAGACTGGCACCGATACTGGCACTGAGATAAAGGTGATGGTCGTTTACAATGTAGGTCTCTTTTAAAGCATCCAGAAGAGAGTGAGAGATAAGCATCGCATTGTCTAGACTTTCATCTTCGGAAGCAAACTCTTTTCCTAAAATAACAAACTCGTCTCCACCCAGACGAGCAATAGTGGCTGCTTCTCCGGAAATGTTTCTCAAGCGTAAAGCGACCTCTTGCAGGACTTTATCACCAATATCATGGCCAAGGGTATCATTGATCGTCTTGAAATGATCAAGATCGATGAGCAGAAGGTAGGAAAACTTTTTTTCCCTTTCGAGGCCGTTGACTTTTTGCTGCAGTGTGTCAATAAAGGCATGGCGGTTGAAGAGTCCGGTAAGTTGGTCATGTGATGCTTGATAGTGTATTTTATGCAAGAGTCTATCCGAACTGTGGGCCCCATAAAAGAGAACACCTAAAAAGATCAGAGAAAAAAGAGTGAGAATATACCCATACAGTTCGTTGATCATAGCGAAGTAAATGGAAAGGGGAAGTATCAACATCAGCAATACGGGGCGTAATATATGTGAGGCAGGATATAGCAGTGTCGCTGCCACGACAGATGCCCCCAGCTGGGTGAAGATAGCGATATAGTGCATGTTACTTTCATTTTCACCAGCGTATAAAATGAATATAAGAGTCCATGAAGTAAAGATAAGGAAATAGAAAAAAGAGAGTCTTTTATGCCAGCTCAGCACTTCCGAACGGGTCATTTTCGCGTATTGGAACTCTTTATGCAACTGATATCCCCACGCAGAGAGCACAAGGATCAAAGCATACCAGAATAGAGCAGGGATGATGATATTGTTAAGCCAGCCCAATAAGATATAGCCAAGCCCCGGAATAAGGCAGAGGCTGACCATAACAAGAATCTCTTTATGCAAGATCTTATAGATATAATAATTTTGGTTTTTCACAGTATGCTTTACCCTTTTCTCTGTTAGAACAATTATAGCAGACAAGCCTGAGCTCAATGATTAAAGTTGGGAAGCGTAGGCGGTTAATAAGAGTGATAATATTATACGGTAATATGTTTGAGTAAGAGTATCGATCGTGAAGCTGCCTACATATAGAGGCTGTTTTTAATCTTTACTCTCTTGTCTTTTGTAGGCTGATTTGTCTTTTGCAAACTGTTGCATGTCCGTTACCGTGTCTGCCTCATCAACAATCTCAACACCAAGCAGTGTCTCGATAGCATCTTCAAGGGTCACGATCCCGACGTACTGGTCATAATTGTCATGGACGACAAAAAGATGCTCTTTGCGTTTAATGAATTTATCCATCAGATAAAACACAGGCAGATTTTCAGAGACTCGATAAACAGGTCTCATTATGGTATTTAGAGGTTTATGGTCTTCTTCATCCAGCGAGGTCGAACGCAAGATATTACGCGAGAAAACCATCCCTACAATGTTTTGATTCGAAGCTTCATACAGAGGGATACGTGAATAGGTGAAGATGTCTTTTTCTTCAAGCGCTGATTCTATTGACTCTTCGGCATCCAGAGAAAAGACAACTGAACGAGGTGTCAAGATGTCTTTTACACGTACCTGTTTGAGTTGAAGAAGGTTTTGAATAAGTCGCTCCTCTTTCTCTTCCAAAATACCGTGTTCTCCTCCTATGCCTGCCATGGCAGAGATCTCTTCACGGGTTGGACCATGTCGTTTGTTTTTTTGGATACGTTTGGTTATTTGGCTGGAGACCCAGATAAAAGGGAAAAGGAGTTTTACTAAAACTGAGATGATGATCGCAGCAGGCTTGGCCAGCTCTCTCCAGTAAGTCGCTCCAATAGTCTTGGGAATAATTTCTGAAAAATATAGGATCAACAAAGTCAAGATAATTGCAACCACACTTTGCCATTGCGGTCCAAAAATTTTAAGTGCCTGGGCACCCACACCGGCTGCACCCATCGTATGTGCTATCGTATTGAGAATCAATATGGAAGAGATCGCATTGTCAAGGTTGCTTTTAAGCGTTTTAAGACGTTTTTTGTGAATGGAGTCTTCAGGAATTGAGCCGATAAAAGAAGGTGTTATAGAGAGTAAAACAGCTTCCAGAACAGAACATAAAAATGATATAAAAAGAGCGATGAAAAGATAAAAAAGAAGTAAACCCATTAGGCTACCGTACTTAAAGTTAAGTTATATAACGAGGGGTCCATTTAAAGGTAAAGTCCTTGATAGTTTAAAATTTTGAGGTATTATACACTTTTTATGTAAATAGTGAAAATTTATATTGTAATTAGATGAAAAATTTAATCTCTGGTTTTAGCGCTTTTAGATAAAAATAGAAAAAAATTTATAAAGGTTGTTAACTATGCAAACGGCAATTTTAGGTGGTGGATGTTTTTGGTGTATTGAAGCAGTCTACTCCCGTGCTAAAGGTGTGAACTCAGCGATCAGTGGATATGCAGGCGGAGAAACTCCTAATCCTACATATAAAGAGATATGTACCGGTATGACAGGGCATGCGGAAGTCGTAAAGGTGATGTTTGATGAGAATATTATCTCCTATGAGGATATACTCGATATATTTTTTGAGATACATGACCCAACCTCGCTTAATCGTCAGGGCGCGGATGTCGGAACGCAGTATCGTTCGGTTATTTACTACCTGGATGATGAACAGCGTGATGCAGCTGAAGCCAAAATTATAGAGTTACAAAAAAGGCTTTCATCACCCGTTGTGACAGAACTGAGTGCTGCCCCTGAGTTCTTTGAAGCAGAAGGGTATCATCAGGACTATTTGACACATAATTCAAATCAGGGATATTGTCAAGCAGTGGTGGCACCAAAGGTTCAGAAGTTTATGATGAAGTTCAGAGAGTTTATACGTTAAGTAATTAGAGATTAAAAGGCAAATGATCGTTCATTTGCTTCATTTCCTGAAATTGCTTTTATTTTCATTTTTCTTTCAATACATTTTGTGATTTTTTAAGGACACTTCTCAATTATGCTTTTAGTTTAAATTCAATATGGATTTGAGTCAAAGAGAGGAAGGAGTGTTATTTCAAAGTTTATGGTTTTAAAAGATAAGTTTTACCTACACTGAGGGGAATATAGGTAAAATGGATGTAAAATGTATAAGAGCGATCAAAGGCTAGGGGAACTTTGATCGAAAATCGTTTGTTTTCTCTTTGACTTCGATGAAAATTATAGATGGTTGATGTGTGATAAATGTGTGAAGTGGAATAAAGATATAATTAAATATGAATAAAACAAAAGAGATTATTATTGTTGCAGATCCTATGTGCTCTTGGTGCTGGGGATTTGAGCCTGTGATCGAATCTTTGATCAAGGAATTGCCTGAGGGAGTGAAGCTGTCTCTTCTGATGGGCGGGCTTAGATCCAAGGGAGATCAAGTGTGGGATGATGCGTTTAAATCACATCTGGCCCAACATTGGATAAGTGTTGAAAGAAAGAGTGCTCAGCGTTTCAATATGGAGTTCTTAAAGCGCGAAAGCTTTGACTACGATACAGAACCATCATGTCGGGCTGTTGTCACAGTAAGAAAAATAGACGAGACTAAGCAGTTCTCTTTTTTTCATGCCATTCAGAAAGCTTTTTATCTGGAGGCTAAAGACATTACCCAAGAACAGGTTCTTGCAGAGATTTCGGAACAGGAAGGTATTGATAAAGAAGTGTTTTTGAGTCTTTATAGAAGTCAAGCAATGATAGAGAAGACCCAGTCCGATAAATACAAAGCGCGTTCGATGGGCGCTAATGCCTTTCCCTCTTTAGTCTTTATCGATGAGGAGGGGCATCTGTGTGTAATGAAAGGGTACCGATCATACGAAGAACTCAGCCGTTTACTCGCCTAAGAAGGATTTGATACTTTACTGGATGGTATATCCAACACCGCGGACAGTTTTGATGTAATTATTTGTTGTAATAGTATTGATTTTTTCTTTCAGGCGCTTGATAGCGACATTGACCGTACGTTTTTGTGTCGAGTTTTCTGACTTCCATACGTTTGTGAGTAGAAAATCGCGATCTAGTACGGAACCCTGATTCTCTATAAAGGTACGCAATAGGTTAAACTCAAGTTTTGTAAGTTCCATAGGTCGGTCTTTTATGAAGACAATACGCTGATTGATATCCAGTGTTATCTCTTTATACGAAAGCGTCCTTTTGTTGATATGGCTCTTAGTACGTTTCAAGATAGCACTTATACGTAGCAGGAGCTCTTTTATCTCAAAGGGTTTGGTCATATAGTCATCCCCTCCGCACATAAAACCCTCTTGGATATCCTCTTTTGTATTTTTGGCAGAGAGAAACATCACCGGTGTCTGCATCCCTTTGTCACGTAATAAAGATATATAGGCACTCCCTTCCACACCGGGTAGGTTTCGATCCATGATAATAAGGTCTACAGGCTCTGTCTCCAGTGTCTTGTTCAAGAGTTTTGTGTTAACAAGACTCACTGTCTCATAGCCTTCTTTTTGCAGTCTGTGTTCAAGAAGTTCAAGAAGATCAAGGTCATCTTCTACAATTAAAATTAATGCTTTCATAGTCAGTATCATAAGGTCTTAAAATTTCAATTAGATTACAACTACCATTTAACATAGCAAGCTATATATTTTTTTTAATGAATAGCACTTTATATGAAAATGTAGCCAAAATATTTTGTTACCAAAATGTCATCAAGTTGAGATGAAGCAGTAATTAAATCACATTACACTTTCGGAACTTTTTTATAATTCAAGGGAGATTCAAATGAAAATGAATCAAAAACTTATTTTTGGTGTCCTAACTGCAGGTTCAATCCTGTTCACAGGTTGTGGTGGTTCAGTAGCATCGGGTGGTGGTACAGTTGTAACGACAAGTTCAAGCTCAAGTAGCGGTAATTGTCCTGCTCAGACAACGTATTTAAGTGCTGAAACAACTATTCTTGGGAAAGAGGTATGTCAACTTAATGCAAATATTCTTAGTGATCTTATATTGACGAATGACAAGATCTGGTCATTGGGTGATGCCTTGGTAAGAATCGGTGATGATGCGACAAACAATCCGACATTGACAATACAATCAGGTACGACTCTATATGGTAAAGTCGGTGGAGCACTTGTTGTGCAACGTGGTGCAAAAATTCAGGCTATCGGTACGGCATCAGCTCCAATTATTATGACAGGTGAGGCAGACCTTATGCTAGGATCAACTAGCCGTGGACAATGGGCTGGTGTTGTTATCGCTGGTAAAGCTCCTAACAACAACCCTACAACAGAAGTCGCTTTTGAGTTTGATGCAACGATCTTACATGGTGGAACAGATACTGCAGACAGTTCAGGGGCGATGAAATATGTTGTTGTTAAACATGCAGGACAACCTATTCAAGCAGACCAAGAGTTTAATACAATTACTTTAGGAAGTGTTGGTTCGGGTACGACTATTGATTATGTTGAAGCCTATAATGGTAAAGATGATGGTATCGAGCTTTTTGGTGGAAATGTTAATATGAGCCACCTTGTTCTTATTGGTAACGATGACGATCAGCTTGACACGGATGAAGGTTATAACGGTTATGTTCAATATGTATATGCTGAGACAACAACTTCAGGTGAAAAAGACCCGTCAGCTTTCGAGTTCTCAAACACGAACAGTGCTCTTTACGGTGGTGCTGGAACGACTGCGTATTTTGCAGAGCCTAAGGTGGCAAACTTCACTATCGTAGGAGCGCCTTTGGCTAATATGAATGCAAACAGCAGTTTCAAATATTACAATGGTATCCGTACAAAAGATGAGACATACGCTAAGTTTGTCAATGGTGAGATTTCTGGTTTTTCAGGTATTGAAGCAGATCCGAACTCTGGTATGTGGCGTCATCAAAATGATGGTGTAGGTCAAGTAACAGATGTTACAATGGATGGTATGTTCCTAGATGCTAGTGGTGATTATGAACTTGCTTTTGCAACAGCGAAAGATGCGAATGCTACTGAGTTTTATGCAGCAGGATCAGGTAACTCTTATGGCGATGTTGCTGTTCCAACAGCAACACCTGCAGCAGATGAGCAAGCTATTCTTGGCGGTACATTTATTCAGACAAATGGAACAATCGGTGCTGGTCATGCGACATGGGCAACTGGTTGGGCTGTTAAAGCTGACGGGACTAACTTCTAAGACCTTCTCTTTCAGGCATCCCTATGAGGATGCCTTTTTCTACTTTTTTCTACTCTTGATTTTTGTACCAAATGTAACCAAAATGTTACCTATGAGTAATATTGAAGTAATGACAATTATTTAAACTTTCAACATCTAAAACTAAACGGGGATCGCATGTCGAAAACAATGCTAAGCATAGCGGTTGTAACACTTCTTAGTACAACAACACTATTCGCTTCTTCAGAAAATATGGCTGAGTCATTAATGAAACTTCGCGCAGACGTAGAGCAGCTTGATGCTTCTATTAATGATGAGAAAGATACATACAAAGCAGGGATGAGCTCACTGCTTCGTCAAAAAAATGACCTTGAATCAGTAGTAGCAAGAGAAGACTTGAACATCAAGCAACTTGAACGTGAACTTGACAAGGTACGTGCAGAGATCAAAGAAGCAGGTAAAAACACAGAGGGGCTTAAGCCTATCGTGTTTAAAGCCATTGATATGTTGGAAGGGAGCATCAAAGCTTCTTTGCCTTTCAAAACAGCAGATAGAATCGCTGATATTGAGAAGATTAAATCACAGCTAGAAAACAACCTTATCACAGGACAAAAAGCTTTGGCATTGACATGGAACGCTTATGGTGATGCTATCCGTATGAGTAAAGAGAACGGTCTTTTCAAACAGACAATCAGCATTAATGGACAAGACCGTCTAGCCGAAGTCGCTCGTATCGGAACGGTGGCAATGTATTTTAAACTTCCTGACAATACTGTAGGTCATGTGACTAAAGATACTAATGGCTGGTATTATAAAGAGGCTGTGTCTAAAAAAGAGCAAGAGCAGATCTTGGCACTTTTTGATTCATTCAAAAAACAAATTCGTTCTGGGTACTTCACACTGCCTAATGCGATTGTAATGGCGGAGAGTAAATAATGAAGAAAATTTTAACTGTTTTATTGGCATTGAGTCTATCTGTCTTTGCAGCGACTGAGACAGAACTAGAGCGTGCATACGCTAAAGAGTTTGCTTACTTAAAAGCACAAAAACAGATGTTGCAAAAACGTTTAAATGACATCAAAACGACACAAAACAAAAAACTTACAAGTGCGAAGAAAGAACTTGATGTTCTTCAAAACCTTGTTTTGAAGAAAAATGCGATGAATGAAAAGCTTGAAACAGAGCTGTTCCGTGCCCGTCAAAATGCACAGGCAATCACAGATGACACATCTTTAATCGAAACAGTGATGATGCAGTCTACTGCAGCTTTGAAACCATTTGGTGTTGATGTGAAAGTTGACGAACAAAACTATCAGGGCTCATTAGAGACTGTATTTATGGAAGCCAATGCACTTGTCTCTAAACTTGGTAAGGTAAGTGCTGAAGATGGTAAGTTCTATGTACAAGACGGAAGTGAGAAAACTGGACGTGTCATCAAAATCGGTAATATCGCTGCTTATGGTATAGCTGATGATGTAGCAGGCGCTTTGGTACCGGCGGGAGCAGGTAAACTAAAGATCTGGGATGCAGAAGGTTCAGCGAAAAGTGCACACGCTTTCAATGAAGGTAAAGCAGTAGAAACAATGAACATCTTCTTATACGAAAATGCTGAAAAAGAGATTGAAGAAGCTGCAGAGAAGACTGTTGTCAGTGTCATCAACTCAGGTGGACTGATCGGATGGATCATTGTGCTACTAGGGGCAGGAGCAATGATCCTTGTAGCATTGAGAATCATTTTCTTGATGGGTGCGGCTAAAGCGACTGGTAATCTTGCGAAACCGGTTCTTACTAAACTTCTTCAAGATGGCAAAGAGAGCGCACTTGAATACATGAAGACACAAAAAGGTTCAACGGCCCGTGTCCTTAAAGCGACTATCCGTAACCTTGACAGAGACCGTGAACATATTGAAGATATCGTAGCTGAGTCGATCTTGCATGAGAGTGGAAGACTGGATCGTTTCGGTTCAATGATCCTTGTGGTAGCGGCTGTTGCTCCACTTCTTGGTCTTCTTGGAACTGTAACAGGTATGATCGCGACATTTGATATTATCACTGAGTTTGGTACGGGTGATCCAAAACTGCTTTCAGGCGGTATTTCTATTGCTCTTGTGACAACAGAACTTGGTCTTATCGTTGCGATTCCTGTACTTATGCTAGGTAACCTGCTAAGCGGTTGGGCTGAACGTATTAAAGACTCTATGGAGCACTCAGCATTACACCTTATCAATGAGTATAACAAGCAGGCGTAAATGGAGTTTTTAATCCAGGGGTTTGAGCAGTTTTTTGCCTATATGAATAGTGGTGGCTATGTTATGTGGCCGCTTGCTATCTGTGTGTTGGTATTATGGTATGCCTTAGGCTATCGTTATTACACGCTCAATCGCGGTTCAAAAGCTACGGTTAGAAATCTTGTCAGAAAATTCCAAGAGGGTATCCGAAGTGAGCCTAAAGGAATGATAGACGGGGCTATTGTAGAAGCGATAGCTATTGTTAAAAAAGAGGGTCATA
>JBFESZ010000019.1:0-27504 GCA_041548245.1 Sulfurimonadaceae bacterium
ACTGACAGAAAGATCATGTCAAATTCGCTTAAACCATTGGGAATTACCTTGGTTGAAGCGACAGATGGTATTGAAGCATTGAATATCCTGAAATCGGGCGAACATAACTTCGATGCCTTATTGATCGATATTGAGATGCCTCGTATGGATGGATATACTCTGGCTAGTGAAATCAAAAAATACAACAAATACAAAAACCTGCCATTGATTGCCGTTACATCACGCAGTGGTAAAGCGGACAGGATGCGTGGCGTTGAATCTGGTATGGTTGAGTACATTACCAAACCATACTCACCGGATTATCTACAGAATGTGGTTAAACGCAATATCAAGTTCAGCTTTTCTGAGGAGTCAGCATCATGAGCACTGAGAAGTTACAGCAGATCATAAACAAGCAGCAAAACCAGATCTCTCCGGCTGATATACAGTTGGAAAACATTGTTCAGTTAGTAGGATTTGTCGTAGGGGAAGAGGAATTTTCCGTGCCGATATTAAGTATCCAGGAGATTATAAAACCGATTGAATGGACAAGAGTTCCTCGAACACCGGATTATGTTCTTGGCGTTTTTAATCTCCGGGGGACGGTCATCCCATTGATTGACTTGCGTCTGAAATTTGGTCTGCCGAGTGAGAAGATGACGGAGAACAGTCGTTTTATTGTAATGAAAAATGAGTTTGAAACAGCCGGATTTGTCATTGACAGGTTGACTGAAGCTATTCGTTTAAAACAGAGTGAAATTGGACCAGCGCCGGAAACTGCCTTGGAAGATCAGAGTATGATTGAAGGGGTGGGAAAACAAAACGATAAGATTTTAACGATTTTAAAGGTCGACAAACTTTTAGAAAGAGACTTCTAAAGTTTCTCTTTCAATCTTACACTTAAATAAGAATATCCTTGGCAATCTGAAACTGATTGGCCGTCATCAAATGTACCTTAGGGTGTATCTTCATAATATCATCAAAAAGATTCTTACTCAATTCAAAACCGACCTTGTACTCTTCTTCAGCAGAGATTGCATTGGCCTTACGCAGTGATTCTATCCAATACTTTGGTACATGTATACCTGGAACATGAGAAGCTAAAAACTGTGCTGTACGCAATTTAGTAATAGGGAATATCCCCAAGATCAGTTGTGCTTTTTTAGCCGATTCACAGCAATCACTTTTAGCGTTTTCAAGCAGCTCCAAAAGGAGTTCTGCATTGTCTGTATCATAAACAGGTTGTGAAATAAGGCCGATCGCACCATGCTCGATCTTCTTCTTCATTTTCTTCTGCAGTGTCTTTGGATTGGTTGAAAAGGAGTTTGTAACAGCAAAAGGATAGATGGTATTTGGTTTCGCAGCCAAAGGTTTTCCTGCATAATCTATACCACTGTTAAGACAGGTAACCATATCAAGTAGCAAAGAGGAATTGCCGTCAAAAACACCTTTGGCATTGGGTTGGTCTGACATGGCAGCACTGTCACCGGTTAAGGCCAGTATGGCTCGAATATCAAACTCGTTTCCGCCTAAAAGGTCAGACTGTAGAGCAATGCGGTTTCTATCACGCATGCTCATTGTCGCTAAAACAGGTTTTTTGAACTCGTTTTGCAGTTTGATTGCAGCAAGTATGGAATTGTATTTAAGTTTTGCCAAGGGATTGTCAGTGGTCGAAAAACCGTCAACAAGTTCATTGAGTTGAAGTTCTTTTATCTTGTCAATTATGGGCTGAAACAGAGGTGAATGAGAAGGCGTTGTCTCGAGTGTGATGTATTTTTTGTTTTCTAATTTGGCAATGAGTTCTTCAAACAAAGTTTTTCCTGTATAATTCCATTTAATTACTGACATTATAGCAACTTATTGGGCTATAGTAATAAAGAGAATAAGATGAAACTGTGTGTATTTGATTTTGACTCAACATTGATGGATGGTGAGACAATAGATTTTTTTGCTGAGCCTTTAGGTCTGAAAGATAAGGTTGCTGCGATTACCGAAAGAGCGATGCAAGGTGAAATGGACTTCTTTGAGAGTCTTACGGAACGAGTAGGTCTTCTTAAAGGATTAGAGTTTTCCAAGGTAGAAGAGATCTGCCACAACCTGCCATTCATGCCAGGCGCGAAAGAGACGATAGCCGAACTGAAAAAAGCAGGTTCGACAGTGGTCTGTTTCAGCGGGGGCTTCAGAACAGCGACAATGTATGGAAAAGAGATACTGGGTTATGATGCCGACTTTTCAAACGTCTTGCATCATAAAAATGGAAAGCTCAGCGGCCTTGTCGGTGGAGATATGATGTTTGATTTTTCCAAGGGTGACATGATACAGCGTCTTCAAAACATTCTGGGAGTGAGTGAAGCCGATACGATGGTCGTTGGTGATGGAGCTAATGACAGATCCATGTTTGCTCATGCCGGTACCCGTATTGCCTTTTGTGCAAAAGAGATCCTTAAAAAAGAGGCTAATATCATTATTGAGACAAAAGACCTTACGCAAATTCTAGACAAAATTAAACTATAAAAGCAGGTATGTAGATGACATATTGGGAGCAAGAATGTGGTGAAAAATCACTGCATGATACACTAAGTGCTATGATCAATAATAAAGATGTTGAGATATTGATGAATGATAAAGAACTATTTAGAACACTCAAACGTCATTTGACACGCAAAGAACTCCATGCCTTTTGTATGAAAGAGGGTGGAAAGAGCAGTGAGGATATCGCATCCGCGCTTAATACAAAAGAGGTTCAAGAGGTTGAGCTTCTTTTGCGCAAGGCACTAAGAAAAATAAAACAGGCTAAAGTGACGGCAGAAATATTTGTCAAAGATACAGAATAAGGTTTTTATTCTGTCGCAGAAGGTTGTTCTAAAGTAGAATCCTTGCATGGGGCTGACATTGTCCTTGCTTCACCAAGGTCTTCTTTTATGAATTGTACAGTCGTCACCTGTCCCGTCTTCTCATCTGTTGCAGAAATCGTCCAGGAACCGTCTGCCCGCCCGTCGAAATATCTGTAATCGTATGTCGAACCATGATGTGCAGGCAGCAATATAGTCTTGAAACGGTCGTCTTGAGGCGTGGATGGCGAAGTCCATGCCATAGAGATGTTTCTGTCGTAACTCATGCGAGTTGTCTTATAGATACATTTGATCTTCAGTATCTCATCCTCATTAACGACATTACATACTAATGAGTCATTGGCAAAGAGGCCAAGAGTAAATAATGTTAAAAGCGAGACTAGTCTTGACATGCATATACCTTTGTGTGAATTAGGATTATTATAGCCTAACTTCTGGTGAGTTTCTCAAATATATTTCACTGAGTATGAAAAACGTAAAAACATTTAATTAAACAGTAATACATCATTATACGTCACAAAACGTATAAAAAGAACAAAAGAATATGTTTGAGTAGAAATTTTTATCTCATTTTTATAGAGTTACTGTATGATACCACTTAAACTAAATTATGGAGTTCCTATAATGAAAAAACAAACATCAGTATTAATGGCTGCAATCGTTGCTCTTGGCCTAATGTCTACAACAGCTTCAGCTGATATCAAAAAAGGTCAAAAAGGTTACCTAAAAACATGTAAGAAATGTCACGGTAACGGTACTAAAGGTGCATCTATGAAAACCCAAGATGGTTGGACAGAACTTTTTGAAAATGATGCGGCTCTAATCGTTGAGAAACACAAAGGTACTAAAGGTGAGAAATTCTTCGAAAGTAAGAAATTCCAGAAACTTGCTCCACACTTGAAAGATTTCCTATACCAATATGGTTCTGACTCAGGAAACGTTCCTTCTTGTGGTTAATTAAAAGCTGATGTTCCAACGTAAAAGCGTTTGAACTTTAGTATCGGCGTACTTTGGGTACGCCCTTTCTTCTTCCAAACATCCAAAGATTCAACTTTATTTTCTTCTGGTTCCAATAAAAAATATTCTCTAGCCATAATTATCTGATAGTGATTTCGAACTCTACTCGACGTGAACGAATCTTGTTCTCTTCATTCTCAGCGTATATAAGATTTGAATAGGAGTGGCCGTCAGTACTGAGGACTTGGCTTATCCAGTCTCTATGTGAAGCAATGCTCTTGAGCTGGTAGCTGTACTCAAGAATATGAATGGCCCTGTCATTGGATAGGCGGGTGTTATTCAGATAGGCTTGTGTTTTTGGTGCATTCCACTCCGTCGATGTATATCCGTTGATATGTAAGTTCTTGATCTGTTGTTTATAGGGAAGAAGTACGTTAAATAGTCTTGGCATGAAATCGTCAAGTGTCGATTTGTGCACAGTGCTCAAGGTAGAACTTCCCTGTTTGAAGATGAGGCCGTCATGTGTAATACGCAGGTCCTTGTATATCTTTACATCAGGTGTTTGCTTGAACTCATTGTGTAGGGCCTCATAAAGTGTTGAATATTGCTTCATTCGTTTTTTAACCAGACTTCCGTCATCATTGAGCTTTAGCACCCAGATCTGTTTGCCTTTGTCTGCAAAGGAGTTTGTAAATCCGGCTATCGCAAAGCTGTTGTCATGTAAAAGAGCGACGCTGCTAAATGCATCTTGACGTTCTTTGCCAAATTTTCTTTCCCATATCATATTCGCATTGCTGTCATAGTATCTGACCAAGGCATCCATATCCGAGCGTGAAGAGGACTGTGAATATCCGACTCCTATAATGTTTCCTCTTAGGTCTACACTGATGTCATTGAGACGTTCATTGGCATCATTATAGAAACTTTTATCCCAAAGGAGCTCACCTTCGTCGTTTATTTTGATCAATCGAATGTTTTCTTGCGTATCTTTATTTTCAAAACCTGCTGCTATGATGTAATTGTTCTGCAGCGTTTTGATGATTTTAAAACCTTTATTATGTCCAAGTTTTGGTAGTTCTTTTAGCCATGCAGTATCACCGGTATCGTTGATTTTTACAGCGGTGAGCATTGAGGTGCCTTTTTCTTTAGAGAGCGCTAGCAGTATAAAACCACCATCACCGGTAGCTACACCGTCGATCCCGATGTCTTTACCGGTAGAACCGTATTTTTTCTTCCATATGATCTTCCCATCAGGTTCATATTTGACGAGATAAACGTCACTGTGTCCCAAGCCCTGAACAAAGATGTTGTCACGGTCGCTGCGTGATGTCTGTGAGGTTCCTATGGCAATACAGCTACCATCATCAAGCTTTACAAGAGCATGTAACTGATCGAAGTTTGCGGTTCCAAACTGTTTAAGAAAATGATCTTTTCCTTTCTCATCCAAGGAAGATATCAGCATCTGGCCACTGTGTGTATAGCCCCCTAGGATATATCCGTTATCAACGGTTTTGATGATATTGGTACCCCGGTTAAATGCTGATAGTTTAAAGTTAATATCATTGACAATCTGTGCCTGTGAGTCTAGTTTGATCAGACGAAGCTGTTCTCCATGGCTGTTCTGTATTGCATTGAGGTAGTCAAATGCGTTATTAAAACTCTGATGTGGCTTTGCAGTATTTACAAAGTTTTGGGTATACCCTATAATTGATATATTAAAGTCATAGTCTTCAATGACATCAAATGCCTCATCATCGAAGTTTTTGCCAAGTACTATTTGATAGTCGTCAGGTTTGAATTCGATTATAGTACTGTGAAGGCAAGATAATATGATTAAAAGTGATAGAAGAAACTTCATTGCAGTCCATTTTTATTGAATGAACAGCAAGTTTTATACCATCTGTTGAAATAGTTGCATAATCAGCTTAGTCTTATTCTTCAGGAAATACAGCTCCATAGTCTTTGAGAATAGGAATCAGAGATGCTCTGTCATTATCTAAAGCGACCTTCATAGCCGTGAGCCCTTTTTTTGCAGAGATGTTGACATCTGCACCATTTTGAAGGAGGAGTTTTACAGCGGATTTTTGGTTGTAATAGATAGAGAGCATCAAAGCAGTCCAACCAAACTTATCATAACAGTTCAGATTCGCCCCATGTTTAATAAGCAGTTCCATCGCCTCGGTACGGCCGAGTGAAGAGGCAATCATCAAAGCTGTTCGCCGGTTCCTGTCAACCTGATCTACTTTCGCTCCGAGCTTAATAAGCAGTTTAATATGTTTAATGCTTTTGTCATCTTGATAGTGGCTTGAGATGAGCATCAAAGGACTCCATAAGAGGTTTGCATCATTGGTATTGACATGGGCACCTTTACTTAAAAGAAGTGTTTCTAAATCCCTTAAATCTTGTTTCAGCTCTTTGTCGACGACTTGTAACAGTGCTTTGTGTGTGAGTGACAGAGGTGTATCGATGCCGTCACGAATATTGACGTCTGCACCGTTTTGAACAAGAAGGGTGGCGGCTTTTATATTAAAACGTTTTATTGCCATAGTAAGAGCTGATGTATTACGATGATTACGTTGATCTAAGGTGGCATTGCGTCTGATGAGTATATCCAGGAGCTTAAAACGTGATTTGTCCATTGCCGCCATCATCAGGGCAGAAGTACCGCCCTTATCAGCCTGGTCGACATTAAAACCCTTGTTCAGAAGATAGATCAGGAGTTTGGGATTATTTCCTTCTATGCATAGATGTAAAAGGCTAGTCCCATTAGCGCGTGTGTGATGAAGATTTGCTCCCATATGATGATAATAGACAAGTGCATTGAGGTTTCCGGTAAGTGCAGCTTCATAGATATCGGAGACTTCAAAGTAGAGGGCTTGAGCTGTGGATTGTTTTTGCAGGTCACTTTTACTTATAGCACCATATCGCTGTAAAAGATTGATCATATTTTTATTGCTTGTCTCTAATGCATAGTCCAAAGCTCTCAGCTCAAAACAGTCCTTAAAGTTGACATCGCATCCATAGGTTAAAAGGGTCAGTACAGATTCAGGTTTTTCGTGTTGAACAGCATAACATAGAGCAGAGATGTGTTTGTACTCACATTTATCGGGATCTATACCTAGCTTTATCAAATTTTTTAAGCCATCTATATCATCGGTATCTATACAAGCGATGAGTTTCTTACACTCTCTTCTTAGGAAATGCTCATCCTCAGGATGTGTCATTTTTGTACCTAAGATAAGACTGCTTTGTAAATGCTGCATAAATGTCATACATTACTCTTTCTAGGTAATTTTAAAACGCCCTTTGTATAGCGTAACGATACTTAGATTAAAAAATAATAAGAAATGGGATTTAGTGAAGTGGGTAATTGAAGGAGGCCTTGAGCCTTCCCGGAGGGAAGAACTAAAAGGTTATTTATCCAACGATGTTGTCAAATGGGTAAGCAACAACTGTTTTGCGAGAAACAGTATATGGTACCAATGCTGCTTGGCGTGCACGCTTGATTGCATTTGAAATCATCTCTTGGTGACGTTTACAGTTACCTGTCAAACGACGAGGCATGATTTTGTAACGCTCTGACATTGAATGTTTAAGAGAGTTAGTATCTTTGTAATCGATGAAGTCAACTTTTGCTTCACAATATTTACAATAACGTTTTTTGTATTTTCTTCTTTCTGCCATAATTATTTCCTTATGATATTTCTAGAACGGAATCTCATCTTCATCGATGTCGATTTCCGGAATATTAAGCTGAGGCATCTCTTGTCTTTGGTAACTTTGCTGCGATTGCTGCGGCTGATTACCATAAGTGTTCTGTTGAGAACCATAGGACGGCTGCTGTTGTGGCTGTCCATACGGTTGTTGAGATGGCTGAGCAGGAGCTTCGTAGCTGTTCTGCATAGGGGCTTCATAACCGCCGCCGGTCTGCGCGCCATCAAATGCATTCTCAGATTTTGAATCCAACATCTGCATGGTCTCAACGATAACGGAATGTTTTGAACGTTTGCTGCCATCCTGGGCAACCCACTGATCAAATTTCAATCTACCTTCAACAAGGATCTTACTACCACGTCTAAGGTACTGGTTCGCAACTTCTGCAGAACGGCCGAAGAAAGTGATGTCAATAAAGCACACCTCCTCTTTACGTTCCCCATTCTGTGTAAACTTGCGACTAGTCGCGATAGCTGCGTTAGCAATAGCACTTCCGCTTTGCGTATAACGCAGTTCAATATCGCGAGTGAGGTTTCCTACCAGTACAACTTTATTAAACATAGTTTTTCCTTAGACTTACGCGTCTGCTTCTGTTTCTTCTGCTGGAGCTTCAGGAGCTGGAGTCTCTGCTTTTTCAGCTGGAGCTTCTGCTGCTGTTTTAGCTGCTTTTTCAGTTTTAGCTACAAGTTCATTCCACGCTTTAACTTCACGTTTGCTGTCATATTTAACAGTAACAAAACGAAGTACATCTTCATTGATGCGGTAAAGACGTTCGATCTCTCCAATTTCAGCTGGAGCAATTTTGAAATACATAATGTGGAAATAACCACGTGCATTTTTGTTGATTTCGTAAGCAAGTTTTTTCATACCTTTTGCGTCACGAGCAACGATTTCACCACCACCTTTAGTGATGTTAGCTTCGATATTTGCGATAGCTGCTTCCATTTCTTCAGCAGTTAACGTCGGTTTTAGGATTACGAGGTTTTCGTAATGTCTCATTGAGATCTCCTTTTGGATTTATAGCACCTTCTGGATTTAGACGGTTTCTTTGAAACCATCTATTATGCATCTCAAATTAGCGCCTATCGTAACGATATACAGGCAACTATTGTGATACAAAGAGCAAGGAACGCGCGAATTTTATCTTAAATGCCCTTAAAGGTGTATTATAAATTTTCACAATATACTTTGTAGTTTCAAAAGTGCCGATAACAAGATGGCGTTATTATCTTTATTTCCCCCGCTTTTAAGTACAAGCTCGGTGGAAAGAAGATGATCCAGAAGTTTCTCATAGGTCCGCAGCTTGAATCGGATAGACAAAGCTGCTCTTTCCTTCTCGATAAAAGCAGGAAGTTTGTATCCCAGGACAGCGGAAGAATCAATGACACCATTGATTTTGATATAGGTATGGAAAAGGAAGAGTTGTGTGACAAAGTTACTAATTGCGGTGATGATCTGTATCTCGTTCTCTCCTGTTTCCAAAAGACGTTCGAGGTTCATACGAAAATCTTTTTTGGCCAATATATCTAAAATGAGTTGGTCAAGTTTTACTTCGGCAAGGGGGAAAACATGTTCATCTATCTCTTTGGAATGGATAGGCATTTTCAAGATCGACAGTTTTTCAAGTTCATTGGATGCCAAAGAGAGGTCTGAGTTCTGTGAGAGCAGAAGGTGGGTGATAGCATCGTCGTTGATTTGAAGGCCGAGACGATTGGCCTCTTGCTTGAGCATATTTTTCGCTTCGTTGAAATAAGGGCTGAAAAATCGTATGCTTTCTGCACCGACTTTAGGAGAAAAAGCTTTATTGGAAGTCTTGTGATCACTTCCATAATAACAGTATATTAAGAAGTTGGTCGTACTTTTTCCCACATAAGCAATCAGTTCATCCAGCTCTTTTTTAGGCACTTTCTTTTCACTTTTTATCAGAAGGATGTTATTCCCGCCAAAAAGTGAACCTTGAGAGATATGCGCTTTTGCGTCGGCAAAGTTATAGTCCTGATAGTATAGGGAAAAGATATCATCACCTTCTCCCCAAAGATCACAAAGCCTTTTGGCATGGTAGTCGATCATAAATTCAGATTCACCAAACAACATCATGGCTCTAGGGATTTTTCCCTGTTGTAATAAGCGTTCGAAGTCTTGCTTCTTAATCATCTAGATTATCATCCAAACTTTCGATATGTCTGATAAAGCGCCCGTATACCTTGGTTGTGGCTATATTGGCTTCAATCAGCTCTATCTCTATATTTCCAAAGAGTTTCAGCCCTTCATCCCCTTTTAGAAAGATACGCGCACCGATGATCTCATCGAATAGAATGGCGACAGGATAGGGCTCAAGGGAAATGATTCGGGCTTTGACATGTTTACCTATTCTTTCGTTTGCCCAACGTGCATATTTACGATTTTCAAGATCCTTTGCTGTATAGTCGGCTTCTCTTTCTAGAATGCTGATCTGTTCACATAAAGCATCGATGTTGCGCATGAGGTAGCCCGCCTGGTCTGGGTCGTTGGCTAAAATGGCTTTCAAAAGACGATGGACCATCAGGTCTGAATATCGTCGGATAGGCGAGGTAAAGTGCGTATATGTCTTAAACCCAAGTCCGAAGTGCCCAAGATTATCGGGGGCATAACGTGCTTGCATCTGAGACTGAATGATGAGAGTATCGACCTCTTCAGCCAGTCCAAGCTGATCAGCTTTGTGCTGTATGTCATCGATGATCTGTCGTAGAGAGCCCTTGATCTCAAAGTCAAGGCCTATACTGCTTAACTGGGTATAAAGCGCCTGAAGTTTCAGCGGACTTGGTGGCTCATGGATACGAAATACACCGCGCTCAAACATGGAAGCTGCGGCTTTATTGGCTAAAAGCATACAGTCTTCAATGAGCGCGTGTGAAGGTGTCTCTGGCTCAGCATACACACTTTCTATCAGACCTTTCTCATCAAGGTGCATATCGAACTCTCTGGATCTAAAGTCATATCCACTTACCATCCGTTTGTCTCTGAGTTTTTCAGTCACCTGTTTAAGTTTTGGAAGGTAGGCCATAGTGACCTTGTCATCCTCATTCTTTGGAGTGAGTTCACCCTCAAAAAAGGCATCCACTTCGGCATAGGTATAGCGTCGACGTGAATGAATGAGTGTCTCATAGAGTTCGGTATGGGCGACTTCAAGCGTCTGCGGGTCCAAAAAGATTTTGAAGGTAAAAGCCAGCCTGTCTTCATTGGGACGCAGCGAACATAGGTTCTCACTGAGCTCACGAGGCAGCATCGGCACAGACTTATGAGGAAAATAGACACTGAAACCTCGATACATAGCCTCATTATCTATAGGACCAAAAGGTACGACATAGGAGGATACGTCAGCGATAGCGACATAAAGGGCAAACTCTTTTTCATCAAAATAGATGGCATCATCAAAGTCTTTAGCCGTGACAGGGTCTATTGTACAAAAAGGCAGCGCTCTAAGATCATGCCTGCCAGGGTACTGGGAGGCATCGACACTTTTTCCAAAGGCTTTGGCAAGCTCTGTGATACTTTCGTCAAACTCGTTGTGGCGGTTGAACATGGCAAGGGCAATCAACTCATCGACAAAAGGGTCATCAAGACTGCCGAGAAATTTCTTGATACGCTCTTGCTGATAATCAATTTGAAAAAGGTCATTCTCCTTATAGTTTTTCAAAGCGTCCACTTCCAGTTTGATAACCACAGGGGTATAGGTCTTCAAATCCATTAGGACTTTTTTCCCGTCGACATCTTTGATAACAGCAACACCATAGACTTCTGCTTTGCCAACGATATATGAGACGATAGCTGATGGTGTGCCCCTACGGCCGATGAGGCGCTGTGCAATCACAAGATCACCGTTTTGTGCACCGTAAAGGTCCTTTGCTTCGATAAAGAGATCTTTCATTGAACTGCCGATGATCTGAAGGTAAGCTGATCCGGTCTGCGTCAGGTCAATAAGTCCTGCGCGGTATTTGGAGTTGAGTGTGTAGGTCAGGTCATTTTTGTTTAAGAACCCTTGGGCATCGAGTTCATGCAGGAGTTCCTTCTCTTCAGGTTTGAGGTCTGCTTCGATAACACCGTGTGTCAGTTTGATTAAAAAAATTTTCACGCAGACATTTTTTCCACAGCAGTTTCAAAGCTTTGCAGGTCAAGCCCATATCTCTCGATCAACTCTTTGGCTTTGGAAAGATTTTTATCGCTGATGACGCCGTCGATACCTGTCGCTATACGGATGACATGCAAGACTTTGGCAGCCTCTTGCAAGGAGGCCTTTTCACAAGTTTCAGGAGAACCTCCATGCCGTATAAGGTTGACCAGGTCTTCATCAAACTTCCAGTGGTCAAATATATTGGCGGAAACTTCGGCTGTAGTCGTTTCACAAAACTCTTGTTCGATCTCACGAATAGAGTCACACGCTTGTATCTTTGTTTTAAACGCATCTGTTTTTTCCTCTTCGAGGATAAATTGAGCAATCATGACTTTTCCTATCTCGATAAGAAAGGAGGCGGGAGAGAGCAGGTCCAGAAGTTTTGCATTTTTACGAAGGTACCAGTTGACTGCCAAGGCATTTTGTGCCTGTGAAAGGTCTGAGAACTGTGCATTTGTAATGCCGTAAGGCGATAGATCCAAGTTGAAGCTTCTTTTGACGATCATCGCCAGGGCGAAACCGCGGATAGTCCCCATCCCAAAAAGTCCGACAGCTTGTGTCACTGAGTTGATTTCACGGGTAAATCCGTATAGGGGGGAGTTCGCAGCTTTTAAAATATCCGCTGTCAAAAGAGGATCAACCTCCAATACCTTGACCATATCATCAAATGTGGAATGCGGATCATGGTAGATCGCTTCAAGTTTGATGGCTGATTCCGGCAAGGCAGGAAGTTGTCGTATTTTCTCTTTTAAAACAGTATTCATTAGATACCCTCAATTGTGTTAAATAATACTAATATTTTAGTTGAGTTCATATTAGACTTAACTGAAGTAGGGTCTCATCATCATAAGAAATACCGTCAAATAAAAGTGATCTCTTTTTGATTTAACTGATTAAAAAAAGTGAAGAATACGTTTCAGCCCACTTTGAGAAGAGTTTAAGTATAATCCCGAAAATTTTTAAGTCATTTCTCGACTTAAATCCAATAAAAGGGATACTCCTATGGCATTAAATGTATATTATGACAAAGATTGTAATATCGATCTGATCAAAAGCAAAAAGGTTGCAATGATCGGTTTTGGTTCACAAGGACATGCGCACGCTGAAAACCTACGTGATTCAGGTGTTGAGGTTGTTGTTGGTCTTCGTAAAGGCGGATCAAGCTGGGCAAAGGCAGAAGCAAAAAACTTCAAAGTAATGACAGTCGCAGAAGCATCTGCTTATGCTGATGTTGTAATGATTCTTCTTCCGGATGAAAACCAAGCAGAGATCTACGCTAACGAGATCGCTCCAAACCTGAAATCAGGTGCAACGATCGCTTTCGGTCACGGTTTCTCAATCCACTACGGACGTATCCAGCCGGCAGCAGATATCAACGTTACTATGATCGCGCCAAAAGCTCCAGGTCATACTGTACGTTCTGAGTTTGTTAAAGGTGGTGGTATTCCTGACCTTATCGCGGTTGGACAAGATCCAAGCGGTCAAACAAAAGAATTGGCACTTTCATACGCTTCTGCTATCGGTGGTGGTCGTACAGGTATCATCGAGACGACTTTCAAAGATGAGACTGAGACTGACCTTTTCGGTGAGCAAGCTGTACTTTGTGGTGGTGTATCTGCTCTTGTTCAAGCTGGTTTTGAAACACTTACAGAAGCTGGTTATCCAGAAGAAATGGCATACTTCGAGTGTCTTCATGAGTTAAAACTTATCGTTGATTTGATGTTCGAAGGTGGTATCGCGGATATGCGTTACTCAATCTCCAACACAGCGGAGTACGGTGATATGGTTTCAGGCCCTCGCGTTATCGGTGAAGAGTCTAAAAAAGCCATGAAACAAGTACTTAAAGAGATCCAAAACGGTGTATTCGCTAAAGACTTCGTACTAGAAGGACAAGCAGGTTACCCACGTATGAACGCTGAGCGTCAAAACCTAAAAGCCCACCCAATCGAGCAGACAGGTGAGCGCCTTCGTGCAATGATGCCTTGGATCAAAGCGAACAAAATCGTAGATCAAGACAAAAACTAATTTTTCTCGACCTTTAGCACGCATCTTCAGGATGATGTGCTCGGTCATTTACTACTTTTAAACCTCTTTTGAAATATATCCAAATCCACAAACAATAATCCAGAGACAAATTCATTTTATATTTTAAAAATGTACTTTTTTATTGCTCTTCGATGGAACAGCGCATAGGGTATCCCTCTTTTCTAGCATGATAGCGCACAGCATGGGCTTTGGTCTCGGCAATCTCATAGCTATATATTCCGCATAAGCCTTTCCCCTTTGTGTGTATCTCTTTAGTGATATTATTTGCTTCTTTAAGACTCTTGTGAAAGACAGAAGTGATGATACGAAGACAGAAATCCCATGTGGTGTAATCATCATTTAACATGTAGACAAGATACATTTTGGGTTGATCTGTCCTATTTAGGGTGTCTGTCTGAAGTTCAAGGGCCAAAGGGATCTCTTTTTATTATCAAAGTTTAAACATATCATCGCAAAACTTTGGTTCAAAGGAATTAAAAGTAAAAATATAACTTAGATGTCAGGCAGATTGCCCTTTATTATGGCACTCTAATTGCTTTGAGGATATAATAAACAAAAAGTTTTAAGGCATTATATATGGGTATAGTAATCACAGTGACATCAGGTAAGGGTGGGGTTGGAAAGTCAACTACACTGGCAAATCTAGCAGTTGGCATGGCTGACGAAGGGCAAAAAGTCGTTGCAATAGATTTCGATATTGGATTGCGCAATCTTGATATGCTTTTAGGTCTTGAAAACCGTATCGTCTATAATGTGATAGATGTGATGGAAGGAAAGTGTAATCTTTCTCAGGCATTGATCAACGACAAGCACAGTAAGAACCTCTATTTTTTACCAGCTTCACAGACAAATGATAAGAATATCCTTGATAAAGCCAAGGTAAAAGAACTTTTAGAGACATTGAAAAAAGAGTTTGACATTATTTTACTGGATTCTCCGGCAGGCATTGAAGGTGGATTTGAGCACGCGATCGCTTTTGCTGATCGTGCTTTGGTCGTTTCAACACCAGATGTCTCATCAGTACGTGATGCAGACAGAGTCATCGGTATTATTGACGCGAAGAGCGAAAAGGCACAAAAAGGTGAAGAGGTCATTAAGCATGTCATCATCAACCGTATAAAGCCAGAGCTGGTTGAGCGAGGCGATATGCTAAACACTGAGGATGTTCTTAATATTTTAGCCCTTCCATTGATCGGAATCGTTCCGGATTGTGAGAGAGTCATATCGTCGACCAATATGGGTGAACCTATTATTCGTGATGATAAAGCACAATCTGGCGAAGCGTATCGTCGCATATCAAAACGAATTTTAGGCGAAGAGGTTGACTATCTTGATCTGAGTGTTAAAAAAGGTTTCTTTAAAAGGATCTTCTCATGAGTCTGTTTTCCAATCTGTTTGGTAAAAAAGAGACATCCGCATCAGTCGCTCGAGACAGATTAAAGCTTGTATTGGCGCATGAGAGAGCTTCCAATGCACTTCCATATATGGATGAGATGAAGGCCGAGATCATGGAAGTCATTAAGAAGTACACACAGGTAAAAGATATTCAGATCTCTTCGAAAAACAATCAGAACATTGATGTACTAGAGATGGAAATCATCCTTAAATGAGTAAGCCAAAGAGAAGACGTTCAAAGACAACCTGGGCTATTTATCTGCTAGTAGTGTCTTTGATTATCCTATTTGTAGGAATCATCTCTATCACAGCCTATAAAAAAGGTTACAGTGATGCACTTGCATCTATTGAGTCAAAGAACAAGTATGAAAAAGAGAGGCAAAAAAGGCTTTTAGAAAAGATAACGAATATTGCGGCACCGAAAAATGACTTGGTAGGGCGTTTACAAGATGTCTTGAGCAAAGAAAAGAGCAAGGCATCGGTTTATTCTAAAAGTGAAGTCGATACTAAACATGAGTTTGATACAAACACTCTGGGATACCCGCCAAAAGGACCTAAGCGTGAGGTTAAGAAACCGGCGGTATACAGCAGTTTTCAGAAGCCAAAACTGGCAATCATAATAGATGATGTCTCCTTCTCACACGATGTCCAATCCATTAAAGCATTGAACATGCCTTTGACTATGTCCTTTCTGCCGCCCAGCCCAGCACACCCTGACTCGGCAAAACTGGCTTCACGAGAAAAGTTTTATATGGTACATTTGCCCATGGAAGCGATGCATTTTACAGCGGAAGAGCCTATCACCTTGCGAGTAAGTGATACAAAAGAGATGATTAATAAACGGGTCCAGCAGGTCAAGGAGTTGTTTCCAAGAGCCTATTATGTCAATAATCATACGGGTAGCCGTTTTACTGCGGATGAACGTGCTGTGAAAGATCTTATACTGGCGTTGAAAAGAGAGGGAATGGGCTTTTTGGACAGTCGTACGACTGCTGAGACAAAGGTACCAGAAGTGATGAAGTCTTTGGGTAGGCCTTATGTTGCCAGAGATGTCTTTTTGGACCATGAATCAGATGTGGGATATATTCAAGAACAGATCAAAAAGGCCATTGAAAAAGCGAAAGAGCACGGCTCAGCCATTGCAATTGGTCATCCGCGCAAAGAGACGCTTCAGGCTTTGAAGAACTCGAAAAGAGCTCTTGATAGTGTCGAATTGGTCTATATCAACAAGGTGATATAGATGCCAATATCGGAAGCCCTATCTGCTTTGCCTTCCGAGTTTACACCTCTTAACAAACCTCCTCAAACTATCTTTTACCGTGGTAATTCAAGTCTGCTCGATCTTAGAAAAGTCTCTATTGTAGGATCAAGAAAAGCCTATGCCTATTCACGTTGCATCATTGATACGCTTGCAAGAGAACTTGCAAAGCGAAACGTATGCGTTGTCAGTGGAGGAGCAATGGGTATTGATGCTATAGCACATAAGGGAGCGTATCCTAAAACAATTGCAGTCTTGGCGAATGGTTTGGATATTCTCTACCCGAAGGTTAATAAAAAGCTTCTGGAGGATATGGCAAGTAATGCTTTGTTATTGAGCGAATATGCTGAGGGCATAGAGGCGAAGCCTTATAGCTTTGTACATAGGAACCGTTTGGTCGTAGCCTTGGGGGAAGTTCTTATCGTCGCACAAGCTGATCTTAACAGCGGAAGCATGCGAAGCGTGGAGTTTGCTCTTGAAATGGGAAAAAAGATCTATGTCATACCGCACCGATTAGGAGAGAGTGAGGGGAGTATGAGGCTTATTCAGGAAGGAAAAGCCTCATTGATCACTGATATCAAAGCTTTTGCTGATATCTTTGGTCAAGTGCAGGAAAGTAATGATCCATTTTTGGATTTTTGCAGCCGATCACCAAGTTATGAAGAAGCGCTCAGGTTTGATGCGCAAAAACTTTTTGAGTATGAACTAGAAGGCAAAGTGAGGGTAGTTCTTGGCAAAGTTACATTGGCTTAGCTATTATTTATTATCCTCATTGGAGAAGTTTTCTGTGATCTCATAGCTGGTTTGAATAGCCTTGGCAAGCTGAGCACGCGATAAAGAGAGTGTGTTCAAAATAGTCTCAATAGCGTTAGTATCAAACTTTTCAACGGCGCATACCAATTTGAAAATCTCTCCAAGTGTCCCTTCCTGTGTTATCAATACATTGATAATGTCATTATCGACATTGAGCTCATTTAAGACCTCCTCCATGGGAACATGTAAAAGGGCTTCGATAAGAGAAAGAAGTCCAATAAAAGCGGCTCTTTCGAGATTTTCTTTTGTGTGTTCCTTGCAAACAGCTTTACAAAGGGTTTGCATCATGTTTGAACGGGTTTGAGCAAGATGCAAAAGAGGGTTTTCTATCCCTTTTGGACTCTTAGAAGTGGCATAAGAAGTTAAAAGAAGCCAGGATTTCAGCTGACTCGGACCTAGTAACATGACTGCCTGGCGTATGGACTTGATCGTGGCTTTGAAACTAAATGAGGCCGAGTTAATAAAGCGTAATAACTGGATAGTAAGGGCGGCATTTTGCTCAAAGGCCTGACATATATCGTTAATAGGGGCATCCTCTTGCAACATGCGGATAAGCTGTAAAATTTGAAATTGCTTTGGGTCCAACTTCTTGTTTTCAATAATATCAGGCTTGGCAAAGAAAAATCCTTGAAAAAGATCACATCCTAGCTCTTTATAGGTATCAAACTGTTCTTGAGTTTCGACTTTCTCGGCTAACAAGGTAAGATTGAACTTTTTAAACAGTGGAAGGAATTTGGCAACCTTCTCTTTGTCAAGAAGCTGAATATCAAGTTTTAAGATATCGATATACTGAAAGATCTGTTGAAAATTCAGGATGTACTCTTTACTGCAATCGGCATCGTCCAATGCAAAGCGGTAACCCTCTTGCTTAAGATATTTTATTCGTTTGATAACAGCTTCGCTGATCACGATGGTCTCAAGAAGCTCAAGAACAAATTTTTCTTTGGGAATGGAGGAAATCACCTCGTCCATCAGCATTTCTTCATCAATATTAATGAAGATAAAGGTGTCGCCTACAATATGTTCAAGGTGGGTAGAGTTAAGGGTATTGACAAGGACTTGAGCCGTGGCGGTGTGATGATTAATAACCGAAGCATCAGTCCGGCTTGTAGAACTTCGATAAAGAAGCTCATAGGCATAAGTCTTGGAATTAATGTCAAGAATGGGTTGCCGAGCAAAATAAACACTGTTTGACATTCTTCCTCTTATGTAAAAAATAGCGCGTTTATGATAGCGCTTTAATACTTAAAGAGGCCGAAATATCAGAAGAATGTTATATTAAAAAGGATTATGATTACAGGATTAACATGGCATCACCGTATGAAAAGAATCGATACTTTTCTTTAACGGCTTCGTTATAGAGTTCCTGTGTCTTTTCAAGTCCGACAAAGGATGCGACAAGCATTAAGAGCGTTGATTTAGGAAGGTGAAAATTCGTCAAAAGGTGGTTGACTCGCATAGGAGGATTGTTGGGGTGTAGAAAAAGGTTTGCCTCCCCTTCACTCTTATGTGTACGCATATAATATTCGACAGTACGCGTTACCGTCGTTCCTATTGCTAAAATGGGCCTTTCTGAGCGGATGATATCAAGGGCTTTTGAAGGGATGTGGTAATACTCTGAATGCATGGGATGGTCGGTAATGGTCTCAGCTTCAACGGGTTTAAAGGTCCCTGCACCGACATGCAGTGTCAAGAACGCAAGGGGATGCTTGGATTTCAACTCATCAAAAAGTTCGGGTGTAAAATGTAAGGAGGCTGTCGGTGCAGCAACGGCACCTGCATTTTGCGAGAAAACACTTTGATACTCCTCTTCATCACTGGCCTTGTCATCACGCTGCATGTAAGGTGGAAGGGGGATATGTCCGATGTCATCGAGGATAATAATAAGTTCTTCAAATGTCAGAGTCTTATCATGGTGAGAGAAGGTGACGACACGTGAACCATCCTCTTCAAGACGGATGACCGTTGCAACAAGACCGGTATCAAAATAGAGATGGGTCTGCTCTTTGACCTTTCCTCGTATCAGACATGAGATATGATGGGCATTGAGTGGTTTGTTGATGAGCAGCTCGACTTTTCCACCTGAAGATTTTTTCCCGAAAATACGTGCCTTGATGACTTTGGTGTCATTACATAAAACGGCGCACTCTTTAGGCAGGAATTCGTTGATCTTGGAAAAAACGGTATGGATGATACTGGCATCTTGTCTATTATAGACCAGAAGTTTGCAAGAATCACGGGGGGTGACAGGCTCAGTCGCGATCAACTCTTGAGGAAGAGTGTAATCATAGCTATCCGTCTTTAATGGATCCATCAGGCTTTCGCTGTCTCTTCTTCATCCTTATCTTCATCATCTTCCAGCGGAGCTGCCGGATTGACCACTCTAACGATAAGTATGGAGAATGCATAGAGTATGATTAAAGGTCCAGCCATAAGAAGCTGTGTCAATACATCCGGTGGTGTCAGCATGGCTGCAACGATAAAGATGATGACAACGGCATATTTGAAGAAGTCCCTCATCATTCGATCATCAATAAGCCCGAGCAAGGCAAGGAAGTATGAGAAAACCGGAAGCTCAAATGCAAGACCGAAACCGAACATGATCTTGGTAAAGAAACCGACATAATCCTCAATGGTGATCAAAGCGGCATAATTGCTGGTGTATCCAAAGGTAATAAGAAACTCAAATCCGTATGGTACGACGATGTAGTATGCAAATAAGACACCAACGGCAAACATTGTTGTACCGCCGAATATGAAAGGTAGAAGCATTTTTTTCTCATTGGTGTAGAGACCAGGGGCGACAAAAAGCCAGATCTGCCAGAGCATAACAGGAATAGAGAAAAAAAGTGCAGCAAAGAAGGAGACCTTTATCGCGACAAAAAAAGTCCCGCCAACCTGGGAGGTGACGAGTTTGTTTCCTACGGCATGGGTACCATCGGCATTAACAATATTTTCCAGAACGTCACGCAGAGGTTGATCCATCCAGTGCATGATATACTCATGAAAATAGAAACAGACTGCGAAAAGGACGATCAGTGTTCCGACCATGACCATAAGGCGTTTTCTTAATTCAACGAGGTGGGGGCGAAGATCATCAAACATTAGGCATCATCCTCTTTTTCTTCTTGCTGTGTTTCAGTTTTTTTCTTTTTTTTCTTTTTCTTTTCGAAAGTTACAGCTTCAGGCCTGTCCGAAGCCGTGGTTTTAGCATCATTTTTTTCCGTATTTGGTTGAGTCGTTGTTTTGGTAACGGTGTCATGGACATAATCATAGTCCTCATCCAAGCTTGCCATAGAGGTGACCTTATTAAGCTCATTGCTTGCAGACATCAACTCTTCTTTGTAACTAAGCGCCTCTTTTTTTAGTTCTGAAACGTGAAGTTCTTGCTCAAGAGAATCCTTGGCATTTGCGACCGTTGTTTTTAAAGATCTGAAAAATTTTGCGATGTTTACCATAGTTTCAGGAAGCTTGTCTGGACCTAAAAAGATAACAGCGATAACGGCAATAATCAAGATTTCGGCAAAGCCCATTCCAAACATATCTTTATCCTAAAATTATTTTTGAGATTTTAGCCAAATGCAGTTTAAAAGTTCTTGACTGATATTGCAATGGAAGTATCTGAAGAAAGGAATACTCTTTGCTTGGCAAGGGTGTTCTGGTACTTAAGTTTAGTTGGGTTGCTTAACCTTAAAAATGACGATACTATCTTTAAAAATAGGGAGTTGTTTCATGGTCGCTCAAGTCAAAGTCGGTCTGTTTGTCTGTGCTGTCGCCGTTTCGGTTGCTTCTGCACTGACTGTTTTAAGCCACGCGAGTATGGTCGGTTAGAGTTCAATCAGTTTTGAATAAAGAGCGCAATCTCATCGCTGAGTAGAAAGTCAGGATTATAGGCTCGATGATTTAAGAGAATGAGTTTATTTTCGCTTATAAGCAGATCGGTCTGCTTTAACTCAGCCGGTGAGAGTGACTCTGTCTCTATTCCGACACAAGAACGTAAGCCAAGAAACAGTTTCTCTGTTCTGATATCCTCATCACTTAAGTCTTCAACATCGATATCCAAAGGATTTTGGATATAAGCTTCGATATCTGTAGTAGGATAAAAACGTTTGTCTTTGAACATTCCCACAGCGCCTGAACCAACACCCATATAATCCTCTAAGTTCCAATAACCGATATTATGCCGACAGCGGTATTTGCCAAAGTTTGATATTTCATACTGCTCAAACCCATTGTTTTTGATGCTTTCAATGAAGAAAGTTGAGAGCTCCAACCTCTCTTTGGCGACTTCGGGATGGGCCTCAAAAAGGGTGTTCTCCTCAATCGTCAATGCATAGGCGGAGATATGGTCGATTGGAAGAGAAAAGGCTGTGTCAATATCATTTTGTAATAACTCTTTTGTATCCATTTTGGTCGCATAGATCAGATCGAGCGAGATGTGCTCAAATCCGATTTCTTTGGCCTTTGTAACTGCTTTTATCGCCTGTTCAGAGCTGTGTTCGCGTCCAAGAAACTTAAGCTTGGTGTTGTTGAAGCTTTGTACACCAAAGCTCACACGGGTACAGCCTAGCTCTTTCATACCTTTGAGCCAAGCGGCAGTTGCAGAATTAGGATTGGCCTCAGTAGTGATTTCGATACTCTCCTTAAAATAGGGCTTCAAAAGTTCGAATATTCTTTGATAAAGTTGCGGTTCAACAGTGGAGGGCGTTCCCCCTCCTATAAAGAGGGAACTGATGGAATTTTCTTTAGCATCAAAACGTTCTAACTCATGAACAGTCTGTTCATAAAGTGCATCCATGTAGGCTTTGATCTGATCAAACTTGTCAACGTAGGAATTAAAGCTGCAGTAGTGACATTTACTGTCACAAAAAGGAATGTGCATATAAAGTAAAATAGTTTCTTCCTTTTCAATTGCTATTAATGCTTGTTTTTGTAAAATTTTATCACAAAACAAGGGAAGTATCTGATTTCTCCGATATTACCTTGAAATTTTCTCTGTTGAATACAGGGAAGGAAAAACGGAAAAATATGGAAAAGATATATCGACCTAATGTCGCTGTCATCGTACTTAGTGCTGAATATCCGAATAAAAAGGATATTTTGATCGCTGAGCGAAGCGATATAGCAGATATTTGGCAGTTTCCTCAAGGTGGTATCGACGAGGGTGAAAGTCCGGAAGAGGCGTTATACAGAGAGCTGGAAGAAGAGATCGGAACTAGTGATGTGACGATCATCTCTGAATACCCGGAATGGGTCTCTTATGATTTCCCGTCTCATGTCGCGAAAAGGATGAAACCTTTTGCAGGACAGACACAGCGTTATTATCTTGTTCAGTTGAACGACAGTGCTGAAATCGACCTAGAGACAGAAATACCGGAGTTCATTGATCATAAGTTTGTTGACTTTTCAGAATTGCCAAAGTATATTGCGCATTTCAAAC
This sequence comes from Sulfurimonadaceae bacterium, assembly GCA_041548245.1. Lineage (GTDB taxonomy): Bacteria > Campylobacterota > Campylobacteria > Campylobacterales > Sulfurimonadaceae. Next base: position 22,605 of record JBFESZ010000019.1, read on the forward strand.
GCCCGGTATATGAGAAGGTTCTGGGTTATTTTAAAGAAAAAGGGTACTTTTAATGTTAATCGTACAGAAGTTTGGTGGAACGAGTGTCGGTGATCTAGACCGTATTCAAAACGTTGCAAACCGTGTTCAAAAAACGGTCAATGAGGGTCATCAGGTCGTCGTTGTTGTCTCTGCGATGAGTGGAGAAACGAATAAGCTTATAAGCTATGCTGAGCACTTCAGTGCTACGCCTTCAGTAGCAGAAGTCGACATGCTGTTAAGTTCAGGAGAACGTGTTACAGCTTCTTTGCTATCAATCGCTTTGAACGAAATGGGACATCCGACTGTCGCTATGACAGGACGTCAAGCGGGAATCGTTACGACATCGAAGCATACCAAGGCAAGAATTGAAAACATCGATTCAACCAACATGCAAAATGCTATTGATGCAGGAAAGATTGTTGTCGTTGCCGGTTTCCAGGGGGTAAGCGAAGAGGGAATGGTCACTACCTTGGGACGCGGTGGTTCTGACCTGTCGGCCGTTGCTATTGCAGGTGCGCTAAATGCGGACCTGTGCGAGATATACACAGATGTGGATGGGATCTATACAACAGACCCGCGCATCGAACCAAAAGCGAAGAAGATCGACAAGATCTCCTACGAAGAGATGCTGGAGATGGCTTCTCTGGGTGCAAAAGTCCTGCAAAACCGTTCGGTTGAACTGGCAAAAAAACTTAATGTAAATCTAGTAACACGTTCAAGCTTCTCAGATGCAGAAGGAACATTAATCACGAAGGAAGAGAATATTATGGAACAACCATTAGTTAGCGGTGTCGCATTAGATAGAAATCAGGCACGTGTGAGCCTTGTTGGCGTAGTTGATCGTCCAGGGATCGCTGCTGATATCTTTAATACTTTGGCAAATGATGAGATCAATATCGATGTTATTTTACAGACTGTTGCACATGACGGTACAACGAACATCGACTTCACGGTTCCTATGAATGAGATTGAGAACGCAAAGAATATTGTGCATACATTTGTGGACAAAGGTGAGATTAAAAGTACAGACTTTAATGACGCTATAGCGAAAGTCTCTATTGTCGGTGTCGGTATGAAATCACATGCCGGTGTTGCATCTAAAGCTTTTTCCGCGATGGCAGCAGAAAACATCAATATTCTTATGATCTCGACATCTGAGATCAAAGTTTCTATGGTTATTGAAGAAAAATACAGTGAACTGGCTGTTCGTTCATTGCATAATGCGTTTGAACTAGACAAATAGAAGTCATATAGATGCAGCAACTTTTAAAGTGGACACTTGAGACTATTCGCTCGGATGAAGCGATGATGAGCTGGTTGGAAGAACAGCGCTTTGAGTGGACTGCAGCTGCTGCCCAGGCTATAAGACAGATCGTGGACGGCCGCACGGTTATTCTGGTGACCGATCATGAGAGAAAATGGTTTGGAACTTATATTACCTCTTCATTGAACAAACCGAGCCTTGACCGGCCGATTATCCCCATGGTATGTCTGGATCAGCTCTACCCTTATTACGACATGATTACTGGCGGGGAGAAGATCGATGTCTTAAGTGATATGCTCTCAATGTCTTATGGAGAAGAGTACTTTTTCTGGTATATCGGAAAGGGTGAAGACAAGCGTGCGGATATCGCCAAACGTGAAGATAGCAGTTTCTTGTGGATCATGGACGAGGATTTTCAAAATTCTTTCCCGCTTCGTTCCTATGACAAGCTTTTGGATATTAAACTATTGCACCTGTACAGGGTGTTTGACAAGACACTCAATGCAGTTTTATTCGGCGAGATAGATATTGTAGAATGAAGTATGAAGATACTTTACAAGGTGCCCACATCCTTATCACGGAGCAGGTCGAAGAAGAAGTCGATGCATTAAAGCAGAAGCTCGCTCCTTCGCGTGTTGTCTCGTTTTATAAAGATGACTTTTTGATTGATGATGCCAAAGAGGTCATTCGCGAGGCTTATATTGCCGAAGAGAAGATCAAATATATCATCTTGGCAGCAAAACTTTTTAATGAGGCTTCGCAAAACGCTCTTTTAAAGCTCTTGGAGGAACCTCCAAGAAATATCGAACTTATCATTATTACCGAATCAAAATCTGCACTCCTACCAACTGTACGTTCCCGTCTGCCTCTTGTCTCACGTAAAGCACATAAGGAACCCGTAGCACTCGATCTTTCTTTGAAAAAACTTGAACTTTCTTCTCTGTTTGCTTTTATCAAAGAACATGAACGTATCTCAAAACATGAAGCAAAAGAGCTAATAGAAGCTTTGTATCACAAAGCGATGGAAGAGAGTATTATCTTAAACAGTGCCCAATTGGAAAGTTTTGAGAGGGCGTATAGACTTATCGGACTGAATGCACGCCTTAACAGTGTGTTAAGCATGTTACTCATGAAATTTATCAGAAGGTAATATCCCTAGATGTATATCCGCAAACTCTCCAACGATATCAGTGCCAGAAGATGGATAGATAAACTTAATGTGGAAGGTGGCGGCCGTAAAATATTGGATGAGAAGATGCATCTTGAGTTATTTTACATCCAAAAACTTCATGTGGGTGCGGCAAATATACTCAAACAGGATGCCCTTTCTATAGGGGCCGATCTCGCTGTACCAAAGGGTACAATCGTGTGTGATGAAGCTTATGTGGACTGTCTCTTGATGGGAACGCGTAAGCATATGAAGATTCTCTCACGCAAGGAACTTGCACAGCCTTTCGGTCTTAAAAAACTTGCTCAGGAGTTGCAGCTTTTTCTAAAAACAGAGCAGGCGCAACCCTATCAGATCATGGGTGTCATGAATGCTAATGATGACAGCTTTTATGAGATGAGCCGGTTTCAGGAAAAAGATGCTCTTGTCAAGATCGAAGCCATGATAGAAGAGGGTGCAGATATCATAGATATCGGTGCCGTCTCTTCAAGACCGGGATCTCTTCCTGTTCATGAAGAAGATGAACTGCAAAGATTAAAACCCGTACTTGATGTTATATATGCACAAAAACTCTATGAGAGGGTCCAGTTTAGTCTGGATTCTTATGCTCCTTTGGCGGTTGCATACGCCCTGGAGAGAGGTTTTGGTATCATTAATGATATTACGGGGCTTGCCAACGATGAAGTCTGCCGATTAGTAGCGTCTTATAAGGCTAAAGCCGTCATCATGCATATGCAGGGCACTCCTCAGACGATGCAAGTAAACCCTCATTATGAGAACCTTTTTGAAGAGATAGAACAGTTTTTTGCACAGCGTATAGAAAAAGCTGAAAAGTTCAATATCAAAGAATTGGTCCTGGATGTAGGTATCGGTTTTGGTAAAAGTCTTGAAGACAATCTGGCATTGATCCAGCATCTTAGTCATTTTAAGAAGCTTCACAAAGAGCTGCTTATCGGTGCGAGTAGAAAGTCCATGATTAACAGTATCTCGCCCTCTGATGTAAAGCAGAGGCTCCCGGGCACGCTAGCCATCCACCTGAAAGCTTATGAAAATGGCGCCTCTATCATTCGCACTCATGATGTCAAAGAACATCAGCAAGCTTTTAAAGTTCATCAGGCAATCATAGATACACTTTAGCCATATTTTTGAAGACTTCTTCTCTTTATCTGTTAAAGTATAAAGAGAATCTACCGATACTTTATATAAGCTTATCGCAAAAGAGGGATGTTCTATGATCAAAGCGACACAAAATTTAAAACTTTATCACTCTGTCCAGACGCAAAAGAGTTCAAGATCCGAAGAGGTTGATGCGATAAAAGAAGCGTATAAAGAGTCCCAGGCAAAGAGATTTGCTCAGATGATGGCTGAAGTACAATCATTAATAAGCGGAAAAGTCGAAGGGCAGAGTTTTGAAGTACAATATCAGCAGTTTCAAGATTTTCTAGAGGGTATCGGGTATGAGGGGAAAAATCTTGCCTCATTATCACAAGACGAGGCAAAAGAACTGGTCAGTGAGGAAGGATTTTTCGGTATCAGACAGACGTCTGAACGTATTGCACAGTTTGTGATTTCAGGTGCGAATGGAGATGAAGCGCTACTTCGTGAAGGTAGAAAAGGCATATTACAAGGTCTTCAAGAGGCGGAAGAGATCTGGGGTGAGAAGTTGCCTGAACTGTCTTATGAGACGATCAAGAAAGCTGTTGGCATGATAGATCAGGCTTTGATTGATGGCGGATTCTCTGTGATTGACGAGAAGGTATAAAGAGGAAATATCCTCTTTTTATATGATTATATTTTTGATAATGTAAAAGACTAAAGCGGCAATCCCTGCTGCAGCAGGAACGGTGATAAGCCAAGCGGCAACAATTCTCATGATGGCAGAGCGTTTTACATATTTTGCTTTTTTGGCACGCTTGAGCTGTTTTTTCTCTATTTGAATCTTTTCATCTTCTTCTTCGATGAGTATCTTCAGTTCTTCAATACGGGCCTTGTCCGTATCTGACTTTATCTCAAGCGCTTTAAGCTCTTTCAGTTCAGATTTATAACACTTTTTAATTTTTTTGTCTTCATTCAGCTGTGCCTCTTCGGCCTCGATTCTTTCCTGTTCGGTAGTAGTTGAAAGGTATTCTCTTAAGAAACCGACACCAAAGATTCCGCCAATCGCTATATGTGTCGAAGAGACTGGAAGACCGAGCTGTGACGCTATGATAACGGTAATTGCAGCCGACATGGCTACAGAATAGGCACGGATCTGATTGAGCTGGGTTATCTCAGAACCGACGGTTCTGATCAGTTTAGGGCCATAGAGCGCAAGACCTAAAGAGATCCCCAGCGCACCTACCAGCATGACCCATAGAGGAATGGCCGCTTTCGACGCGATTACTGAACTCTTAACGGCATCGGCTATGGCAGCTAAAGGACCGACGGCATTGGCGACATCATTCGCA
>JBFESZ010000020.1:0-26954 GCA_041548245.1 Sulfurimonadaceae bacterium
AATCCCCACCTTCGTAGCCATTGTTTTGTCCCATTGGCGTGTTTTAAGAGAAAACACACCCGTAGTACCTGCATTGGAAGGATCAGTCGCGATCACATTGCAGAGCTTAGCTAGTACCCAGTCACTGATCATTGAGATATTGGCTGTTCTCTCGTAGAGTGAAGGTCTGTTCTGTTTTACCCAAAGCAGACGGGGAAGGGCACCCAGGGCAAAGGTCTGTCCGCTTATGTCATAAAACTCTCTTTCAAGACCGGGAAAGATACGGTTGAGGTAGGCGACTTCTTTATCGGCACGTGCATCGACGTTGGCAACGCCAAAAAGCTCCTTATTGTCGTCGTCGTACAAAACAATTCCTTCACGCATACTAGTCGCTGTTACCGCTTTGATTTCAGAAGCCGATATATTTGCATTCTTGATAGCTGCTTGAATACAGTTGGAAATTATTGCCCAGTTTGTTCTTGTATCAAATCCCATAGAGTTTAACACACCTTTTTCTGGAAGATGGACCCACTCTTGTTGAGAAATACCGACCTGATTTCCTTGTGCGTCAAAGATAATCGCTCTTCCACTCCCGGTGCCTGCATCGATTGTCAAAAAATATGCCATCTGTTTTCCTCTGTTGTAAAGTAGAAGTATTTTATCAACTTTTACTTAATGGTATCTCGAGCAGGGTTAGTACGATGTAAGGTTTTTGGCTTATATATATCTCTTGTTATAGAAGAGTTTAGTTTGAAAAATATTATATGAAGGGATGAAGAATCATACAGGCATAATCATTTTGCTCGAGGAATAGAAGTTTAGGGTCGATATTTGAAAAAAGGCCAATTTAGACCTTTTTACGCTCGACCCGTTTTAAAGAGTAGTTGTTGATGTGTTCATGATGTGCATAATTTTTTGCATCACGAATATTTACAAATGAGCCTCTAAACCTTCCTTTATGATCGATCAGATAAATACTTTGCATTGTTGACTCCTGATATTTAAATGATGATAGTCTATGTTGTGATTGTGTTGCTATTGTGTGATGAAACTTAGTCTTGAGAAGGCAGGGAGTCGTAGTTTGAGAAAACTGCTTTAGGAGTTGTATGCTTTGTCAAAAGCTTCCTGGTTCCACGAGCGTAGGATCTTTCCTTTTACGACAAGCAGGGGAATCTTTTTCCCGCCCATGCCAAGAAACTTTTTTTCAGCGCTTTTTGACTTTTCAAGATTATATTCTGTAAATTTTATTTTGTTTATCTTCATATAGATCTTAGCGTCCTGGCAGTGAGGACAGAAAGAAGCTGTATATATCTCTACCTCAGTAGATTTTGAACTGCTTTGCTTATGCTTTGCTCTGGCTTTGGACGAATTGGAGTTCTGGTTGCCATTGAACTTTCTGTTATTGGTCCGACGTGCCATTAAACACCGATAAACATAAACACAATTTTCATGACAAGTGCTGTCAACACACCAGCGGCAACTCCAGCGACGACATCATCGCCCATAACGCCCATGCCACCTTTTGCTTCTCGGTCTAAGCGGCCGATGATTGAAGGTTTTACTATGTCAAAATATCTGAAAAAGGCAAAACTCAGTAGGATAGAAAGCCATAGTGTCCAATGGGTCATGTAGTCACTGTAGGCTTGTACGGGTATTTGTGCCAAAGGTGCGATCGCAATCGTCATGCTTAACCACATCCCGGCAAGCTCGTCAATAACGATTTGCCTATTGTCATGAATACCACCAGCTTTTTCATAGTCATTGACAAGTTTATAGCCTGCGACAGTGGCTAACAAAGCACCTAAAAAGAGTGTGGTCGCATCCATGAATGTCAAGATAAGTATTCCCAAAATCAAAGCGACAAAAGAGCCAACAGTACCGGGTGCTTTAGGAGATAATCCGCTGTAACCGATAGTGAGTAAAAACCAATTCATATGTGTCCTATGTTAATGATGTAGTCTGATAAAGTTTCATCAGCTCAAGATAAAAGTCTTTTTCACTGTGCTCTTCAAGAAGCCCGGTAATCGGCAAGATGTCATTATAGAGCTTTTCTAGGTTCTTGAAGCGGTTTGGAAAAAGTTTTGAGAGGGTGAGTGCCGATATCTCTTTACGCATAAGCACAGCCGGTGGAAGAAGGCCGAGCTTCAAAAGTTCAAGTATTGATTCGGAATGGTAGGCTATATGATGATGCTGGCCATGCGGACATGTCTGAGTCGAGACGAGAGTCTTGCACTCATTACAGTAGACATATTCAGCAGAGATATTGATATTGATATCGATTCCGACCAGTTTGTCAACAATGGATTTATGAGAGTTCTGATCATAATACATACCTACACCTGCATGGTTCTGACCTATTTTAAGAGCATCACATCCATAATTTTTAGCAACGATCGCATCGATAAGAACTTCATTATAGCCTGCAAAAATATAGGAGCTTTCCAAAGGAATCAACAGAACACGGTTTTTAGGTAGATAATGAGTGATAAAATATTCTAAGCACTCTTTACGTGTCTCGTATACAAGCTCTTTCTCGTTATAGGGCTTGAGCAAGAAAATAACAATCAAATCGGTTTTCTCTAATGTCTGCCTTATCAGGCGTTCATGGGCACGGTGAAGAGGATTTCCTGCCATCATAAGGGCCGTAGTATGTTGAGCGTTTATACGTGCTTTGGCATCATCGATCAGCTCTTTACTCTTGTCCAGGATGGAGTGATCTATTTCGTAATCTCCGCTGATAGCATATTTTCCAAGGCGATCATAGGTGTTTTGAACACCGGGATGAGAGAGATCGTCCGTACCATAGATCTGTCGAACACGTTCACGTGGATTGATTTTAAAAATCTCATCAACGATGATATAGCCAAAATATTTTTTATCGACAAAAAGTTCGAGACGTTCACCTTCTTGTGCTGAAGCCAATACTTCTTCATTTGTCTTTCCACCTGGAGAGAGGATGAAAGGAAAAGGAAAGGTTTTTCCATTGATAAGGCCTGTTTTTAAGACTTCGGTAGTCTCGGCCTTATTCATTAAGGAGGTCACAGGATGCAGGAGTCCTGCTTTTACGAGACGAAGTGCGGATGCTGCTTCTTGATCAAGGTGTAGTTCTCTATTTTTTCTTGATGATTCCATATTTTTTTCTTTTTTCCCAGAGACTTTTTCTAGATATTCCTAACTTTTTTGATAGTTCAGTGTCAGGAAACTTGTGTTGATAATTTAACACAATATATTTGACATAGTCCTCGATAGGTAAAATATCACCCTGTTCGATGACTTTATTGTCACTTTTCATCTCAACTGTTTTATAAGGGACCTCTTCTACGACATCCGTACTTGAGACGATAACGCTTTTGCCTTCAATGAGATCCAAGAAAGGTTTTTTGTCTGTTTTCTTCAAAGCTTGAAAATCAGTGATATAGGTCAGACGTTCAGGATTGAGATTGGCGATATCATCAAGGGTACGTAAAGAGGCCAAAGAAAGAAAGTGCAGTGGGGACTTGCAACGGTTAAGTAGTTTAAAGGCAAAGGCATCAGCGTATTTTTGATAGTTTGAAAAAACAAAGATAGGAAGGTCTGCTTTTTCAAAGTCACATTCAACGTTTACAGAAGAGAAAGAGTGATCGATATAACGCTGAAAGGTTGCATTTTGACGTTTCAACTGTTCATAATCTTGGAAATGGTCGATTTTACGGATAAGTTCTTCAATCATAAACGGTTTAAGTATATAGTCTTTCGCACCGGCTTTTAGAGGCTTGGAGACAGTGTCATTACTTACATAAGAGATCATTAAGATAACGACCGCATTTTTATACGCATCAATAACAGGGTAGAAGTCTTGTCCCGAGATGTTGGTTGAAAGAAGCACAACATCATAAGGTTCGTTACGGAGGGCATCTTTGGTTGTCGATGCAAGGTCACATACATGTCCAAGGTCACTTAGTTTTGCAGCAATACTCTGTGCAAGATAGATTTCGTTTTCTATAATTAATATTTTCATAAATTAGTCCAGTCTAGATATTTCAAGCTTGCGCTACTCTGTACAGCAACGCCTTCTTTACGGCCAATAAAGCCAAGTTTTTCCGTAGTAGTCGCTTTTACATTGCATAAAAACGGCTCGATTTCCAAGATTCTTGCCAGTGTAGAACGCATCTGCGCCTTGTATTGGCTTAATCTAGGTGTCTCTGCAATGATGGTGATATCAGCATTGACAATAACAAACCCACAGTTATGCAATCTTTTTACACACTCTTGTAAGAGAAGTTTGGAATCGATGTCCTTATAGGTATTATCACTGTCAGGGAAAAGAGTCCCAATGTCACCCATTCCTGATGCACCCAATAAGGCATCTATCAAGGAGTGAATCGCAACATCACCATCGCTATGTGCTTTAAACCCGAATGGTGAACTGATTTTGATCCCGCCTAAGAACATCTCTCTGTTATCCTCAAAGGCATGTACATCAAAACCGTTTCCAACGAGTGTGTCATTTGAAGGTGCACGCAAACAAGGGATGTTTTTCATATCACTGATACGCGTTATCTTGTGAGCGGACTCATCACCCTCGACTTCTATTCTTGTTCCTCCATAAGCAACTATTGCACTGCTTTCATCTGTAAACTCTTCGCCTGTCAATAAGGCATTTTTGAGGATTTCACTCTTGGAAAGCTGAGGCGTTTGGATACGTTTTAGCTTTTCTCTATCAATATTTTTCCCATCAAATGAGACTGTGTCATTCATACTTAGTACGGGAACAACAGAGTCTGCATTCTCTTTTGCTGCAACGAGTCTTTGAATAAGTTCTTCAGGGGGACAAGCCCTAGCAATATCGCTTACCATGACATAAGAAGTTGATACATGTTCAAGTGCATTTTTTAAGGATACTTGACGTGTGTCTCCCCCTTCGATAATGGTATGTTCACAAAAAGATTTCATATATTCGATTTCGTCTTTATGTGCTGTGATAATAATTTTTGAAAAAATATTCAAATCTTCAAATTTGTTTGTAACAAAATGCCACAAAGGCTGATGTTCTATGCGAAGCCACTGTTTTTTTACAGATGAACAAAAACGCGTAGAGTTCCCAGCTGCAAGTAGAATGAGTGTTAAATCAGACAAAAATGCTCCTATTTGTAACAGGTGTTACGAAATTATACACACAGAAAGCTTTCTTTTAACTTGTTTATGTTACATTCCGAAAAATAAATAAGAATTTTAAATTCTTAGGTTTTGTGCGTATATATTTGTGTAAGCTCATTTCGACTTTGCTTAAGTGAAAGTAAAATAGTTTTACTGAGTATATATTATTACGAAATACTTACTTTAGATGTGTAGTATTCGCTTACTAGATACAGGAGAAATTTTATGAGAACAGAATGGTTGAAAAAACGCGAAGGTGATAAAGTTCGCACGCAGATGCATTATGCAAAAAAAGGCATTATCACTGAAGAGATGGAATATGTCGCTAAGCTGGAAAAACTAGAGCCTGAACTTGTAAGAAGTGAAGTGGCTCGTGGTCGTATGATCATTCCGGCAAACGTCAACCATAAAAACCTTGAACCAATGGCAATTGGTATTGCAGCAAGCTGTAAAATCAATGCAAATATCGGTTCGTCTGCATTGGCTTCGGATGTTCAAGAAGAGATCCAAAAGATTCAGGTATCACAACAATACAAAGCTGATACGGCAATGGACCTTTCAACAGGTGGTGACCTGGATGATATCCGTCGTAATGTAATCGCGAACTCTGCGATTCCAATCGGTACAGTGCCTATCTATCAGATTCTTCATGATGTTGGAAACAAAATTGAGGACTTGACGATTGAAAAGATGCTTGAAGTTCTTGAGCGTCAGGCACAACAAGGTGTATCGTACTTTACTATTCATGCTGGTTTCTTATTAGAGACAATGCCAAAAGTAGCAAAACGTAAGATGGGTATCGTCTCTCGCGGTGGTTCATTGATGGCAGCATGGATGATGCACTATCATAGAGAAAACCCATTCTACACGGCATTTGATGATATTCTTGATATCTGTGCAAAATATGATGTCTCTCTTTCTCTGGGGGATTCACTTCGTCCGGGCTGTTTGGCAGATGCATCGGATGATGCTCAGTTGGGTGAGCTTAAGGTCCTTGGTGAACTTACACTTCGTGCCTGGGAAAAAGATGTTAAGGTGATGATCGAAGGTCCGGGTCACGTTCCATTGAACCAGATTGAACGTAACATGAAGATCCAAAGAGAGCTTTGTCATGAAGCACCTTTCTATATCCTTGGGCCATTGGTAACAGATATCGCAGCTGGATATGACCATATCTCTTCTGCTATCGGTGCAGCTGTCGGTGGATGGCATGGTGCTTCAATGCTGTGTTATGTTACGCCAAAAGAACACTTGGGCCTTCCTAATGCTGAAGATGTACGTGAAGGTATTATTGCGTATAAGATTGCAGCGCATGCGGCTGATATCGCTCGTGGTCGTACAGGTGCACGTGACATTGATGATGCGATGTCTGATGCACGTTATGCATTTGACTGGGAAAAACAGTTTGAACTGGCACTTGATGGTGATCGTGCAAGAGAATATCATGACGAGACACTTCCTCAGGATGTATTTAAAGAAGCAGAGTTCTGCTCTATGTGTGGACCGAAGTTTTGTTCATACAAGATCACTCAGGACATCATGAACAACCCTGAGGCTATTGCTAAAATTGCTGAAGAAGCTGCGGCTCATGCGCAGCAAGATTTTAAATTAGCTCAATAATTTTAATAAAGGAAATACTTTAATGACTGAACAAATAGTAAAAGATGCATTGTCAAAAGTTACGTATCCTGGTTTTTCCAAAGATATCGTGACTTTTGGATTTGTAAAAGATATTCAGATTGATGGGACTAAGGTGTCTGTTGAAGTAGAAGTTACGTCATCAGCTCCTGAAGTTGCACAACAAATTGTAGAAGAGTCTACGACAGAGCTTAAGATGGCTGGAGCATCAGATGTTCAAATCAACATCAACGCACCAAAGATGCCACGTGAGAGTTCATCGAAAGGCAAAAACATCGCTCCGCATGTTAAAAACTTTGTTATGGTAAGTTCTGGTAAAGGTGGAGTAGGTAAATCGACAACTTCTGTAAACCTTGCTATCGCACTTGCACAGCAAGGTAAAAAAGTTGGTCTTTTAGATGCTGATATCTATGGTCCGAATATTCCTCGTATGTTGGGCCTTGAAGGTGTTAAACCTGAGATTGAAGGAAATAAAGTGATTCCACTTAAGGCATATGGTATTGAGATGATGTCTATGGGTTCATTGATGGAAGAGGGACAGGCACTGATCTGGCGTGGTTCTATGATCATGAAAGCGATTGAGCAGTTCCTACGTGACATTCTTTGGTCTGAATTGGATTGTTTGATTATTGATATGCCTCCGGGAACAGGTGATGCACAGCTATCTCTGGCACAAGCAGTTCCAGTAACAGCGGGTATTACAGTGACGACACCTCAAATGGTCTCACTTGATGACTCACGCCGTTCATTGAACATGTTTAACAAACTGCATATCCCAATTGCAGGAATTGTAGAGAATATGTCAGGCTTCATTGCTCCGGATACAGGTGTTGAATATGATATCTTTGGTAAGGGAACGACTCAGCCAATGGCCGATGAGTTTGATACGAAGATAATTGCTGAGATTCCAATCGAGCCAGCTGTTCGTGCAGGTGGAGACCAAGGTAAACCGGTTACTTTTGCTCAACCGGACTCTGAAACTGCTAAACGTTTTATGGCTGCGGCAGAAGCTCTTTGGGCTACAATCGAGAAGATCAATGAAGAAGGCGGCGTTGATAATTCGGCTGTTCAACCGACAACTCCTCCTGGAGTATCAGCTTGTTCTACTGGAGCAGCTCCACAACAAGCAACAGCACAAAGTGGCGGTTCTTGCGGTACAGGATGCGGCTGTCACTAAAGTGATGTGAGTAATATCTCACATCATCTTTTTACCAAATAACTTTCTTCTTGATTTTTCAAAACCTTCACTTTATCTTGTTTTTAGCCAACTTTTCATTATAATGGTCCTATTATTAGTTTTTGGAGAGTATCATGGAATCACAAGGTGTTATGACACGTGAAAATGAAGTGCGCGCCAAGTTGTACAAGAGTAAAATCCCAGCTTGGCTTGATTATTTACAGAGTGGGACAGGCCTTGTATTAGCACTTTTTATGTGGGGTCATATGATCTTTGTCTCGACAATTTTGTTGGGGAAAGATGCCATGTATATGGTTGCCAAGTTTTTTGAAGGTGAGTATATTTTTGGCGAAAGTCATCCTGCCATTGTCATGGTCTTCACCGGCATTATCTTTTTTCTTTTTATCCTGCATGCTATTTTGGCTATGCGAAAATTTCCATCGAATTTTAGACAGTATAAACTCTTTCATTCTCATATGATACGTATGAAGCACGCCGATACGACACTGTGGTATTACCAGGCAATTACGGGATTTATCATGCTCTTCCTGGGTTCTGTCCATCTTTACGTGATTTTGACGCATCCAGGTGAAATAGGTCCCTATGCTTCATCAGATAGGATGGTCACTGACTGGATGGCACCCTTGTATCTTATACTCTTAATTGCAGTCGAAGTACATGGGAGTATCGGTCTGTACAGGTTGGCGATAAAATGGGGATGGTTTGACGGGAAAAATCCTAAACTTAATCGAAAACGCTTGAAACAGGCAAAATATATAATGACATTTTTCTTTTTAACGCTGGGATTGGCTACCTGGATGATGTATGTGAAGATTGGGATTGAGCATAAAGACAGAGCCGGTGAAAGATATATTCCTAACACAGTAGCAGCTATGCAAGGCAAGGGACATTAAATGAAGATTACATATACCGATGTTTTAGTCGTAGGCGGGGGCTTAGCTGGTCTTCGCACAGCTACCGGAGCAAAAAAGAGAGGGCTGGATGTAATATTATTGAGTCTGGTACCGCCTAAGCGTTCTCACTCTGCAGCCGCACAGGGAGGCATGCAGGCAAGTTTGGCGAACAGTGCCAAAGGGAAGGGAGACAATGAAGATGTCCACTTTATGGATACTGTCAAGGGAAGCGACTGGGGGGCAGACCAGAACGTTGTGCGTATGTTTGTCAATACCGCTCCTAAGGCGATTCGTGAGATGGCATCTATAGGAGTACCCTGGACACGTGTGAAAGCAGGTAAACATACGGCTATCATCAATGCACAGAAGGTAACGATTACTGAGGATGAAGAAGCCCATGGACTGATTACTGCACGTGATTTTGGAGGCACGAAGAAGTGGCGTACCTGTTATACATCAGACGGTACGGGTCACAGTATGCTCTTTGCTATGGATAATAAGGCACAAGAAGAGAAGATTGAGGTTCGTGAGCGTATGGAGGTTGTTTCATTAATCCATGAAAACAATCGTTGTTACGGTGCTGTTGCAAGAAATCTGATAACAGGGGAGTTGGTCGCTTATATCGCAAAGGCGACTACCATTGCAACAGGTGGCTACGGGCGCATCTATGCTGTTTCGACCAATGCTGTTATCTGTCAGGGGATGGGGCAGGCAGTTGCTCTTGAAACAGGTATCGCTAGCCTAGGAAATATGGAAGCTATCCAGTTTCACCCTACAGCCATTGTACCTGTTGGGATTCTTACCACAGAAGGGTGCCGGGGTGATGGCGGTGTTTTAAGAGATGTTGATGGATACCGTTTTATGCCTGATTATGAACCAGAAAAAAAAGAGTTGGCTTCGCGTGACGTCGTTTCCCGTCGTATGACGGAACACATGCGAAAAGGCAAAGGAGTCAAGTCTCGTTATGGTGATCATCTATGGCTTGATATTACGATATTGGGACGTGAGCATATAGAGAAGAATCTCAGAGAGGTTAAAGAGATCTGTGAGAGCTTTTTGGGCATTGACCCTGCTGAAGAGTATATCCCTGTAAGACCGACTCAACACTATTCGATGGGTGGTATTCGCACTAATTACAAAGGAGAATCGCAAACGATGCGAGGGCTTTATTCATGTGGTGAGGCTGCCTGTTGGGACATGCATGGTTTTAACCGTTTGGGTGGGAATTCAGTTGCAGAGACAGTCGTTTCAGGTATGTTGGTTGCGGAATATATCGCCGATTTTTGTGCAAGTGAAGAGAGTAACATAGAGATATCAACATCAACGATTGAAGGCTTTATCAAAAAAGAGCAGAACAAACTTGAGGCTTTAATCAATAATGAAAATGGAGAAGATGTCTATCCGATTCGTCGTGAAATGGAAAAGATTATGATGGAAAAAGTCGGTATTTTCAGAAATGAAGATGACTTGCAATCCGCTGTTCAAGAGTTAGAAGCCTTGCTGATACGAAGTAGAAACATTGAAGTCAAGCATAAGACCCTCGTAGCCAATCCTGAACTGGTCAATGCCTATAGAACACAAAGAATGTTAAAACTTGCCTTGTGCGTTGCCAAAGGGGCACTTGAACGCAGAGAAAGTCGTGGAGCGCATGCGCGTGAAGATTACCCGGAACGCAATGACAAAGAGTGGTTAAAACGTACAATCACGACGTGGCCTGATGAAAATCAGACTATACCGACTATCTCGTATGAGAGTATAGAGATAGAGTCTATGGAACTTCCTCCTGGGTTTAGAGGGTATGGAAAAGACAACACCATTGTAAGTGAACGTTCCGTCCAGAGACAAGCGGAAGTAGACAATATAAGAGAAAAACTTGAAGAAGAAGGTAAAGACCGTTTTGAAATACAAGAGGCTTTAATGCCGTATTTGCATCTTTTACCGAAAAAATATCAAGGACGCAACGAGCGTTTGGAGGAGAGATTTAATGAACAGCAATGAAACGAACCGAATTTTAAAGATATCTGTCTTGCGATTCAATCCCAATGAAAAAGGGGATAAACCGCGTGTAGAGACCTTTGAACTTGAAGAAGCTCCCGGAATGACTCTATTTATTGCGCTCAATGACATACGTGAAAAGTATGATGCCTCTTTAAAGTTTGATTTCGTCTGCCGGGCAGGGATCTGCGGAAGTTGTGGGATGATTATCAATGGAAAGCCGGGATTGGCCTGTCGTACCTTAACGGCAAAACTGGGTGAAGAGATAACGCTCGCACCGCTTCCTGTGTTCGAACTCATTGGTGATCTATCCGTGTATACAGGGAAATGGATGCGTGGTATGAACGAACGTGTTGAAGCATGGATTCATAAGGAAGAGGAGAAAGAGATAGATCTCGACCGTCTTGAAGAGAAGATGGACCCGGATCTGTCCAACGAGATTTATGAGGTTGACCGTTGTGTAGAATGCGGGTGCTGTGTTGCAGGTTGCGGGACAATGGTCATGCGTGATCAGTTTATAGGAGCTGTGGGGCTGAATAAAGTGGCACGTTATTCACTCGATCCAAGAGATGCGCGTACGGATGAGGATTATTATAATATTATTGGTGATGACAATGGGATTTTCGGCTGTATGTCACTTATGGGTTGTGAAGACCTTTGCCCAAAGGATCTCCCACTGCAATCAAAGATAGCCTACCTAAGAAGAAAGATGGTTGAGTTAAGATAAAAGATATCAAGTCATACATTCACACTTTTTCATCGAGGGAATGATTCCTTAGTACTCCTGAAACATGTCAGGAGTAAACTCTACAATCTTGTTGCGTCCCTTGTTTTTAGCTTCATATAAAGCAGTGTCGGCATATTTAATAGTCTTCCATATGGAATCGGAGTCTTCAGGCAGCTTAGCAATGCCTATGCTTAAAGTCTTTGAAATCGTTTCAGATCCAATAGTGAATGTCTTTTCACTAAAGCTTGTGTGAATAGCAGAAGCAATCTTCATAGTCGCCTCGGACGTCGTGCGACGAAGCAGAACCAAAAACTCTTCTCCCCCGTAGCGTACAGCCATGTCTGATGCCCGAATGGATGACTTTAAAATCTCACTAAGTGCTTTAATGACAGTATCTCCAACGTCATGACCATAGGTGTCGTTAATCAGTTTGAAATAATCAATATCGATCATCATGATGTCATAGTTACTCTTGTCTCTTTGTATGTTTGCCTGTTCCTGTTCGATATACTCCTCTAGGAAACGTCTATTGAAGAGCCCCGTTAAAGCATCACGCAGGGATGATTCACGCAGGATATCCATCAATATCTTGCTTTCGACCACCGGTTTGGCTGCCTCATAATAATTTCTGATACTGGTTATTTTGTTGCTGATCTCATCGAGTTGCTCTTTTGTTGACGCCGATATCGATAGGATTAGCGAGTAATCATTATTAATATTAAATGGCAAACAGGTATATTCAAGTTTTCCATTATGCGTGCATGCCGAACAAAGGTTTGGGAAATCACTTGAGATGATATCTGTGGCTGTTCTAAAAGCCCGGCATTCCAGTGCGTCGCTGTCAGCCTGATGGGAACAGAAACTCTCACCCTGGGTAATATAAAGCAGGTTTCTCTCTTTGCGCAGATGATTAACCTCATACATAGCAAAGTGTTTAAGTCCAAATTTACACTCTAACAGATGGTAAATTCGTTCATAGATGGCATACTTGTCTTTATCAAGTTCAATAGTCTTTTTAAATTTATAGATATCAGCCAGCTCATGGATGATACTGCTGGCTTCATGAAGAGGGTCTGAACATGAGATATGGTTGCGTGCTACAAAACTGTGCAACTGTTCTTTGATGTTGCCGAAGGCATCTTGCATCTTCTCAAACAGATCATTCATCTGATCCGTAACCTCTTTGCCTTCTCCTTTTAGCCGCGTAGTAAAGCGGTATGTGAAATCACCCATATAAGCTTTTTTTGTCCCCTCGCGCAGATTGTTGAACAGACACATATAGGGCTTGAAATAGTGGTTGGTCAAATAGAGGGCGATCAGTAAAAAGATTAGATTGATACCAAATATCTTGGCCATGGTCAGTGTCCCTGCCTCGCGGATATCCTCAATATTAAACTCCATGCTGATAGCACCCAGAACTTCACCCTCTTTGGCATTGTGGCATGATAGACAATCCGGTGTACTGTAAGCGGTGGCAATATAGGGGATACTGACACGAAGAATAGCACGTTCAGCATCTTCAATAATCTTTCGGACAGGTTTGCCTTGACTTAAGACCTGATCATCCAGTGCATCTCTAGTAATCTCATTTTTCAGCCCGGTGCCATACTGAGCAATGGTATTATCTGCGCGTACTATCCATAAATTTTCGACATCTTTTGACTCCGCAATGTTCCGTAAGAAAAACTCGCGTTTATCCATGATACCATTTACCATATGTGCGGTTAAACCGTCACGCACGATTTCAGCCGTCATCTTTGACTTTTCTATGGCATTGTTATAAGCGTATTCCCTAAAGTTGACTGCGACATTGATGATGGTTGCAGTAGCCAGGCCGATTAGCATCAGAGTAACGATAAGCAGGAGTTTTCTGTTTGTGTTCATGTCAAAACTTTATGATAATATTAGTATTAATTATCTTCAGTATATCAATTGAAACTTTAAATATATATTTAAGTGGAATATTTTAGATTTTAGAAAAAAGATTTTGCTCTCTTGAGTAGGTTAAGTGTATGAGAACGCTATTGCAGGTAAAAGTTCACAAATAGAGTTGGTTCCCGTTTATATTATTCAACGGTAACCGATTTGGCAAGATTACGAGGCATGTCGACATCATTACCCAAACGGACAGATATCTCCAGTGAAAGGATCTGTAAAACGACCATCATTTCAAAAAACTCATGCATATAGTGGGTACGGCTGTTGGTTTTGATGAAGTCATCTGCTTTGTCAAATTCAATCGAAGAGATAGCACAGATAGTACTGTCACGTGCCGACAGCTCTTCCACATTGGATTTCGTCTTGTCATACAGAAGGTTTGTCGGCATAAGTGCAATAGTGAAAAGCTCAGGATCAGCCAAGGCAATAGGACCATGTTTCATCTCGCCAGATGGGTATCCTTCAGCATGCAGGTATGAGATCTCTTTAAGTTTTAAAGCACCTTCCAAAGCAAGCGGATAGAAGACGTCCCTGCCGATAAAAAAGAAACCGTGCCCATGTAGATAACGCTTGGAGAGGCGTCGGATCTTTTCATGGAGTTCATCGGTAACTACAACAGTCGAAGGAACCTCTCGAAGCAGGGATATATGCTGGGATATTTCTTCCGCATTCAGAGATGATCGAAGTTTTGCTATATATAAAGAGAGCATCCAAAACACCACCATCTGTGTAGCAAAGGCTTTTGTTGAAGCGACACCTTTTTCTATACCGGCACGGGTTAGAATAGAGGCGTCTGCTTCACGCACCATTGATGAATTGTCTACATTACAGATGACTAAGGATCTAAGACCTGCTGCCTTTGCCATTTTAAGTGTCTCAAGGGTATCAGCTGTTTCACCGCTTTGTGAGATGGCGATGAAGAGGGTGTCTTGAGTTAACAAGGGCTCTTTATAGCGGAACTCACTGGCGATCTCGACAGAACAGCGTATTTTGGAATAGCGTTCAAAAAGATATGAAGCAGCAAGGGCTGAATGATAGGATGTCCCACAAGCACAGAGTTTTACCTCGTTTATGCCATCAAAGAGATGTTCATCCAACTCTTCAAAGTTGATACTTGCTTCGCCTAAACGGCCAATCAAGGTATCGGAGATAACCTGGGACTGTTCATAAATCTCTTTTTCCATGAAGAATCGATACCCCTCTTTTTGTGCTGAAAGCTTCGAAGATGGAAGGGTCTTTAATATAGGTTCGATCTTATTATAAGAGGCATCAAATAGCTCGACAGAGTCTACGGTTACATAGCCGTTTTCACCGTCATTAAGATAGATTACGTCTGAGCATAAACCGATCAATGGCGTGTCAGAAGAGGCAAAGTGCTTCTCTTCTTTACCTAAACCTATCAACATCGGTGAACCGTTTTTGGCAAAGAAGATTGTTTCAGGTGCCGACTTGCTGATCAGTAAAATTGCATAAGCACCCTCCAGTTCATCAAGGGTTGCTCTAAATGCTTTGATGGGGTCTTTGAGACGCTTGTTGTTTGATTCAAAAAGATGGACGATGACTTCAGTGTCAGTTTGGGACAGAAAGTTTACACCTTCAGCTATAAGACGCTGTTTTAGTTCTTGGTAGTTTTCAATAATCCCGTTATGGACGACATAAGAGCATTCACCGATATGAGGATGTGCATTAAGTTCAGTCGGTTTTCCATGTGTAGCCCAGCGTGTATGGCCAATACCGATAGAAAATCCATGGGGAGCAAAGTCTTGAGTCTTGTTTCTTAAGTTTTCTAGTTTACCAACTGCCTTGTAAATGGAAAAATCATCACCTTGAAGTACGGCGATTCCTGCTGAGTCATACCCTCGATATTCAAGTTCGCCTAATCCGTTTAAAAGGATCTCTTTAATGTTGTTTTTTCCAATATACCCGACAATTCCACACATATGTTATACCTTATTCACTAACGCTTCAATAATTTTTTCGGTATTATGACAGACATTTTGGTGTTTTTCTATTAAAAACTGATCACGGGCACGATTTTTGATGGTGTGAACCTTGGCTGTTGCAATATCGATTTCCATGTCATCGAAAGCTTTGATGACATACGCAAGCAACCCGGATTGGTCATGAGTATTGATACTCAGACGGGCATAGGTGTTTGAATGTTCACAATCAAGGCTTATTTCATTTGCTTTGATATCAGGTTTTACCAGGACGATGTTTTTTTGCATATCAAAAGCGTCTTCTATAATCTCTTGAATATGATAAACATCGTCTTCATTAATGGGCTGAGAGAACTCGATCTTAAAATATTTAATGCCGTCGTACAGTTTGAAAATATCCATGGCCACAATATTTAAAAAGTTTAGTTTACCCAGAAGATAGCCCAGGTTTAAAGGAATATCTTTGATGATTTCAATGATGAGATGAGGAGCATGGGTGATACTGAATGCATATTTGTCTAAATTTTTTGTTTTTTGAGACAAGCTAACGATCTCCTGGGGTTTGTTCTTGATAAAAAAGAGATTTGACTCAATGGATAGAATGCGTTTCTGTTCTAATTTACTCAGTGACAAAAATAGAGCATTCTTTTTCAGGGCGTCTTCACTTTTTCTGCGCTTTTCAGCTTCATCGATCATCTCTTTGTTGTCAATGACCTCCAAGGAAGCATGATAGAGCTCACGAAGAAGTTTTGCATTAAAAGAGTTGTAGGTCTTTTGGCTGACACCGTTAATATCCGCATAAGTCAGGACAAAAAGAAGTTTCAAGGTCCGTTCGTCTTTAATTTTTGAGATAAAAGAGAAGAGGATATTTTCATGATAAAAATCCTCCCGAAAAGCAACACGGCTCATAGCAATATGGTGTTTGATTAAAACGGTACCAATCTCAATGAGCTCTTCTGAGATATTGAGGTTTGAAGCATAGGCATTAAAGAGTTTTGCTCCTACAAGAGAGTGGTCCTGTTTTCTTCCCTTTCCTGTATCGTGAAGGAGCGTAGTCATATGCAGAAGCATGCGCTCTTCAGGCGTGAATTCTTTATAGATTTCCAAAGCCAGGGGGTCTTTGATGTCTTCAAGCGCTTTGATACACATAAGTGAATGCAGATCCACAGGATGAGTATGATAACCGTCAAACTGGGGAAGGAACATGACCTTTGAAAAAGGTGAGATAATATCAGCAAGAATGCCGGTATCAAAGAAGAGTTGAAGTATACAGTGCAAATAGCGTTTGGAAAAAAGTTTAAGCAGTAAAGCTTTTTCTTTTTTTCTGAGTTTGCCTTGCATCAAATAAGGTGATATACATTTGTATACCGAAGGATCGAATTGCAGGTCCTTGTCCTGAAGCTCTGACAAAAACTCTAGGAGTTGGATACGATTAATGGGTCTGTGATTGAAACTAGCATATATCTTTCCCTCGGTCTCATAAAAGCCATGTACCGTTCTGGCTTTTCTAAAAATAGGTATATTGCTATTATTGTACAGAAAGGGACGGGAGAGCTTATAGGTGTATATCTGTGTAAAGTGATTGATCACCCACATCGCGTGCATTGTTTTGGTTACCAGCAGACGCTGAGAGCTAAAACCCAGTTTTTTAGTCACTTCGGGAATATATTCCAATATTAGGACATCCTGCTGTTTTTTAGCGATAATATGCAGAGCACTGCGCACACGAAAGAGAAGTTCTAAGGCGATACGATACTCTTTGTACTCTTCTTCGTCAAAAAGTGCACCACTGAGTTCTTTTAGATTCTTGCACCCATGGACAGTATGAGCCAGCCAAAACAGAAGATGGGCGTCTCGCAGACTTCCAATCGACTCTTTGACATTTGGCTGCATACAAGAGGGAAACTTTTCTCTTCGGATTCTGGATTCTTCCATCTTGGCGAGGATGAACTCTTTTTGATCCTGTCGACGGATACGATTAAGTTCTCTTGTGGTCCTCATCCATAAAAAGTTTGAACCAGTGATAAAGCGTGATTCGGAAAAAGCAGTCCTGATAGTGATCTCTTCTTGCGATGCTTTAAACAAATCACCTAGTTCATGGACGCGGTGTCCGAGTTTCAAGCCAGAGTCCCATGCAAGATAGAGGAACTTTTCAATGATATGTTGTGTATTGAACCCTTCAGAGTGCTCAAAAACAATCATCAGGTCAATATCGCTGTGAACACATAACTGTTCACGTCCGTAAGAGCCCAAGGCAATAAAAGCGATAGGGATGTTGTTTCTCATGGGGATATAATGGTTGAATGTTTTACGCAAAACAATTTTATACATCATATTGATGATATGGTCTAATTGTTTGGTGTGACGTACCAGAAAGTCCTTGCCTTGGTTGGCCTCAAAAAGATCACTCAAGCCTTCTTTATACTCACTGATATACTGTTTAAATAGCTTGGAAATCTCAAAATCAGGTGCATTGGATTCAATGAGGTCTTCTATACGGTTTGTAATATCCATTTTTTATACTTTCATCTATAAATCTTCTTATTATATCGAAGAATTGTTTTCTAAGAACTATACGATATAATTCCCAAAAATATGAAAACGGTATGTATAAAAAATGGACATTGTAGATAAAATTAGAGCGGGTGAACGAATAAATTACGATGAAGCCTTGTCTTTGTATGATTTTGATCTTTTTGAACTTGGTGAATTAGCTGATCAGAGGCGTAAGGCCTTGCATGGGAAAAAGACCTATTTTAATATTAATCGTCATATCAACCCTACGAATATTTGCAAGGATATCTGCAAGTTTTGTGCCTATTCTGCAAGCCGTAAGAACCCAAAACCCTATACGCTTAAGCATGAAGAGATAATGGAGATTGTCGATGATATAGCATCTCGTGGTATCACGGAAGTCCATATTGTTTCTGCACACAATCCTGATACAGGTTTGGACTGGTATACGACAGTTTTTTCAAAGATCAAAGCAAAGTATCCACAAATACATATAAAAGCCTTGACAGCGGCTGAAATACATTTTCTTTCTGAAGAATATGGAAAAAGTTATGATGAGATCATTGACATCATGATAGCTAATGGTGTTGACTCACTTCCCGGAGGAGGAGCAGAGATCTTTGATGAAGAGGTACGCGATTATATATGCAAGGGGAAGGTGACGTCTGAACAATGGCTTGAGATCCACGAAAAGTGGCACAATAGAGGACGAAAGTCTAATGTGACCATGTTGTTTGGGCATGTGGAGGAGCGTCGTCACCGCATCGATCATATGATGCGTATTCGTGATCTTCAAGACAAGACAGGGGGCTTTAACTGTTTCATACCGCTTGTTTATCAGACGGAAAACAACTTCTTGAATATTAAAGAAGACATTACTGGTCAGGAGATCTTAAAGACCTATGCTATTGCCAGACTTTTACTGGATAACGTTGCGAATTTAAAAGCTTATTGGGTGACGTCAACGGTCAATTTGGCTTTGGTTGCCCAAGAGTTTGGATGTAATGATTTGGATGGAACGATAGAGAAAGAGTCTATTAATTCAGCTGCAGGGGCAAAATCTGCTTCGGGTATCGAGCTCAATGAATTTGTTGCCCTGATACGAAATGCAGGATTTACCCCTGTTGAGCGTGACAGTCTTTACAACGAGATCAAAGTCTGGTAGGCCAGATAACTTCATAAGAGATAAACATGAAATTAAGTGATCGAGTACAGAACATTGCCCAATCGGAAATTCGTGCCATGTCCATTTTATGTCATGCAAAGCAGGGGCTGAATATGGCACAAGGGATATGTGACCTTGAGATTCCTACAGTCGTCAAAGAAGGTGCAAAAGAGGCTATAGATAATGGTCATAATATCTATACTTCAGCCTATGGAAACCTTCGTCTTCGTCAGGCTATTGCAAAAAAACAGAATGACTTTTATGAACAAGGCGTCAATGCAGATAATATTTTAGTCAGTTCGGGTGCAACAGGTGCTTTTTATTGTACGGCAATGTCACTGCTCAATGAAGGCGATGAGGTGATTGTCTTTGAACCATATTACGGTTATCATGTCTCAACCTTGCAATCTTTAGGATGTAAAGTAAAGTTTATCAAGACAATGCCACCGGCCTACGCAATCGATTTTGAAGAGTTGCAGTCTCAGATTACGAAGGATACAAAGGCGTTGCTCATTTGTAATCCTTCCAATCCAAGTGGTAAGGTCTATACAAAAGAAGAGTTGGAAAAGATAGCCCTGATTATCAATAGGAATGATTTGCTGCTCTTTAGTGATGAGATGTATGAGCATTTTGTCTATGATGATCTTGAGTTTGTCTCAGCCTTAAGTGTTGATGCTTTAAAAGAGCGGACAGTGGTCATATCAGGATTCTCTAAAATATATTCTATTACAGGATGGCGTTTAGGCTATGCCATCAGTGCATCCCATGTGATTGATGCAGCTTCGGCTGTGAATGACTTGGTCTACGTATGTCCTGCTGCGCCATTGCAACAAGGTGTCCTTAAGGGGTTAGAAGAACTGCCGAAAAGCTATTATATAAATGTAGCTAAAGAGCATCAACACAAACGTGACCGTTTTGTCAGTGCACTTAACGAGGCGGGTCTGAAAGCAGAGTATATAAAAGGTGCGTATTATGTACTGGCTGATATATCTTCTCTAGAAGGAAAAAATGATAAAGAGAAGGTTGTCTCGCTTCTTGAAAAGACAGGCATCGCCGCAGTCCCGGCTAGAGCCTTTTATCATGAGAGTGATGGAATACATCTTGCACGTTTTTGCTTTTCCAAAAAGGAAGAAGAAATTGATCAGGCGATTGCAGGATTGCAAAGACTGTTGTAAAGGTCAATCATCAAAATATCTGTTATCATTCCTGCTTTCAATCGTGCCGAGACGTTGGCACGAGCTATTGACTCGGTATTGGCTCAGTCATACAAGGCCAGTGAAATCATCGTTGTGGACGATGGCTCGTCAGATGTGACGAGTGAAGTCGCAAAGATGTATTGTGATGTCTATCTACTTCGGCAAAACAACATGGGTGTTTCTACTGCACGTAACAACGGTGTGATGATGGCATCTTTTGATTGGATTGCTTTTCTTGACTCGGATGATACATGGCATCCTAAAAAACTGGCCTTTCAGGTAGCGCATCACAAAAAAAATCCGGATTCTTTAGTCTCTTATACGGATGAGACATGGATACGTAATGGTAAAGAGTGGCCTGTTCCAAAAAAGTTCCATAAAGCTGAACGCGTGACTTTTGAAGACTCTTTAGCGTATTGTAATATTGCTCCCTCATCTGTGATGATCAAAAAAGAGTATTTCGAGAGTATTGGCGGTTTTGATGAAACGATGGATGTTTGTGAGGATTATGATCTATGGCTACGTATTCTCAAAGAAGGGAATATCGACCTTGTTCCTAAAAAGCTTGTGAATAAATATGCTGGAGCATCTAATCAGCTTTCAATGAAGTACCAATTTTTAGATCGTTGGCATGTAAGATCTCTTTTCAAACATGCAGAGAATCCAGTTGTTGTAGAAACCATGCTATTGATGATAGATGGATTGCGTAAAGCAGCCCTAAAATACGGCGATGATACACTTTTGAACGAGTGCGCCATTTGGCAATTGAGATTGGGAGAGTGAGACTTCCTGTCGCTGGGTTTATTCATAAATGGTATGGATTTAAGAAGTGAATATTGCATCCTTTTTTCTTCCTCTGTGTAAAGAAAAAAGATATAAATGGGCAAACTTTAGACATAGAACTATTATGAAGTTAAAAATAAATCAGCTATAATCACTTCATGATTTTAATGATTGATAATTATGACAGTTTTACTTATAACATAGTCCAATATTGCCGTGAGCTTGGTGCGGATCTAAAGATAATCCGTAATGACGAGATGAGTGTGGATGAAATCGAGGCACTCAATCCTGAAAAAATCATCTTATCACCTGGACCGGCGACACCTGATGATGCTGGTGTGACACTTGAAGTGATCGAACGCTTTAAAGGTAAAAAACCAATTCTAGGTATATGTTTAGGTCATCAAAGCATAGCCCAGGCATACGGTGCAAAGGTTATCCGTGCCAAAAACATGATGCATGGAAAGACCTCTACGGTGATCAAGCAAAGAGAGAGCAAGATCTTTGAAAAACTGCCAGAAACATTTACGGAGACCCGTTATCATTCTCTTGTGGTTGAAAAAGAGTCTTTACCTGAGTGCATTTTGGTTACAGCACTCAGTGCTGATGATAATGAGATAATGGCTTTAGAGATTGAAGGAGAACAGATTTATGGAGTTCAGTTTCATCCGGAATCGATCATGAGTGAACATGGGCATGATATGATAAACAACTTTTTAAAACTTTAAAAAAATATTTATGAAGAATAGTTATCTGCTTTCTGCGTTTATTATCGTTCATACTTCTATTCTTCTTTTTTTTACATCAGAACTTTCAATCAGCTATTATGAGGCTGATATCTTTTATAACAAAGAGAACTTTCTTCATTACCTGGTTAACTTTTCTACAGCTGTTTTGGGTAAAAATGATCTTGCTTTACGTTTACCAATGATACTTATGCATGGCATAGGTGCTTTGTTATATTATGATGTTTCCAAGTCTCTGTTTAAAAAGCCAAGTGATCAGCTTTGGAGTCTTCTTGTCTATCTCTTGTTGCCAGGCGTCAACAGTGCGGCGATAATGGTCGATGGTGCCGGGTTACTTCTGTTTTTACTACTTTTATTTCTTTATGCTCATAAACACAGCCGTTTTTTATCCTATTTTTTACTTCCACTTTATGTTTTTATAGATAATTCCTTCGCTTTTTTGTACTTAGGGATAATTTTCTATTCGATGGAGAAAAAAAATACCACGATGCTGTTTTGTTCGATCATTTTATTTGGGATGTCGATGTATCTTTTTGGTATTGAAATCGGCGGGCATCCGCATAACCATTTTTTAGATACTTTGGGAATATATGCGGCGATTTTTTCACCGATTGTTTTTATCTATCTCATATACGCTTTGTACAGGACATCCATAAAAGAAGAGCGTGATCTATTATGGTATCTTGGTTCGACTGCTTTTATCTTTTCTTTACTCTTTTCGTTCAGACAGCAGATGAAATTGGAAGAGTTGGCTCCTTATATTCTTCTGACAACACCGATTATGGTGAAGACATTTATATCGTCTTACCGAGTGCGTTTAAGAGAATATCGCAGGAAATATCGACTTTTCCTTACGATAGGGATGAGTTTTTTGCTGCTAAGTACAGTGACGATTTATATGAATAAATTTCTTTATCTTGTAATATCCAAACCGATGAAGCATTTTGTCTACAACAATCATGTGGCAAAGGAGCTTGCGCAGCATCTTAAAGAGATGGGAATAAAAGGGGTGGCATCACAAGACGCCCGATTACAATTGCGCCTTAAATTTTATGGAATAGAACAAGATAGAAACGTGCGGATATACAAATATAAACCCCTAGCAGAAGCTCAAAATGTTACTATACGATACAATAATGTAGATGTAGCAGAATACTATGTTACTAATTTATACAAGAAATAAGGTTTTCTTAAATAAAGGAAGAAGCCTAAAGATATATGCAATAGTTAAATGGTATAATTTCATAAATATTTTCTAAGGAGTTGCAATGGCTCAAAGAGCGATTCGTGAATACGACGGTAAAGCAATTTTCTCAAAACACTGGGAAAAATACTTCAGCGGTTTCACATACGGTTTCAAATCTGTATTGGTTACTAGCGGGAAAGAACTACTTGAGAAGGCTGAAGAGCATGGTTTCGAGTGGTTGAAACAAGAGGCACTAGTTGCTAAACCAGATATGCTATTTGGTAAGCGTGGTAAAAATGATCTTGTACTTTTCAAGACAAATAAGCCAGGTGATGTAACTTTGGCAGATGCTGCTGCATGGATCGATGAGAAGATGTCTCACGATATCACGCTACTTTCAGGTCAGCACGGACGTCTTACGCACTTCGTTGTTGAGCCATTCACTCCACATACTCAAGAACAAGAGTATTATATCTCTGCGACTACTGTAGGTGAAGATGACGTTCTTTACATGTCTGCTGAAGGTGGTATGGAAGTTGAAGAGGGATGGGACGAGAAAGTTAATGAAGTTCACATCCCGATCACAATGAGCGATGCAGATATGGAACATGCTGTGCGTGCCAATGTTCCTGCCGACATTCCGGCTGCAAACAAAGAGGCATTTACTTCTTTTGCAATTCAATTCTTTAAATTTTACCGCGACTTGAACTTCGCATACCTTGAAATCAACCCTATCGTTATGCTTGAGAACAACGATATGGCTATTCTTGACCTTGTTGCTCGTTTGGATGACACTGCTGGTTTTATGATGGGTGATGCGTGGGGTGATGTTGAATACCCTACTGCATTTGGTATGGAAGATCAATCGCCAGAAGAAAAAGCGGTTGCAGAGGCAGACGCAAAATCTGGTGCATCATTGAAACTGACTGTACTTAATCCACTTGGTCGTATTTGGACAATGGTTGCCGGCGGTGGTGCTTCAGTTGTATACGCAGATACTATTGCTGACTTCGCTGAAGCAACAGGTGGTTCTGTTTCTGATCTTGCAAACTACGGTGAATATTCTGGTGGTCCGACAACAGGTGAGACTAAGTTCTATGCAGATACTTTACTAGACCTTATGACACGTCACAAAGATGCACAAGGCCGTGATAAAATCCTTATCATCGGTGGTGCGATTGCAAACTTTACAGACGTTGCGAAAACCTTTACAGGTATTATCCAGTCTTTTGAAGAGTATGCAGAGAAATTAAAAGAGCATAACACTAAGATTTATGTACGCCGTGGTGGACCAAACTATGAAAAAGGTCTTAAAGATATTAAAGAAGCAGCAGATCGTCTAGGTCTATATATTGGAGTATATGGTCCAGAGACACACGTTACAGATATCGTGCGTATGGCACTAGAGAAGTAGGGAGAAACTAATGGCAGCATTATTTACAAAAGAGACACAAGCAATTTTCTGGAATAACAACAAGAGTGCTATCCAGCGTATGCTTGACTATGACTATACGATTTCTCGTGAGACTCCATCAGTTGCAGCTATTGTAGCTCCAACTTCAAGCAACAAGTTTGAGAAATTTTTCTATGGACCAGATGAAGTTATGGTTCCAATTTTCAAAAATACTGCAGAAGCTGCAGCAGCGCATCCAAATGCTGATGTACTTCTGAACTTTGCATCTTTCCGTACAGCATACGATGTTACAATGGAAGCAATGGATATCGAAGGTCAGTTCAAGACTATCATGGTTACTGCAGAAGGTATTCCTGAAAGACTTGCACGTGGTATGAACCAGGCTGCTCGTGATAAAGGTATTACAGTAATCGGGCCTGCTACGGTTGGTGGTATTGCTCCGGGTGCTTTCAAAATTGCTAACGTCGGTGGTACAATCGAGAATATCGTTAACTCTAAACTTCACCGTGCAGGCTCTTGTGGTCTTGTTACACGTTCGGGTGGTCTGTTTAACGAACTTTCTAACATCATTTCTATCAATGCTGATGGTATTGCAGAGGGTGTTGCGATCGGTGGTGACCGTTTTGTTGGTTCAGTTTTCATTGACAACCTTTTACGTATGGAAGAGAACCCTGAAGTTAAATACATGATCCTTCTTGGTGAAGTTGGTGGTACTGAAGAGTACAAAGTGATCGAAGCTGTTAAATCTGGTAAGATTAAAAAACCAATCATTGCATGGTGTATCGGTACGATCGCTAAACACTTCAGTTCAGGTGTACAATTCGGTCATGCGGGTGCTTCTGCAAATGCTGATGCTGAAACTGCAGCAGCGAAAAACAAGGCTATGGCAGAAGCTGGTATCTATGTACCAGAATCTTTCAACGATCTTCCAAATAAGATCAACGAGGTATACAACAAACTGAAATCTGAAGGCGTTATCACTGATATCCCTGAACCAGAATTAAAAGTTGTTCCAAAAGTACGTCGTGCGAAAGAGTTTATCTGTACAATCTCTGATGATACAGGTGAAGAAGCAACCTATGCTGGTTACCCAATCAGTTCAGTTGCAACACCTGAAACAGGTTTCGGTGTTGGTGATGTTATCTCACTACTATGGTTCAAGAAGCGTTATCCAAAATGGGCTACAGATTACATCGAGACTGTTCTTAAGACAGTTGCAGATCATGGTCCGGCAGTTTCTGGTGCACACAATGCTAAAGTTACTGCTCGTGCAGGTAAAGATGTTATCTCTGCACTTGTAACAGGTCTTCTTACAATCGGTCCACGTTTCGGTGGTGCGATTGATGATGCAGCACGTTATTTCAAATATGCAAACGATAACGGTATGAGTCCGGCAGAGTTTATCTCTTACATGAAGAAAGAGGGTAAAACGATCTCTGGTATCGGTCACCGTATCAAATCAGTTCGTAATCCAGACCTACGTGTATCTGGTCTTAAGAAATTTGCTGCTGAGTATTTCCCAGCAACTCCGCTTCTTGACTATGCACTTGAAGTAGAAAAACTGACAACTTCTAAGAAAGATAACCTGATCCTCAACGTTGACGGTACTATCGGTATTCTTATGGTTGATATGTGGCGTGCTCTTGGATACTCTGAAGAAGATATTGACGGATTTATCGACGCTGGCGCATTGAATGCATTCTTTGTAGTTGGTCGTTCAATCGGATTCATCGGTCATATCCTTGATGAAAAACGTCTTGGTATGCCAATGTACCGTCACCCGACATCAGACATTCTTTACAATGTCGAAAAAGCGGAAGAAATCTAATTTCTTCCTGCGGGCAAGCTTGCCCTACTCACAAATTTTCTTCTTTTTTCTATTTCATCTTTATTTTTTTACTTGTGCTATAATATGAGCAATTGTTAAAAAGGTGTTCATTTGAAAAAGTCTGCATTTACTATGATCGAACTTGTTTTTGTGATTGTTGTCATCGGAATTATTACTGCTGTTATGTTACCTCGTATTGACAGAGATAATGTGTATGAAGCAGCACAACAGGTGATTTCACATATTAAGTACACCCAGCATCTTGCTCTAATTGATAATAAGTATGATCATGAAGATATTAATATACCAAATCTTGGTGACGGTTGGTTTCAAGAGATGTGGCAGATCAGGTTTCAAGACTGTGATTCAAATACCAAGCATGCGTACAGTATCTTTTCAGATACCGATCACGACAGTGCCATAGACACAGATGAAGTTGCATTAGATCCCCTGAGTAGAAAGCGTATAGATGCAACGACTTGTGAAGCATCAGATGGACAAGATCCGAACATCGTTTTATCAAGTAAATATAATATAGAGACCGTTACTTTGGCCGGTCCATGTTTTGCGGCAAACAAATACATAGCATTTGACCACTTTGGGCGTCCTCATATAAATGTAGCAAATCCAGCCAATATCACACTCGCAGCCTGTACAATCACCTTGGCATCAAATGGT
>JBFESZ010000021.1:0-26601 GCA_041548245.1 Sulfurimonadaceae bacterium
CGAAGCCATTAAGACAGTCATCCCTAAAAAAAAGATAAAGATCTCCAAAGATGAACTTGAAGACCTGTTACTCGAGTGTGATGTTCATTACGATCTAATTGAGAAAATACTGGGCGAGATCCCTTATGATGAAGTCAAGCGGGAACATCTCGAGTCAAAACTCTTGGCTTGTTTTAACTGGGCTTATTATGATGAGAAAGAGTTTACTCCTCCCAAAGTCCAACTTATCATCGGTGTAAATGGTGCCGGTAAAACGACCACTATTGCCAAACTTTCTCAAAAGTACCTCAATGAAGGTAAAAAGGTCATGCTGGGTGCTGCTGACACCTTCAGGGCAGCAGCCATTGAACAATTAAGCCGATGGGCTGATAAAATCGGTGTTCCTATCGTTGCGACCCAACAGGGCCATGATCCTTCGGCTGTTGCCTTTGATGCTATTTCCTCGGCAAAAGCGAAAGCCATGGATAACGTAATCATCGATACTGCCGGAAGATTACACACGCAGACAAACCTCTCGAATGAACTCAAAAAGATTGTTCGTATCTGTGACAAAGCCCATGCCGGTGCACCTCATGAAAAAATTCTTATCCTCGATGGGACACAGGGAAACTCAGCCATCGATCAGGCCCGGGCTTTTAATGAAATGGTCGATATTGATGCTATTATTATCACAAAACTTGATGGTACAGCCAAGGGAGGGTCTGTCTTTAGTATTGCCTATAGCCTTGAGATACCTATTCTCTATATCGGTGTCGGCGAGACACCTGATGACCTTGTAAAATTCGACAAAAGAGAATTTGTCAGTGACTTTTTAGATGCGATCTTCGTAGAAGAAGAGCGCGCATAAAGATGACAAGTTGTCATCTTTTTCACCTTTCTATCCTTGTTTATATTACACTTTTTAACCGATTGAATAAGGAGTCATAACTATGGCCAAAAAGAAAACTGTACTGTTTGAATGTCAGCACTGTGGTCTGACAAGTCCCAAATGGATGGGAAAATGTACAAGTTGTGGCGCATGGGACTCGATGGTCGAACTCAATGAACATCAACAAGAGATCATTAAACTCACCTCTTCATCCCCTTCTGGAAGCTCTAAAGCCAAACCTATCACGGAAATTGAAGAGACAGAAGTTGAACGCTTCTCATCTGATGACATCGAACTTGACCTTGTGCTCGGTGGAGGAATAGTTCCGGGGGCCCTGACACTGATTGGAGGGAGCCCCGGGGTTGGAAAATCGACCCTGCTTCTAAAAATCGCTTCCAACATTGCCAAGCAAGGGAAAAACACACTTTATGTTACCGGAGAAGAGAGCGAAGGGCAGATCAAGATACGTGCTAATCGTTTAAAGGCCAATCAGGACAAACTCTTCCTTCTTAGTGAAATCAGACTAGAACAAGTCATGATTGAACTTTCCGAGCGTGAATATGAGTGTATTATTATTGACTCCATACAGACGCTCTATTCGGAAACGATTACCTCCGCACCAGGCTCTGTAAGTCAGGTACGCCAGATTACCTTCGATCTAATGCGTCTAGCCAAAGAAAAGAAAATCGCGATCTTTATCATCGGTCATATAACCAAAGAAGGATCCATAGCTGGACCTCGTGTTTTGGAACATATGGTCGATACTGTCTTGTACTTTGAGGGGGATTCTTCTCAAGAGTTGCGTATTTTACGTGGTTTTAAAAACCGTTTTGGTCCCACATCTGAAATTGGTGTATTTGAAATGAAAACTGAAGGATTAATCTCTGCCAAAGATATATCTTCCAAGTTCTTTTCAAAAACGAATGCTCAACCGGGATCTGCCTTGACCGTCATTATGGAGGGCTCGCGTCCAATCATTATCGAAGTGCAAGCCCTGGTATCAGACTCCTATTCACCAAATCCAAAACGGCAAGCGACAGGTTTTGAAAACAATCGACTCAATATGCTTCTTGCTTTGCTGGAACGAAAGCTTGAAATACCTCTAAACCAATATGATGTCTTTATCAATATCACAGGCGGTATTAAGATTACAGAGACCTCTGCTGACCTTGCCATCCTTGCAGCCATTATAAGCAGCTTTAGAAATCGAGCCATTTCAAAGGAGACAATCTTTATTGGAGAAGTTTCGCTTGTGGGTGATGTACGTGAAGTCTTTCAGCTTGACGCTCGCCTCAAAGAGTCGGCTATGCACAAGTTATCAAAAGCCCTGATCGCAAAAAAACCCTCAGACAGCTTTGGATTAAAATGTTACGAGGTCAATGAGGTGACAAAACTAATTGATTGGATGTAATTTTTTCTCTTGCATAATATTATTGCCATAACTCTTTAAATTCTTTGCCAATATTTACCAATTCTTGAGTATAATCAAAAATACTTATTTAGCACTAGAAGGATACTCTTTATGAAACAATGCTCTATTGATGCAGAATACAGAGGTGAAGAACGTTACAGCAAGCTCTCTTTGGCTTACGCAGATGCTGATGAAGAAAAGCGAATCAATTCAGCTATAGAGGAAGCAACTAATAAGTTCCCAGGCGTTGAACCGCAAATTTACACATCTAAAACTGTGGATGGGCGCAAACTTATTATTATTGAAT
This sequence comes from Sulfurimonadaceae bacterium, assembly GCA_041548245.1. Classification (GTDB taxonomy): domain Bacteria; phylum Campylobacterota; class Campylobacteria; order Campylobacterales; family Sulfurimonadaceae. The sequence goes on from JBFESZ010000021.1 coordinate 2,587, forward strand.
ACCATGATGATTACGACCGTGAAGCCAATCAGGTATTTGAGATCTTATTGAAAAGGCTTGACATCACCGTGTGTCAATAGCACCTTAAGCAATACTAGCACACATTATTCGGCCTTCTCAAGCCTGTATAGAAGGCTGATTAAACACCTTTCTTAATGAAACCACTTGGCTTTTTGTACAAGTAAAAAGCATTTACTCCTACCAACCGATATACAAAAAGAAAGATGATAAAAAATAATTAGCAACAAAAATTGAGACGGCTGAATAGACAACCGCGTGAATAGTTGCCAATCCCACACCTCTTGCTCCGCCATGCGTAAAATAACCGATATATGTACCTATAGCGCTTACAAGAAAACCAAAGACAGCCGCTTTGATTAAACCTGAGCCAATGTCACTAAAATGTCCTAGGCGCATTATAGTATCCTGATAAGAATTTGGATTGACATCCAAGACCAGTGTAGATATGAAAAAAGCACTTGTGATCGCAACAAAATCAAAAACGAGTACCAGCATCGGTAATGAAATTGTCGTCGCTACTATACGCGGAACAACCAGGTATTTTTTTGAATCGACGCCCAGGGTCTCTATTGCATCAATCTGTTCTGTTACACGCATGGTTCCAAGTTCGGCGGCCATAGCACTGACTGCGCGCGAGATCAACATCAATGTGGCAAATACAGGTCCTAGTTCTTTTGTAATAGAGACGAATATCGTATAGCCCATAAAACTCTCTACACCAAAGTCATGAAAGCCGTTATAGAGCTGTATTGCTTCAACCATTCCGGTAAAAAGACCTGTAAGCGCAACTACTCCGATGGTACCAATACCGATCAGTTCAATCTGTTTTAACAAAAGAGTCAGGCGGGAAAATGTTGTAAACAATAGCGGCAAGACACGTATCTGAAAAAGAACAAAAGCACCCAGACCGTTAAGCATGCGGAAACTGTTGACTACAGGCCTTCCAATCGTTGCAAAAAAACTTTCAAACATCCACGACTCCGAAAATAACTGACAAATTGTAACGAAATAATAAAGAATACTCTCTGAAGAGAGCTGAACACTCTTTACATATTACTCTGCTTTGCTATAATAGAGCTAAATTAAATGCGCAGGAGCACGTTAATGGCTGAAGAAGAGACAGAAGATCAGAGTACGCAGGAACAAGGTACAGAAAAAAAATCAAATCTGGTTTTGATTATTGTCATTGTCGCCCTTGTCTTTGTTTTACTTATTGTTGGTGTTGTTGTCGCCATGCTCGTAGGTGGAGATGCTGAACCATCTCAAAAAAGCAGCCCGTCGGCAAAGGAAAAAACAAATACGTCTATGGAGTCCATGGAAGTCGGTCCTATGTTCCCGCTTGACACCTTTACAGTAAACTTACTCAGTGACAGTGGTCGTCGATATCTGAAAGTGCAGATGAACCTGGAACTCGACGGTGAAGAATTAGCGGCGGAGCTTGAGAGCAAGACAGCTGTTGTGCGTGATGTTGTTATCCGTATGCTCTCTTCAAAAACACTAGAAGAGATCTCTACTGCGAAAGGTAAGGACAAGTTAAAAGAACAGATTGTCATTCAGCTCAATCTTCGACTGCGTGACGGAAATGTCAGAAATGTTTATTTTACTGAGTTTGTTGTTCAATAGAGCCAAATGATAGGGATAGACCTTATTAAACTTGATCGTATAAAGGGATCCTTAGATCGCTTTGGAGACAGGTTCCTTAAACGTTTTCTCTGCGATGAAGAGATTCTTCTTGTAAAAAACCATAAAACAGCCGCCGGATTTTGGGCTGCTAAAGAGGCCTCTTCAAAAGCTTTGGGAAGCGGTATCGGGAAAGAGTGCGGGTTTCACGACATTATTCTTTCCAAGACAGACAAAGGCGCCCCAAAGCTTACTCTTTCTGCTCGTCTTATGGAAATCCATAACATCACGGACACATCTGTATCCATCACCCATGACGGTGATTATGCCATAGCCGTTGTAGCCCTGGAAAGTTCTCGTAAGCTTTAACTACTCAACCGCCTCCCACAAAGTCTAGTAGCTCTACCTTATCACCGTCATTCAGTGTATGTGTGTCCCATACATCCTGTTTTACAATATTCATATTGACTGCTGCCGCCATTACTTTATCCACAATACCCAGCTGTTTCATCATCTCTAAGAGTGTTAACTCTGCACTGTACTCTTTTATTTCACCATTTACTATAATTGTCATTCTTTTCCTTTTTTATCTTTATCTTCTTGACGAAATCGTATCATCTTGAAACGTTCCCCTAAAAATGAAGGCATGATAAGCTGCTTTGCCCTCTCCAACTCATGAGCGTAGATCTCTTCTCCACCCTGCTCTTTCAAAATCTCTAATAATTCCAAGAGACCCATATCCACCAAAGCCAGAGCCTGCGTCTTAAAATCGCACATCTTAATACCGGCTTCTTCATAAGCATCTTTTAGATGCTCAAAGGTCACATCATAAGTTATATCAGAAACAGAAAATACCTTATCAAGATTTAAACCCTCCTCAAAAAGCGGAAATACTTCATGATCTTTATATACTCGTATAGAAAAGTCAGGACGAGCTTGCATCTCGCCGTAGTCATAAGTCATGAACTCAAATCGTTTGGCTGCGGCTTTCATCTGCAAAGCAAATGCTTCATATCCGACAGCGATTTCACCTTTGTCTTTATGATACTTCTTTGCCTTTTCACTTACCCACTCGTCTGCTTCTTCAAACACGATATTTCCATTGAGCAAGGTAGCAATCTTATCTTGATAGATCAGCTCACAAGGAAAGGCATCAAATATCTCATTTGCAATGAAAAAGGCATTCGGCAAATCCAACTCTTCTAATGACTTAACCTGTTTTAAAGTGACAATGTCTCCAAATGACTCCTTGAAGTACTTTCTTTGTTCTGCCTGTAGAAAATCAAACCGCTCAACAATAGCAAAAGAAAGCGTATCTAGCAGTTCTGGTCGTAAGGTATAGATGAACTGTACGATATCTGCTAGAAGATATCCCTTATGGGCTCCTATCTCACAGATTGTTGTCTCTTTGGGCAAAAAACCTTCATCAATAACGGAAATTATATGTTTCGCAATCGTTCCGCCAAAAAACTTGGAAGTAGAAACAGCAGTATAAAAATCGCCCTCTTTTCCAATCTCTTTGTATTTCGTATAATAGCCATTCTTACCGTAGAGCCAATCATACATATATTCACTAAACTTCATCATTTATCAACTTCTCATATAGGTTTAAAAGCTCAAGCTGTTTATCCAATTTGAATATTTCTTGATCAACCTTTTCTATTTCTACCGAGTTTTCAAGATTTTTTACATCATACTGCGTTTTATAACCAGCCTTATAGAGTGCTTTTGTGTCATCCAACAGTGTAGTATAAAGCTGTTTATTGTCCTGTGACAAGGCTATCTTTTTATCAAAATTATGGATATTTTGCGTGACCTGCTCGTACAGGGCCTGAAGTTCACGTTTCTTATCATCAACAAGAATGATCGACTTCAAATATTCAACCCTGGCTGACTCAATATCCCTAAAGGTATTCAAATCAAAAGGCATAGTAACTTTTAGTCCATAGTTGTAATATTGTGTCTCCGGAGGATTGAATGCACTCCCGGCTCCCATAAATGAGACATCTTCTTGCTTGTCCCAATTATACCCGGCTATCAAGTTTACCGTAGGAAGGTACTTTGCTATGGTTACATTTTTGTTGTATCGATTCTTCTCGCGCCCACTACTCAACTGTCTAAAATCGATATTGTGTTCCAGAAATCTATCTTCGTTGACAAGTTCAAGATGTGGAATTGGCGTATTTGTATAATCAAGATCGCTGATCGCTTCAAACTTGGAGACTAGACGCTCTTTATTGGTCTGAAGATCATAAAGGACCTGCATCGCTTTGTTTTTTTCAATAATAGCACTGTTTAAAAAACCAGAATCCAGCTGACCGTTAAGATACTGCTCTTTTTTCTGTTCAAGGTTAATACGTGAATTATCAATCTGAAGTTCTTGACGGATCAAAGCAAGCTCGCTCTGCTTAATCTGAATCAGAAGCTGTACAGCCTCTTTAATCAACTTGCGTTTGGCAGCTTCTATACTGTAATTGTTGTACTTGTAAGAGGCCTCTGCAAACTTGATTCCGTAGTATATCCCGCCGCTTTTGAAAATAGGTTGGTCCATAACGATAGCTGCGTTTTGCGTCTTCTGTGTAGAAGCACCCTGTTCGTTATATGGATTGCTTTTGGCGATGGTATAGTGCAGTTTAAGCGGCTGAATCCATGAATCTCTTAACTTCTTTTTTTCCAAAAGTGATTTTTCATAATCATAAGAGAACTCTTTGTGCTTAAGTTCTGATATATACGTATCTAAATCCAGTTCTTGCGCATAGACTGCAGCCAAGAAAAAGAGACTACAAAGAGCTAAGTGCTTCATCTAAACGCTTGAATCCTTCGGCAATCTCTTCATCGCTGATCGTCAACGGTGGTAAAAGTCGAAGTGTATTACGTCCTGCTTTGAGTACCAATACTCCATTTTCATGCGCTGCTTTAATAATATCTGCTAATGTCTGCGCATCTTTGACCCGGAGTCCTCTCATCAGACCGAACCCGACACTTTGTGTAAAAAGATTTGGATATTTGCCAAAAAGACTTTCCAAATATGTCTCAAATTTAATGAAAGTACGATCAAGTTCTCCACTGTTTTTCACACTTTCTAGAATATCCAATACAGCATTGGCAGCTGTCGTCGAAAGATAGTTTCCACCGAAAGTAGAACCGTGATCCCCCGCTTTAAAAATATCCTTTTTAGACGTCATCACAACACCAATAGGGACACCCCCGCCAAGTCCTTTTGCCAGGGTGATGACATCAGGCTGTATCTCATAGACATTCGAAGCCAAGAATTCCCCAGTTCTGTACACACCTGTCTGAACTTCATCAACAATCAACAAAATGTCTTTCTCTTTTAAAACCTTGGCCAGGGCTTGCACCTTCTTCTTATCCAAAGGCTGAACACCACCTTCTCCCTGAACAAGTTCAATCATAACGGCTATCGTGTGATCATCAAGCATCCCTTCAATAGCGTCTATATCACTTGCATAAGTAAAACCGTCTGGAAACGGACCAAAATAATTGTGCATTGCTTCCTGACCCGTTGCTTTAAGCGCCGTAATAGTACGTCCATGGAACGATTGATCCAAAGTAATAATCTTATAACGCTTGGGTTCACCCTCGACTTCACCATATTTACGTGCTATTTTAATAGCACCCTCATTAGCTTCAGCCCCTGAGTTTGCGAAAAAACACCTCATGTCATAACCACTCTGCTTCACAATACGTTCTGCGCATTTCACCTGTGGTTCGATCACATAGAGATTGGATATATGTGTAATATTGCTCACCTGATTACAAATAGCCGTTGCTACTTTTTCATTCCCGTGGCCTACACTAACCACACCTATACCTGAGGTAAAGTCTATATATTCTTTGCCTGTATCATCCTTTAATACAGCGTTCTTTCCACTTACAAAGTTCGTATAGTTTCTCCCGTAAGTCGGTAATATATATTGGCTTTCTAAATCTTTTAACATTTTTTTCCTTTTATAGCTGATTTATTTAAATTCTATCTTGTAAAGTTGTGAAAACTGTTTTGGTGCATCAACAATGATCTCCGTCTTATAGGATGAGATATGTTCCGTATCACTTAAAGGCCAGATCTTGTCTATCTTATACCCTGTTTGTTCACCATTAAGATATATCTCTTTGTTCTGAACTTCTTGTATTTCCTCAAGATTTAAAAATATCGTCAGCTTCGCCCTAGAAACATCTGCAATCTCAGCCAGATTCATACCCGCAGCGACCACCTGTCCCTTTTTGACATGCAACTTATACAAGACCATATCCTTTGCACTGATATGTTTATCCTTGATAGAACGTTCTAGCTGGGCTAAACGCAAGTTCGTATCATTAAGTTGAGAAGATATCGTTTCGATCTTTTCCAAAGTCGACAACTGTTGGTTCTGTGTCGTTGACAGATCAAAAAACTCTTTGTCCTTTTCAATCCTGGACTTGATAGGAAGATCCTTGATCCGTTCATAGTTCTCGCTCTTTCTATCAATCATGGCCAAAAGATTTTGCGACATTTTCTTGTTCAGGCTTAAACTTTCCTGCAGGTTAAGCTTTTTCTGTTGTAACAATGTCAACTCTTTATGATCCAGTTCATCATCAATGACAATAAAGTTCTGTGCTGAAAGCACCTTACCTTCTAAATCCTCATCTGCTCTTAGAACCAGACCAGACACGCTCGCCTGCAGTATATAGAACCGATAAGGCTCAGCTTTTGAATAATATTCTGAAGCCGTCATAACAGTAGAAATAAGTATACCCAGTATAATGTTTTTCATGAAATAGATTATACCTAAAGTAGGTAGAACTCAAACTTTAGAACACTCCCTTTGAAAAAAACTATGTTATAATCAAGCCAATATTAAATTAATGATTTGGGGATAACATGTCAATTATGGACCACGTTGATGCTGCCACACAGCTTGCTAGAAATAATGAGGTACAGCTACTTGTCTTTAAGGCATCTTCTGACAAAGATTCACCCTTTTATGCGATCAATGTGTTCAAGACACGTGAAGTCGTAGAAGCCAAGAATCATTTTCTAACCCAAATACCTTCCTCACATCCCCTGCTTGAAGGCAGCATTGTCCTACGTGGACTTCAAATACCAATTCTTAACCTACCAAAATGGCTTGATCAGCAGATCAGCCGTGAAGAGATGAATTCATCGCGTCTTTTGATCTGCGACTTTAATGGTGTCATCATCGGTCTACGCATTATGGAAGCTTATCGTGTCATCAAAAAGAACTGGGAAGATATGCATGCTCCCGATAGCTACAATATGCAAAACCACACAAAAGTAGTCAATGACACCCGTTTGGAAGATGGCAGTATATGTATGGTCTTGGACTTCGAACAACTGCTTGCAGATGTCATCCCTTCAGCAATGGTCAATGTCGATGAGTCACCGGAGAATATCAAAGATCTAAATATCCCAAAAAAACTGCGTGAGGGGGTGATACTCATTGCCGAAGATTCAAAGATTGCACAGAAGCATCTTCGCCAGATTTTTGAAAAAGCTTATATCAAATATCGTATCTTTAATAATGGAAAACAGCTTATAGACTATATCGACAGCCTTCCTGACAAAAGCATTATTCCTGCTGTCATCACAGATATCGAGATGCCTGAAATGTCGGGCTTTACTGTTATGAGACTACTCAGAGAGAACCCGCAGACTAGTAATATCCCTATTATTGTGAACTCATCCATGACAGGAGAGAACAATAAGCGTGAAGCTGAATCATTAGGTGCTGATGATTTTATCAGTAAAACCAAAAGTCATGATGTCTTACCGCTTGTGATCAAAGTCATGGAAAGAAAGGGCATCGTTTAACGCCCACTTCTGACATACACTAGATCCTTAACTAGCCGCACAAACTTTTTCAATATCATCTGCCAATTGCTGATTCCATTCAAAATCAACGCTATATCTGCCATCGGGATATAAATGATAGTTCAGAGTGTTCCAACGATTTTCTTGCCCCTCAGCTGTTTGAAAGTGAAGTTCCAGCAAAAGGTCAATCAGTTGTTTTTTGTCATCTTTAGAGAATGTAAAAGAGAGAGGTTCATGGCCAAGACCATGCAGATAACCACCTGAAAGTTTTATTGCTAAAGCATGAAGTTCAACCTCCAAGACAGCTTCCGTCCAGGAGGAGTCCATACCTTTAACCATCATTGCCGAAATTTCAATATAGATATGGTCCAAATCTTTGTTCATAACCATCCTTTTTGCCAATGCCTTTAAGGAAGGTAAACAAATTCCATTCCATTTTGACGGATAAGGCGATTACGCCTGAATCTGCTTAAGCCTTTTCAATCTTACGATTACGTGAAGCCACAAGAATCAATACGAAGATAATCGCGTACGTCCATGGAACAAAGTCAGGCACAGGAATAGGGTCTCCCTTAGCATATGAATGCATACCTGCAAGATAGTAGTTAACACCGAAATAGGTCATCACAATCGATGAAAAGACCAGTAGGGAAACAGTTGCAAAGATGAATGGTGTGTATATCGCCTTAATAAATCTTAAATGAATCACAACAGCATATAGTAAGATACTGACCAGGGCCCATGTCTCTTTCGGGTCCCATCCCCAATAACGTCCCCATGACTCGTTCGCCCAGACTCCGCCAAGAAAGTTACCTACAGTAAGAAGCACAAGACCGACGATAAGGCTCATCTCATTAATCGCATTCAACTCCAAGATGGAAAGGTTGATACGTCCTTCATTTTTCTTGCTTCTAAGCGCAAACAGGATTAAAACGATAAATCCAAGCAAGGCACCTAAAGCAAGAAAACCATAACTCGCCGTAATCATTGATACATGAATAGACAACCAATATGACTGCAGAACCGGTACAAGGTTCGTCACTTGAGGATCGAGCCAGTTTAGATGCGCTACAAAGAGTATAAGGCCAGAGAGTACACCTGTAGCAGCAAGTGTGATTGCAGAGTTGCGTGAGAAGATGAATCCGGCAAGAACGGTTGCCCATGCGATGTAGATCATAGATTCATAACCGTTAGACCAGGGAGCATGTCCTGAAATATACCAGCGGATAATAAGCCCGATCGTATGGAAGACAAACAGAACAATCAAAATAAGCATCGCCGACTTTGAAAACCATTGCAGTTTGAACTTCGGTTGGATAATCTTAACAAAACTCAACACCAGTAAAACAAGTCCCATAACCAGATAAAATGGCATTAACTGTTCAAAGATGTTGTATTTGTTATAAAAAATCTCGGCTGTTATCTTTTGCTCAGTTGGATAGACCTCTGCTCCATATCTTTTCTGATATTCAGCGATCTTGGCTATTCCTTTGTCTGCACTGCTCCAATCACCTGTTTTTAACGATGATTCAACCCCTGTAAAGTACGCGACAGCAGCTTCACGTACCTTCAGGCTATCCTCCGGGCTAAAGGTCTGTAGAGCTTCAATCGTAGCAAACCATTTGTTGTTTTCATGGTTAGGTTTGGCAAACAGTTTAAAAATAGATCCTGTAAAGACCATATAAACGATATTAAAACGCTCATCAACTTGTAAAACAGCCTTGTCGAACTTATTACGTTCAGCTGGTGCCTTCTGGGCAGCAAGCTCAACAAACTCTTGAAGCTTATATCCCTGAAGCGTGTCAGGCGACTCCAGAAATTGGGAAAAAGAGGCATACTTGCTTTTAGGATCATTACCCAAGATCTTATTGATCTCTTCGTGCTTAGTCTTGATAAGATTGATCTCACGCCACGCATCGGGACGGACCATCATCCCAAGTACCATCTGATCTGCACTCATACCTGCGATACGACCCCCATGCACCTTGTTTACGATCTCCGTATTAAGTGTGTTCAAGGGTTTCATACGACCGGAACTGTCTTGAGTTATGAGTTTACCAAAGTTCGCTGCATGTTCTTTGTCAAAGGATGTGATAGTCTTGACAAGTTCATTAACGCCTTCTTCAGCCCTAACCTCATTCGAGATGCCAAGAAGCAGTGAAAATGCCAATAAGACACTAGCTATGCCATCACGCTTGGCAGCATATTCACGACCCTTTTTAACAAGCTTTCTAAAACGTCCATTAGGCATGAAAAAAGAGGCAAACATACCGATAGCCAACATCGTATAACCTATATATGTCGGTAGCGTCCCAGGATCGTTGTTCACTGAAAGAATCGTTCCCTGCTCATCCCTATCAAAAGAGGATTGAAAAAACCTAAAGTTTCGATGATCAAGTATATGATTCATATAGATTCTGTATGGCATATTGACCCCTTCTTCCTTGTCAATCAAAACCACTTCACTCGCATACGAAGCTGGACTCATCGAACCAGGATAACGCTCAAGCTGAAAATCAACAAGTTTCAAACTAAATGGAAGTATTTTGATGATTGCGCCATAAGAAAGTTCGATCTTCATCCCGTCAAACTCTGCCAACTTTTCAAAGCCAATAGCACCTGAGCTTCCAACAAGTGTCACCTCTTTACTCTGGCCCTTATAGATCACTTCCATGACAAGTCCGTCTTGAAGACGGTTTCGACTTCCTTTTACCTTCTTGGATACCAGTTTTTCAATCACATGCGCATTCACTTTGCGCATCACAAAGTTCGTTCCTGCTGTCTGATACAATGTGCGTGTTTTAAGCTCGTTCTTTTCACCTGCTTTTAACGTATTTCCCGAACGTGTAGCCATATCCAGTGTATTAAATTCAAAAGAATGTGACATATATAGATGCTCATTCTCAAAACTGATATTGACAATAGGTTTATCAGATTTTACTTCGGCACCAAAGTTTAAGATAAGATCACTCGCTTCGAAGAATGAGCCCTCTTTCAACTTGATCTGTTCAGGCTGATTGTTCACAGTGATCATAAACTCTAAAACTGTTTTACCGTTTTCTTTATCTTCGACCAACTCATTGACAGCATTGGGAATGTACTCTTTAAGACGCAATCTAACCGTCTCTCCTTGAACATCAATCTCTTCGTCCAAGTGGTTTTCACTCAACTCCGAAAGAAGCACAACCTTTTTGTACTCATGTTTTGTATTGTCTTTCTCAAAAATAGCACGAACATAGGTCTCGCGAGATGTGATACGATTTTCAATCTCACCTTCGCGAATATGCATACTTCCTTCATAGCCGACAAAACGTGTAATGATCGCACCCAGCAAGATGACCAGAAACGAACCATGGAACAGAACAATATTCCATTTTTTCTGGTTAAACATGGAGTGTCTGATCATCGATGTCAATAGATTTAGCGCCAAAACTCCCAAAAGTACTTCAAACCAGCGAGCACTGTAGACCTCTGCCTGCGCAGTCTGTGTACTAAAGTCACTCTCAATAAAAGTCGCGATACCGACCGCAAATGCAAAAACAGTCAATAAAATAGCCGTCAATCGCATCGAAGACAAAAAATTAAATACTTGTTTCATATTCATCTCACTTATTATAATTATTTGGTATATTTTAGCTTGCCAATGTTAAGACAAGGTTACATCTCAAGAAAAAAAAATCCCATTTTTCAATAGTATTACTTTAGTTCACTCCAATTCTTTCCTATGTTGACCGAAGAACGTAGTGGAACATTGAGCGTATATATACCTTCCATGATCGTTTTGAACCTCTCAGCCAGAACTTCTGCTTCATCTTCGTTCACTTCGAAGATCAACTCATCATGTATCTGCAGTAACATTCTTGCATGTAGATGTTCCTTTTTTATCACATCGGAGATCTTATTCATGGAAAGCTTGATAAGATCCGCTGCCGAGCCCTGAAAGACAGTGTTAACGGACTCCCTTTCATAGGCAGCCTTCATCATAGGAGGTGCACTTTCAAAATTAAAATAACGGCGACGGCCAAGAAGTGTCTCCACATAGCCCACCTCTTTCGCCTTGTCCGCTACACTGCGTAAAAATGTCTTTATGGTTGGAAACTTCTCAAAATAGGCCTCGATGATCTCTTTAGCCTCTTTCGTACTTACACCGACATCAACTGAAAGTTTTTTCGGACCCATCCCGTATAAAAGCCCGAAGTTGACAATCTTCGCGATATTTCGCTTGCTGTCTGCTTCTTCTTCTCCAAAGATAGCAGCAGCTGTTTGACGGTGAATGTCTTTATCGTGTGCAAAGGCATCTAACAAGGTCGGGTCCTGTGAGAAGTGTGCTAGAAGACGCAGTTCAATCTGTGAATAATCGATCCCGACAAGCATCTTTCCTTCAGAAGCGACAAAGGCCTGACGTATCTTCGCACCCATTGGCGAGCGTACCGGAATATTTTGAAGGTTCGGGTTCTTTGAGCTTAGACGTCCGGTCGCTGTTCCCGTCTGCAAGAAAGAGGTATGCACCCGTCTATCCTCATTCTCAAGTCCCAAAGTCAAGAGCGGATCGATATAGGTGGAATAGAGCTTGAAGACCTCCCTGTACTCTAAAAGAGCTGGAATGATCTCATGGGTGTCATACAGGCCGTTAAGAACTTTTTCATCGGTAGAGTAACCGGTTTTTGTCTTCTTGCCGGCAGGAAGACCCAAGGTCTCAAACAGAACGACACCAAGTTGCTTCGTCGAGTTGATGTTAAACTCACCGCCTGCAAGTGCGTAGATCTTTCGACGTAGTTCGTCCAAAAGCACTTCTGTCTCTGCCTTAAAGTTTTGCAAGAAGTCGGTATCGACTTTGATACCTTCCTCTTCCATCTCAATCAGTGTCTGAATAAAAGGAAATTCGACCTCTTTAGCCTCTCCAATCAAGTGCTCAGCACCTTGAAGCTTTAATTGTTCAAGAAGCTTATGATAGAGTTTATACGTTATCAAAGCATCTTCTGCAGCATAATCAGCCGCCTCTTCCAAAGCGACAGAAGCAAAGTTCTCGCCTTTTTTGACTGTATCTTTAAAAGCGATCATTGTATGATTGAAGTAGAGCGTAGAGAGTTTATCCAGGCCGACGGGTTTTTCAGAGTTGACTAACCAGGCCAAAAGCATGGTATCAGCATAGGGCTTATACGCTTTTAGGCCAAGATACGGGCAGATGAACTTCAGATCAAACTTCAGATTGTGACCAATGACCTTGAAATCCAGTAGCTCTCTCAACGCTCTAACACCGATTTCTTTTGATATCTGATCACCTACACCCAGATAGACATGGGCCAAAGGGATGTAATACCCCCTGTTCTGTTCAAAAGAAAAACTGAACCCAACCAATGAGTCTTGGCTAGAGTCTAGACCCGTTGTCTCCGTATCAAGGGCTACAACACTCTCTTTAGGAATACTTTTGATCACATTAAAAAGCTTCTCTTCATCATCAAGAAGAGTATATTCAAATACTTCTTGTGGTGCTTCGGTTTTCTCTTCTATTTTTGAAGGTTGAATTTCAGCGATCATTCCTTTTGCCTTAAGTTGCCTAAGGATTCCGTTGAGCTCATATTTATGCAGATCATCGACAATGCCCAAAAACGGGTTCTCATAAGTCAGGATGAAACGTGAAAAATCAAGTTCTTCAAAAACATTGTCCACTAAAGTAACAAGCTTTTGTGATCGCCAAGCATCCTCTTCATATGTCTTTAACTTGTTTTGCACACCGGCAGGTTTAACCTCATCAATATGATCATAAATACCCTGAAGTGTATCAAACTCATTGAGAAGTTTTTGTGCCGTCACTTTTCCCACCCCTTTGACACCAGGAACATTATCGGCACTGTCACCCAGGAGGGACTGATAGTCTGTAAACTGATCCGGACGGATCCCGTACTTTGCAATACATGCTGCTTCATCAATATCTTTACGCTTGATCGCGTCGACCACTATGACCTTTCCGTCATCAATCATCTGATAGAGGTCTTTGTCGTGAGAAACGATACGGACATTCATTCCCTGCGCTGTTGCAAGTCTGGTAACCGATGCGATCATATCATCGGCTTCATATCCCTCTTTGCAGATGGTGGCAAACCCCATTTTCTCCACCCACTCCACGGCAATCGGAAGCTGTGCCATCAACTCTTCAGGGGGAGAGGGACGATGCGCCTTATACTCCGGATCGATCTCATTTCTAAAGGTAGGTCCTTTCATGTCCAACGCAAAGACGATATAGTCTGTGTTATGCTCTTTTTCAATACTGGCAATAAAATTGGTAAATCCTGTCAAAAGCCCCGTAGGAAAGCCCTCTTTGTTTTTTAATGGGGGTAGCGCATAAAAACTGCGAAAAAGAAATCCAAAAGTATCTATGATAGTGATCGTTTTAGCCAAGGGAAAAATCCTTCAAAAAATTTTCTTAGTATAGTTATTCAAGCCAAAAAGTTTGATGAAATAGCGTTTAGATTATAATTACACCAATGAAATCACTAAAATATCTTAATCGCTATACTCCTGAAACCCAAAATAAGGTACATGAGCTTATTGAAAAACAGCAGCTCTCTGCGTATATCTTGAGTAAATATCCCAAAGCACACGACATAAAAACGGACAAAGCACTTTTTAGCTACGTCATGGAGCTTAAAGAGAATTATATGAAGAAGTCTGCTCCACTGAGTAAAGTTATCTATGACGGAAAGATTCATGTCATTCATAATGCTTTGGGCACCCATCGTTTTGTCTCCAGAGTACAGGGAGGTAAACTCAAAGCAAAAAACGAGATTCGGATTGCCTCCATGTTTAAAAGTGTCCCTGAATCATTCTTGTCGATGATCGTCGTGCACGAACTGGCTCACTTCAAAGAGAAAGAGCACAACAAGGCATTTTACAAACTGTGCGAATACATGGAACCCTCCTATCATCAACTCGAATTTGACCTAAGACTCTATCTGACACACATCGACCTCTTGGGAAAATTATATTAACCCTCTTGTATTTACTTGAGCTAGCCTCAACATTTCCGGTTATAATTGTTCTATGAAACTATCCAAACTCTTTTTCTTGTTACTGATTTTGCTGAATGTTGCCCAGAGCAATGAACTGCATGATGACGTCATCAAAAGCAATGAAGACTTACATGAGCTCTTTTTGACGGCCTACATCCTCTCCTTTCATTGGACAAAAAACGACAGTACTGGTGAGAAGTATAACGATACACACAAAGCCTATGGCCTTGAATATATCCGCGACAATGAATATTCACTTTCATATAATCATTTTATTAATTCAAGAGGAAGAAAAGTAGACGTATACGGAGCTGGATACCTTTTTGATTTTGATAAGCAACCGTTCGGATTGCATTTGGTCGGAGGCTATCAGGAAGGATATTGTTTCAACGGTCTTTTAAACTCTGTAGAATGTACCCAAAGTAGTGATGACAGCAGTGCCTTCATCCTGCCCATGCTTTACTATAAACATCCATTTTTTAAAGTAGATCTTTTCAGCAATGGCAATATGATTGCATTTCGCTTCAATATAAAAATATACGATCTGTTTTAGCCCCCTGCTAAACTTGCTATAATTGCGTCCATGAACAACTATGATGAGAAATTCAACACCGCAATAAAATCTACCTATTTTTATAAACTCAAACCCGAGCAGAAAGACTTCATCAGGGAAAAGGCCTATGCTCATCGATTTTCCTTTCAACAGCTACGCCTCATCATCGAGATGGCTAATGACCTTGAGATGTGGGATGAAAGCAATATCATAGATCTTTGGCCTGAGCATACCCATGCGAAAGTGATCTTGCAGCGTCTTACCAAAAGCTATGAAGCACTTAAAAACAAGCCAAACTCATACAAAGGTTTTAATCCAAGTGTCTTACGTTCAGAACAGAAATTCAAATTTGTCACACAGGAGAAAGAGGGCTTTGGTCTAGGGATGTGTCCAGTCGCTTCAGAAGAGACACGTTGCTGCAATCTCATGACTCTTGACGCGGTCGAGAGCTGCGGATTTGACTGTTCCTACTGCACCATACAGTCTTTTTACAAACAAGACAAAATCACCTTTGATTCCGGCTTTAAAGAGAAACTTGCAAAACTCCAACTTGACCCTAACCGTACCTACCACATAGGGACAGGACAATCTTCTGACTCTTTGATGTGGGGAAACAAAGAAGGTGTACTCGACGCTCTTTTTGATTTTGCCCGCCGTAATCCGAATGTGATCTTGGAGTTCAAGACAAAATCAGACAATATCAAGTACTTTCTTGAGAATGATGTCCCGAGGAATATCATCTGCACATGGTCTCTAAACACCCCTGTTATCATCGAAAATGAAGAGCATTTGGCCGCTTCACTGGAAAAACGTATAGGCTCGGCACGTGCCCTGGCCGACAAAGGTGTCATCGTTGGTTTTCACTTCCATCCTATCGTCGAATACGAGAACTACTTAAATGACTATAAAGCAGTCTATGACGAGCTGATAAACAGATTCAAACCGGAGGAAGTTGCATTGGTCTCTATGGGAACATTGACCTTTATTAAACCTGTCATCCAGAAGCTTCGTCAACGAAACTTCAAATCAAAGATCTTGCAGATGCCTTTTGATGATGCAGCAGGAAAAGCCTCCTATCCTGTCTCTATTAAAGAAGAGATGTTCAAACATGCCTACGAAAGCTTTAAACTCTGGCATAGGAAAGTCTTTTTCTATCTCTGTATGGAGGACCACTCATTATGGAAAAAATGTTTCGGATATGAGTACTTCAGCAATATGGACCTAGAGAGAGCAATGGTTTCAAGCTATTGTGAGAAAACGGGGATGGAATATATCTACTCTTAAAATCCTAAAAGGAAAAAAACCTTTTAGTAGTCAGACACAACACCCAGCTGATCCATCACGTTATCGATGATGTCTTCGAGCATCTCGTGATCATACCCGGCATCAGCAGCTTTGCGCAGACCGAAGGTAATGGACTGTTCAGAAAACGGTGCATTGACAGGAACGACTGTTTTTACGATATTAAGCGCTGTCGCGTACTCTTTGATCTCTTCAGGAGCTTTCTGATAAGTATCAGAAAAACGGATCATCTCAACAAAGGTCTCATCAAACTTCCAGTGCTCAAAAATAGCAGCTGTCACTGTTGCCGTTGTCTCTTCAACATAAGAAAACTCGACTTGAGGAATATTGTTCGTCGTCTCTATCTCAGACTTGAAATTGAACAACAGGTCCTCTTTGATGATATCTGAAGCGATGATGATTTTACCCGTCTCTTGAAGAAAAGAGGCCAGGAAAAGGTTCTCCATCTTTTTTCTATCGATCTTTGAATACCAGTTATGCATCAATACGGCCTGCTGATTAGAGATTTCAGCAAACTTTTCTGATGTGATACCGTAAGGCTCCATATCAACATTCAACAGTTTGCGTACAGAGTTCCCTATCGCAATTGAACGTGTCATACTCATACCAAAAAGAGAAACAGCCTGAGCAACACTTTTAATCTCTTTGCCAAAACAGTATAAAGGCGAATTTGCTGCCTTTAAAAGGTTGGCAACGATCATAGGATCTTTGTCGACAACATTGACTAGATCGTTAATACCAGCATCCGGATCAGCACAAACTTGCTGTAATTCAACAATAGTCTTGGGTAAGGCTGGCAGAGATTTGATACTTTCTACGAGAGATGTCTTCATCTATTTAACACCTATATATATTAATTTCATTTTTATTATTGTACCACTACTTTTTTATATCTAACTGATTAGTGTGCAGTGCCAGCTCTTTTTCTAAGAACTGACCAGTATACGAACCCGTCTCTTTATGATATTGAGCCAACTCCTCAGGTGAACCTACACCGACCACCCGTCCGCCTTTTGCTCCGCCTTCAGGCCCCATATCGATGATATAGTCAGCATTCTTTATCATATCCAGGTTATGCTCGATCACCAAAACAGAATTTCCCAACTCCACAAAATGATGTAAGACATCTGTCAGACGATTGACATCATCAAAATGCAGACCTGTCGTCGGTTCATCCAGAATATACAAGGTTTTACCCGTGTCTTTACGGCTCAGCTCTTTAGAGAGCTTTATACGCTGGGCTTCTCCGCCTGAAAGTGTGACGGCGTTTTGGCCAAGGTTTATATACCCCAGACCGACATCATGCAGGGTCTGAAGTTTTGCTTTTATTTTGGGAATAGGTGCAAAGAATTCCAAGGCCTCTGTCACACTCATGTTCAATACATCAGAGATCGACTTGCCCTTGTATAATATCTCCAGAGATTGTGGATTGTAACGCTGGCCATGACATGAATCACATTTGACCATGATATCGGGCAAAAAGTGCATCTCAATCTTGATCTCACCCTCACCCTGACACTTCTCACAACGCCCACCTTTTACATTAAAACTGAAACGTGAAGCAGTATAGCCTCGTATCTGAGCTTCTTTTGTCTTGGCAAAAAGATTACGCAGTTCATCCATCACTCCGGTATAAGTTGCCGGATTCGAGCGCGGTGTCCTACCGATCGGACTTTGATCCAAAAAGATAACCTTGTCAAGTTTTTCAAGTCCCTCAATCTCAACACCTTTGACTTTTTTTACCTTGCGCGCATGATTAAGCAGCTCTCGTGCAACCGGTAGAAGAGTCTGAAGAATAAGTGATGACTTTCCGCTTCCGCTTACTCCACTGACACAGACAAAGTTATTCAAAGGCAACTTGACCGATACATCTTGAATATTATTGATCGTGACATTTTTAATCTCAATCCACTCCTCTTGCGGACGGCGGTAAAAATATTCTATCTGTTTTCGGCCATACAGGTAATCAGCCGTCAAGGTCTTTGCCTTGCTCATCTGCTTACGTGTTCCTGCAAAAACGACCTCTCCTCCATATTTTCCTGCCCCCGGACCGATATCAATGATATAGTCAGCATTTTCTATGGTCTCCTTGTCATGTTCAACAACGATAACAGTATTGCCTTTCTCCTGCAAAGAACGCAGGGTTCGAATAAGCTTCAAGGTGTCTCTTTCATGCAAACCGATACTCGGCTCATCCAGCACATACATCACACCCGTCAGTCCGCTTCCGATCTGCGAAGCGATACGAATCCGCTGAGCTTCACCTCCACTGATTGAGCGTGCATCGCGTGAAAGAGAGAGGTAACCCAGTCCTACATCATACAAAAAGAAGAGCCTCTCTTTGATCTCATTCAAGATAGGCTCACCGATCATTTTTATCTGTGCAGAGAAGTGATTGAAGTTTTTTTCGTCACTGAAAAAAGTATAAGTATCCTCAATAGGCATGCGTATCAGTTCAGATATTTTTTTGCCGCTGACATCAACGGCAAGGCTCTCTTTTCGAAGACGGTTACCATCACATTTTGAGCAGACCTTCTCACTCATATAGTCCTGCAGCTCTTTTTCATCTTTGAACATATCATAGGCTATTTTGGTGATGCCTGGCCAGATACGCTTAATCGGATGCCCTTTCCATTCAAACTCTATCTCGTCAATGCTGCCATGAAGAATTGCCTTCTTCTGATACTCTTCAAGCTCTGAGAAGGACTTACTTATAGAGATTTTCTCATGGGCGCAAAAACCTTTGAGAAATGTGAAATAGTACCCCTTGTTAAACCCGTAAACAATCTTTACAGCACCTTTTTCAATACTCAGGTCAGGATCTATGATTTTATCCGTATCCAAAGCATAACGGATACCAAGACCATCACACTCCGTACAAGCCCCCTTAGGCGAGTTAAAAGAGAAAGAGAGAGGCTCAAGCGGCTCAAAACTCACCTTACAATCGTGGCAGGCCAGATGCTCACTGTAATGAACAACCTTCTCATCAAAACCCATCTCTTCATGGTTTAAAACCTCTATCTCAAGTTCACCGTAGGACTCTTTAAGAGCTTTTTCAACATCTTGAGCAATACGTTCTTTATTGTCTTCTTTAATGACAATACGGTCAATCACGACCTTAATGGTATGCTTCTTTGTTTTTGAAAGTTCAATCTCTTCATCCAGACGCACCATCACACCGTCAATCATAGCCCGGACATAACCTTTAGCCGATAATGAAGCCAGCAAATCGGAAAATGTGCCTTTTTTCTCACGAATCAAAGGGGCCAAAATAATGACTTTTGATCCTACTGGAAGTTTAGCTACCTGTTCGATGATATCTGAAGCGTTCATCTGTGAGATAGGTTTTGAACAGATATGACAATGCTGCACACCCACACGAGCGAATAGAAGACGAAGATAATCATAAATCTCTGTGATCGTCCCTACCGTAGAACGAGGGTTTTTTGAAGTCGTCTTCTGATCGATCGCAATGGCTGGAGTCAGACCTTCTATCTTGTCGACTTCAGGCTTGCCTATCTTATCCAAGAACTGACGTGCATATGAAGATAGTGATTCTATATAGCGTCGTTGTCCCTCTGCATACAAGGTATCAAACGCCAACGTCGACTTTCCACTTCCGCTCAGTCCTGTACAGACGACAAGTTTGTTTTTTGGAATTTCCAAAGAGACATTTTTAAGGTTGTTTTCACGTGCACCTGTAATTTTTATCATTATAAGAATGTCCTTGCTAATAGATAAGATAAGACCAGAAGGTAAAACAGAAGAAGTAGCCGTTTCTGAATAAGCGTCTGTGTCATATGATTCAATTGGACTCCGATAAAGACACCGAGTAATGAAGCCGCACCGATCACAAGCCCGTCAAAATAGGCGATCTGACCAGCCATAGAAAGACTTATCAGGCCGGAGACGGATGAAAAAACGACAAAGAACAGGCCGGCAGATATAGCTTTTTTAAGTTCAAAATGCAAAAAGCCCACTAAGACAGGTACCAACAAAATCGACCCGCCTACACCAATTGAAATGGCGAACACCCCTATTATCGCACCTATAACAAACAGTACAAGAGGATGAGCCGATCGTGTTTCCTTATAGAGTGCCGGTTTATAGGCCATTCGAGCCAGAGCAATCAACACAAAAAGTATAAAAGTATACTCAAGTATCTGTGAGGAGAGAGACGAGACAACAAAACCGCTAAGCATTGCTCCGAAAAAACCCCCTATCCCAATAGAGAAAAGTGTGTCAAACTGTAATGAGCCTTTTTTAAAATTAAGAAATGATCCATAGACTGAACTAAAGACCATCTGCATGACTGAGATTCCGATGGCGACTTTTATATCATATCCCATTAACAAAAGTATCGGTACAAGGATAGTACCACCACCGATACCGAAAAAACCGGAAAGTATACCAACTCCAGCCCCAAGAGCAGTCATCTCTAAAATTATTAATGCTTCTATGTTTTCTCTTTCTCTAAAAGGATTTTCTACGATGTAGATTCGATTTTTACTGATTTTATGAAGAAACTTTTCACCTTGGGCAAAACCGTCTCGACTAGTTTTGGAATTGTACTCTACTTTCACAAAGAAGGGCATTAAACATATAAATTATGTTTAGAGGCTTAAAATACTCATACACACAAAAAAAGAAAGTGTTTTGTAGCGTATTGTCATAGAAACACCCACCCAATCTTTTTATGGAATTTGTACACAAGCCGTAGCTATTAAACTTCACTTAATTAGATTTTCCTATAATTCACACTATTATACATATTATATCAGGACAGGCTATGATCTCACTTATCGTTGAAGCTGCTGAAAACTTTCTTCAAAACCAAATCGAACTTAAGACAGAAAAAACCGACACATTATCGCAAGTGAGAACAGTAATTGCTTCTATTGATGTAAAGATGGATGATGGTGAGACGAAAAGCGTCTATCTTGGATTCAATGAATCACTGGTTAAAGAGATTGTTTCTGTGTATCTTATGGAAGACGATCCGGATGAGCAGACGATGATTGACATGGCACTTGAATCGACCAATATGATTGTCGGAAGTGCCAAAGTATTGGCTGAAGAAGCTCAAAAAGAACATTTTATGATAACAACACCTAAGTTTAAAGCCATAGAGACATTTAACAACTGTAAATGCAGTCAACTCTCTGTCTTAAAAACACCCAAAGAGGATCTAGTTATCGGCATTAAAGGGTAAGATCATATGCCAGAAGAATATGAAGATTCATTTCCGGAAGAGATAGCTAAGAACAAAGCTGATGCGATTAATCTCAATGATGAAGAGATTGAAGAACTAGCATGGATGAATTATGATGGACTTCTTGATATGGAAGTCGAGTTTATTGCTGATCTCGGTCAGACAACACTGACCATCAGAGAAATACTTGCCCTGCAAAAAGGTTCTGTGATTGATTTGAACAAACCTGCCGGCGAGAGCGTGGAAGCCTATGTAAACAACCGTATTATCGGTAAGGGTGAAGTGATGGTTTATGAAAAAAACCTTGCTATTCGTATTAATGAAGTCCTTGATTCCACTTCTGTTATCTATTATCTATCAAAAGAACGCTTATGAGAATCATCTTATTTCTATTACTACCTCTTTTCCTTTTCGGTTCCAAGATACTCTCATATAATGTCTATGAACGTTCCAGCCGGGTCGATATCATGCTTACCTTTGACACACCCTATGAAGGCAAACTCTCAAAGACCCTACACAACAATAAGATCATACTTAAACTCAAGGATGCTTCCATCGAGGCACCCAAGATCAAGAACATCAATACGTCATACCTTCATAAGATGACCATTACCCCTATTAATGCCCATACAGAGATCATTCTGCAAACAGCACCGGGTGTATCTATGAGTGCATCAAAGACAAGTGATGCCTATGGACTGCGTCTTCGTTTCATTAAAGGCGAACCTCTGAAGAAAGCAGACGGTATCACAAAGACGCTTGATCAACAAACAGATACATTACCGACTAAAAAAAGCAACGAGCTTAACAACTCATACTATATTGTGATTGCTATCTTGCTTCTTGGAATTATCATTATGTTATGGCTTAAGAAGAAAATGGGACTACCTACAAGTCAAGGAAAACAACCTTGGCTGTTTAAGGGAATTACGAAAAAAGAAGGTATCGCCATACGTTTTCAAAAGGCACTTGATCCTAAAAACCGTGTGGTCATGCTTGAATATGAAGGGCAAAGCTATTTAGTTCTCATCGGTAATTCCAACCTTTTGCTTGACAAATATAACGGTAATAAACCTATTACTACACAAGGCGAATTTGACAGGCTTCTGGATGAGAACAGGACAGAGCTTGACTCTTACCTTCAACTTGATTCCAGTGAGATAGAGCCGTTGCAGTCCTATAAAGAAAAAGCCTCAGGCAAGATTCACGAGCTAATATAAACTCGCTTAGATAATTTTGTCCATCTCTTTATCATGCTAAAGAGAATCCCTTAAAGCAGGGCTTAAGCCTCTTCCGTTGTATTATAGAAGTCTTCCAGGACCTTTCTGAATTCATCAATGTCATTGATCGTATTGACTTGGTTTCTCAATGCCGATGCACCTTTGAGGCCCTTGCAGTAGGTGTGGATATGTTTTCTGAACATTGGCACACCATGTCCGCCGTAAAACTCGATCATCTTGTCATAATGTTCCAGGACGATCTCTTTTTTCAGTGCTATACTGACATCTTTCTCATTAGTCTTAAGCTGATGAAATATCCATGGCTGGCCAATTGCCCCACGACCTATCATCAGACCATCTGCCTTCGTATGTTCAAGTACCCATTGTGCTTTTTCATAATCCGTGATATCACCATTGGCAATCACCGGAATACTTAATGCCTCTTTGACTTCGGCAATGGCATCATAATCGACCTCAGCCTTGAAGCGCCCTGCTCTGGTACGACCATGAACCGCAATAAAGTCGGCACCCGCATCCTGTACCACTTTGGCGATCTCAATATGATTTTTTTCACTGAATCCCAAACGGATTTTTACACTCGTATAAGGCTTATTTGATGTCTTTTTAATCGTCTCAATCAATCTTCCCATCTGATCAAGATCTCGTAGTAAAGATGAACCCGATCCTC
Organism: Sulfurimonadaceae bacterium; assembly: GCA_041548245.1. Taxonomy (GTDB): domain Bacteria; phylum Campylobacterota; class Campylobacteria; order Campylobacterales; family Sulfurimonadaceae. The sequence continues at coordinate 26,043 of JBFESZ010000021.1, forward strand.
CACCGACGACCTTTGGGACAGGACAGCCACAATTAAAATCAATAGCATCGACACCTTCTTGGGTATTGATAAACTCAACTGCCCCTCTGACCACATCCACATCTCCACCTGCAATCTGCACAGAATAAGGATCTTCAATGGCATTTTTCTCAAGCATCTTTATCGATTTTTCCGAATTATGGATAAGAGCGTTTGAACTCACCATCTCTGAAACAGTCAGATCCGCACCGAACTTTTTTACAACAGAACGAAAAGGCAGGTCCGTATACCCTGCCAATGGTGCCAAAACGTATAAGGTCTTATCAAAAGATAGTTTCATAATCTATTAGGTCCTATAAAATAATTATGGAATTTTATCAAACTAATACACTGAGTAAGTTAAATTTATTTTCCTAATATTTTTTAATAGTTATAATACGCGCAATAAAACATGGCCAAAGAGCCTGACAAGGATACATTTTATGGGTAGAGCCTTTGAATATCGTAAAGCGGCAAAGATGAAACGTTGGGGAAATATGTCACGCATATTTCCCAAACTGGCAAAAGCAATTGAGAAAGC
>JBFESZ010000022.1:0-26213 GCA_041548245.1 Sulfurimonadaceae bacterium
ACTGCTAATACTTTGTCGGCTAGATTCATTATCAATACCTTTTTTGTGATCAAGTGCTCAAGAAATTTAAAAGTTTATTCTACCAAAACATAGATTTAGTTCTGCTTCTTTAATATTAAGTTATTTAGAGGATATCAAGCTAATCTATATATAATGTCCATTAAATAAATAGTTATATATCAGGAAAAGATCACTATGAATAATATTCTTGAAAATGAAATAAATTCCTTTCGAACCCGATTCATGTCACATATTCCAGATGATTCACCCGATATTTCTTTACCAATATTAAAAGCCCATCTCTTAGCTGAAGAATTATTATCTGATTATATACACTTAAAAGTAAAGCATCCCAAACATCTTCAGCTAGAAAAAAATCATTGGAGCTTTATAAACAAACTTGAGTTAGCCTCTTCGCTAGCAAATGATCAACTTCAGAATATGTGGATTTGGACAGCACTTAACAAATTAAATGCTTTACGTAATAGGCTTAGTCATAGTTTAGAACCTAAAGATATAGAAAAGAAAATCAATGAATTCAAGGAAGCTGTCAATCCATATGCTCCAAATCGTTATAAAGAAAATGAAATTACGATTTATGGCTATGTGCTCTTTGTCGTTAGTGGACTATTCATTGCCATAAAATCAGAAGAAGGAAAAATCACAAAATAAGTCAAAAAAACAACTACAAACCATAAGCAATTTTTTGATTGCTCATCTAAAATGTTATCCTATAAACTCCCGGATCATTCCAAGATACTCATTCAGGTTCTCAAAACGGTGGTTCCCACCCTCTTGTACGATCACCTGATAGTTCTCATAAAACTCAGCTGCCTTTTTGTAATCCAAGACCTCATCTTCTTTTTGAAGAAGCACTAATAGAGGTGACTTGATACTGTCTTTTGAGATCGCATAACTAAAGAGTTTGTTGATATGCTCTTTACTCCATTCAAACTTCTCGCCGCTGCAGAAGAACTCGTTCGTACCTACATATGGAGCCAATGTCAAAAACGGCTGTGTCGAAGGATTCAGCAAGACAGCTTTGATTTGAAATCTTTCAGCAAAATAGGCTGCATAGAACCCACCTAAAGACGACCCGATAAGAAGGTCTACATTATTGTCTAAGATAAGCTTTTGAATAAATGCAATTGCCTCATCAGGATCCACCGGGATATCCGGACATAGGACTCCGTCAAAGTTCTCACGCAGAAGTTGTGTCTTGTTTGAGTTGCCACACGAAGCAAAACCATGTATATAAAGTATCATATTAACTCGATTATTTCATCTGAACACCAAGCAGCAAGCTCATGTTCATGGGTGATTAAAAGCATCCCTACTTTATCAAGGTGCTTCAACAATAACTTCATGACATCCAGTTGTATCACATTATCCAAAGCAGAGGTCGGTTCATCCAAGAGCAACAGTTCTGGTTTCATCAAAAGTGCTCGTAGAATAGAGGCACGCTGAAGCTGTCCGCCGGAAAGCTCAAAGGGCTTCTTATCCAGAAGGTCTTTGTCTAAACCCATCTCCTCAAGCAAGCCATCCATATCATCAATACAGGCCACATCATTGATCTGGTTAATGATAGAGTAGGAGTTATGAAAGGAGCTGTAGGGGTCTTGAAACACCTGTGCAATACGCCCCGATTCAATCCTTCCCCTAAGTGGCTTCAAATTACCGACAATAAGTTCAAGCAAGGTACTTTTCCCCGATCCGCTTGGACCGACTACCGTCTTGATCTCTCCTTTTTTTAACTCAAGTGAGAATGCCTTGTACAGAAGAGACTGCTTGTCATAGCCAAAATCAATATTCTCAATTTTCAATACGTTCAAGAGCGGATCTGTCCCGAACCATAAAGTTTAAACTTGTACGTCGTAAGTCCTTCAATACCCATAGGACCTCGAACATGCAACTTATTAGTACTGATCCCCACTTCTGCACCAAATCCAAAAGCACCCCCATCTGTAAAACGTGTCGATGCATTGACATAGACGGCAGCTGCATCAATACTGTTTAAGAACTTCTCCGCAACGGTATAGTTCTCTGTGATAATCGCTTCAGAATGCCCCGAACCATAGGTTCTTATATGCTCGATCGCGCCTTCGACACCTTCGACGACACGAATGTTTAAAATATTATCAAGATATTCGGTATGGAACTCCTTATCACCGGCATGTTCTGTCTGAATGATCTCCTGAGTAATTTCACACCCTTTTAGAAGAGTCCCTTTTGCATCAAAAGCCTCTTTTAGTTTTGGCAAAATAATAGGGGCAATCGTCGAACTGACTAAAAGTGTCTCCATCGCATTACAGACACCCGGTCTATGTGTCTTTGCATTGATAGCGACCTTGATGGCCATATCAACTGAAGCATCTTTGTCAATATAGGTATGACACTGGCCCTTGTCATGTTTGACGACAGGTACAGAAGCATTGTCACAGACATAACGGATCAACCCCTCACCTCCCCGAGGTACGATAAGGTCGACATACTTATCCATCTTGATAAGTTGTGCCACACCCTCACGCGAAGAATCCGGAAGCAGCGAGACCAAAGCAGCCGGAAGATGGTTTTTGACAAGAACATCCTGCAGGACTTTTGCGATAGCACGGTTCGAGTTCTCTGCCTCTTTACCGCCCTTTAGTATACAGATGTTTGAGCTTTTGAAACAAAGTGCAGCTGTATCTGAAGTCACATTGGGACGTGACTCATAGATAATACCGACAACTCCGATAGGTACAGTGACCTTCTCAATCTTTATACCGTTATCAAGTACCCAGCCGTCAAGTACGCGTCCCACCGGTTCTTTAAGTGCCGATATCTCTCTAACACTTCTCGCCATATCATTGATACGACGCTCATCCAACAGGAGCCTGTCTTTCAAAGCAGATGTCAAGTTGTTTTTGTCGGCATCTGCCATATCAATCTGATTGGCTTTGATGATATCATCTTTGTTCTTTTCTAAGGCGTCTGCCATCTCATGAAGGATACGATTCTTTTCACCCCCGCCAAGCTCTGCAAAAACAGTACTTGCTGATTTAGCTTCTTCTAAAAATTTTTCCATTATTGCCTCGTTTAGTGGATAGTCTGTATTTTGAATAGGAGTTATTATATCGATATGAGTAAAAGAAACGACTTAAGATAAAAGTTTTTAGATGAGAGACAAAGCAGTAGTGAAGAAAGATCTTCTCTTCACTTAGTTTAAAACAAGACGCTGAAGTGTCTGAATCGTCTTTGTCTCTTCTGCTTCCTTGGCTTCTTGAAGCGGTGTCATGCCTTCAGAGTTTTTCGCATTGATATCGGCCCCTTGTTCGACTAAAAACTCAGATGCCTTGCTGTTGCCGATATATGCTGCCACATGTAGTGGCGTTGAGAGATCTTTGCTTTGCGCATTGATCTGTGCACCATTTTCAAGTAACAGTCTAATTGTCTCGATATCACCGCCTTCTGCCGCACGGTGAAGCGGTGTAATACCGTCCTTGCCTTTTGCATTGACATCAGCATTAGCACGAAGCAAAAAGACTATGGACTTTCTATCCCCATGAAAAGCTGAGATATGAAGTGCACTACGGCCATTTTTCATTCTGGCATTGATATTAGCACCCTTTTCAATAAGATACTTCAGTATCTCCGAGTTTTCAGTATAGGCAGCGATGTGAAGAGCTGTCTGCTGATATTCGTAGTTTTTTGCATTGATATCCTCGCCATTATCAAGGAGCTCTTTAACCTTTTCCAGATTTCCTTTTTCAACACTATCATGCAAGTCTGTCGCAAAAACAGATAGAGGTAACAGTGTGAGCACTATCAGTAAACCAAGTTTCATCATCGTTCTCCTATAAGAATTTATACTCATAATCTTAATGAAGTTTTGTAAATAATTGACTAATAGTTTATGTGTTTAGAAATTATATTTTGTTGTATGGGAAAACGGGAAGAGGAGCTGAGAGGCTAATACCTCTCTGCATAATTATTCGATCTCAGCGTCGATAACGTCATCGTCAGCTTTTTTAGCTCCTGATGGCGCGCCTTCACCTTGTTCTTTAGCATACATCTGCTCTGCCATTTTGTGGCTAGCTTCTGTTAATGTTTTTACTTTAGATTCGATCAGCTCTTTGCTTGCCGATTCATCTTTTAGTGTCTCTTTAAGATCAGCAATAGCATCTTCGATTGCTGTTTTTTCTTCAGCATCGATCTTGTCTGCCATCTCAGTCAAAGACTTCTCAGTCTGAGCGATCAGAGCATCTGCCTGATTACGAAGATCAACCATCTCTTTACGTTTTGCATCCTCAGCTTTGTTTTTCTCAGCATCTTGGATCATCTTTTCGATTTCTTCTTCACTTAGTCCTGAAGAACCAGTAATTTTGATCTCTTGAGACTTACCTGTACCCTTATCTTGCGCAGAAACGGTAAGAACACCATTCGCATCGATATCAAACGTTACTTCAATCTGAGGCACACCACGTGGCGCTGATGGAATACCAGAAAGCTCAAACAGACCTAATGACTTATTGTCTTTAGCGAACTCACGCTCCCCTTGAACAACAGAGATAGATACTGCCGGCTGATTATCTTCAGCTGTTGAGAAGACCTGAGATTTCTTAACAGGGATCGTCGTACCTTTTTCAATAACCTTGGTTGCAACACCGCCAAGTGTCTCGATACCAAGTGAAAGAGGTGTAACGTCAAGAAGAAGAACATCTTTGACATCACCACGTAATACACCACCTTGAATAGCAGCACCTGCAGCAACAACCTCATCCGGGTTAACTGACTTATTAAGATCTTTTCCGCCGAAATATGCTGAAACCATCTCTTGTGCTTTTGGTACACGGATAGATCCACCGACCATGATAATCTCTTTGATATCGTCTTTTTCAAGATCTGCATCTTTCATCGCGACTTTGATGTGATCAATAGTCTCTTCAACAAGTGATTCGATCATCCCTTCAAACTTAGCACGTGTCAATTTAACAACAAGGTGCTGAGGACCAGCTTCTGTCATCGTGATGAACGGAAGGTTGATCTCTGTCTCAGTCGAAGAAGAAAGCTCTTTTTTCGCATTTTCAGCTGCATCTTTCAGACGCTGAAGTGCCATCTTGTCATTTTTAAGGTCTACCCCTTGATTTGCTTTAAAATCAGATGCCAAGAAATCAACGATCTTATTATCGAAGTCATCCCCACCCAGGAATGCATTACCGTCTGTTGAAAGTACTTCAAAGGTACCGTCAGAGATTTCAAGTGTCGTAACGTCAAATGTACCACCACCAAGGTCATATACCAAGACTGTCTCTTCTTCTTTCGAATCAAGACCGTAAGCCAGTGCAGAAGCCGTCGGCTCATTAATAATACGTAGAACATTAAGACCCGCGATCGCACCGGCTTCCTGAGTCGCTTTACGCTGTGCATCATTGAAGTAAGCAGGAACCGTAATAACAGCATCCGTCACTTTCTCACCTAAATATGCTTCTGCATCTTCTTTTAGTTTCGTAAGGATTTTTGCAGAGATCTCTTGTGGTGTATAGATAGTACCCGCAACATCGACAGCTGCCATACCGTTTTTATCAACGATATTATACGTTACCTTATCATGGGCTTCTTTGGCCTTTTCCTCGTTCATCATCAGACCCATAATACGTTTGACTGATGAGATCGTTTTATCTGGGTTTGTAATCGCCTGACGTTTTGCCGGATCACCGACAAGAACTTCGCCTTTATCTGTAAACGCGACTACCGATGGTGTCGTATTTTTACCCTCTTTATTTGGGATGATCTTTGCTTCACCACCTTCATAAACTGCAACACATGAGTTTGTTGTTCCTAAGTCGATTCCAATTACTTTTGACATATTGTCTCCTTTAAAAATCTATATATTTAATTTGCTATTACGACCATTGCATCACGCAATGTACGTTCTTTATATTTGTACCCTTTTTGAAAGGTACTGACAATCTGACCAGATTCATGATCTGGACTATCAACTTGCTGAACCGCATGATGAACATTCGGATCAAACTCTTCATCTTCGGATACCGGTGTGACACCGTGCTTTTCCAGAACACTTAAAAACTGTTTCATCGTAAGCTCAACACCCTCACTTACCTTTTCAAGCAAGACTTGCGGATCTGCATCGGAATCTTTTGCTTTGATTGCACCTTCCAAGGCATCAATCACAGGAATAAGGTCCTTTGCAAACTTTTCATTAGAGTATTCTAATGCCTGATACTTCTCTTTTTCTAAACGTTTTTTAATATTTTCAAAATCAGCATGGACGCGATGATATCTGTCCTCACTCGCAGCCAATGCCGCTTTTAAAGTTTCTAGTTCATTCTCTTCGGTCACTTCTTCAGAAGCTTCCTCTTGCGCTTCAATCTCTTCGTTTTCAGCATCAAGATTCTCAGCGTTCTCGTGTTCCTCTTGCGACATCAATGCGCCTCCTTTTTTATATTTCGGCAATATTATACATAATTGAGTCATTGAATGTCAAGTATAAACTAAACAATTTTGCTTAATTAACTTGATATTAATTGACTCAACTATTTTTCTCTAAAAGAACTCCTATGTCATGCACAGGCATAAAGGCCCTTAAGTCGTTAAAAAATTGTTTTGAATAAAATGAAATCAATAGTGAAATGTAGAAAAAGCGTGTGTGCCCAGATCAAGAAGTCAATAGATACCGCCTATATCCTACTTATTAGGTAAGATATAGATACAGAAACTTCCGAATTCATTACGTAACTCAAACCTATGCTTTTTGCAGAATTCACTTCGCATCTGCTCCAATAATCTCTCTGCTTCTTCTTGCGCTTCTTCTTTATTATCAAAGCTCTGCTGTTCTGCAATAGCACGCTTTATAGCACAGGAACATGCGTTTTTTACTTCAACCGTATACATAAAACTCCTTTAAAAATCAAAAATGTCATCGAGGTCACTCTCCTCATCGTTCAAGCCATCGTCTTTCAGCATTGAAATAATAGTTTGCGTATTTGCTACAATCGTGTCATTCATAAAGTCCGCTGAAGGTGCACCCTCTTCGAAGGTCATTTTGGCCCAGGTCTGTAAGTCAGAAACAAATGCCCCGCTTATATCGGATAGGTCTTTTTCAATCTCCATGAAACGCTGCATGTGTGAAAATATCTCACTGCTTAGGTTCAAAAGTGATTTACCTATGGGAAAGCTTTGCGTATAGATTCTCAGACGTTTACCCAGTACATCAAGCAAGCCGGCAATCTGTTGGATATCATCCTCATTTAATCGGGAACTGCCCAGCATAAGCATTAACGAGCTCAGATCCCCTAAATATTCATACATGTCCAATAGATCGTCATGGTCCATGTAGTTAAAGACCTGATACTCTTGTATATTTGTCTGAGCGATTTGAATATCCTGATCTTTGACATTAATCATTGTCTCGGCAGCTTTCACCGTCTCAAAAGACGGCCTATCTTCCTCTGCAATAATACTGATTATTTTCTCAAGTCGAAAACTTATCTTTTCCCTGATGGACTTGAATGTCTTGACCTCTTTGTTCTTTTGTATAATGAGCTTGACGATACTCTCATCAATCGCATCGAGCTTGTTGAGTGTAAAATAGATAGCATCATTATCAGCTTCTACAATAATCCATGGTTTTTGGGAAGCTTTGACGACAGCATCCCCTAACGCATAGACTGCACGCACGACATCAGAGAGTCCATCGACTTTCGTTGATTCATCACCTAGAAGATAATATTCCCAAAACTCTGACAAGGCCTCATCATTTTCCACATAAAAAATCGTTTGTCGATGGAAGACCTCTTTCGTATAAAGGTTGACGGATTTTTCGTTGCCAAGCTTTTCGATCTGATGACGTTTGGGCAAAAGTGAAAAATAGTTCTCTAAACGCGCATATAACAGTTCGGTGTCCAACGGCTTGGAGACATAATCTTCCGCTCCGCAGCGTAAAATCTCTTTTTGTCTTTTATCATCATCAACCGCCGATACTGCGATGATCATAACTTCTTTATCGTGTTCACGTATCTTTGTCGTTGCCTCAATACCATCCATCACTGGCATCATGATATCCATAAAGATCAGATCGTATTTTATTTCCTGTGACTTATTAAGTGCTTCCAGCCCGTTAGCACATTCATCAATCTCACACTCTATGATCTGACGACTTGCATTGTATTCTTGCACAAGAAGGGATAAGAGCATTCTGTTATTGGCATTATCATCAACAATCAAAATCTTCATCACAGAGGCCTTTTATACATATAACTATGTCAATAGAATAACATAATTTATACAATTTTATTCGTTTTCAACGAATCAGCTGATCCTATTGAGCAGCTCTTTGCAGAAGGCTTTATAATCCTTCATCCCTTTGGTTCGCTTTTCCATAAGCACAATTGGTTCGCCGGACTCAAACTGTTGTGCAAGTTTGATGTCGGTTCCAATAGGAGCAAAGACCTTTGACTTTCCAAAAGCCCCCTGCACTTTTTGCAGGGACTCTTTGTGCTCGTTGATGTGAGGGTTATACATCACCGGCAACATACCCACATGCTGAATCTCCGCATTCATCTGTGTGGACATCTGATAAACTGCACGTACCATCTGTCCAACGGCAACAACGCCAAGGTGATGGGGAACAAAAGGAATTACAACGACATCAGCGACTTCAAGTGAGTTCTTTAGTAAGGCATCGAACGTTGGTGCGGTATCAATAATACAGTAATCAAAAAAATCGCCCACTTTCTCTTTTTTAAAACGGTTCTTTAATACCCCTCGCAAATCAGAGTATTCATAGACGTCGAACAGAGCATGTGCCGGGGCCAAGGTAAGATTGTTTAATACAGTAGGGACAAAGTTCTCGCTCAAGGTCTTTCCAAAAAAGATAGAGTGTGAACCTCCATCCTCCATCGGTGCTGAACCGACACCGATGGAGGCATGCCCTTGCGTGTCGAAATCTATAAGAAGCACAGAGTGTGTTTTGGCAAGTTCTGTGGCGAGATTGACTGCCGTTGTCGTCTTAGCCGAGCCACCTTTTCGGTTAGATATGACAATAGTTTTCATGAGTTACTTTTTAATGGTTTTATTAGCAGGATTATACCCAATGCTCTTCATGAAGTAAATTATAGATTACACTCACCTACATCAAATCCTTCTATGATTTTTTGATAGATTCTAGGCGTGGAAGCAAACTCAAACTTACAGCTATAAAGCTTTTTATACGCCAGAATCTGCTGAATTACAGAGAGGTGTACATCATCACAATCACTCAAATCAAAAACAAGCTCTTCGGGTGCAAGTGTATTCAGTTGATCACGCAGTTGTAAGACTTCATCTTCATAGATGACCCCTGTCAAAGTTATATTATTCCCTTTAGATTCAATTGGCATTATGCACTCCTTTTCTCGAGTGAGATATCTTTGATGATAGTCACTAGTTTTTTATTATGTGACAAGATAGCTGCAACATTCATAAAATCACCCATGTGCTGTACATCCTGTACCTCATGTAATTCAGTTTCTTCTACATGTACAATATCTTCTACAGCATCGATATTAAGCCCAATAAAACCACCCTTGTCATCCCCTATAATCAAACAGCGCTGTAGTCCAGCCGCAACTGTAGCCGAAAGATCAGAGACCTTAGACAAGCAATCAAGTGTGTTCATATAATGTTCATTCACACTAGTCTCTATCAACTCTTTTGCTTCATCAATAGAGACATTTCGTTTTTCCAAGACATCAACAGCAGAGATATGCAGGTTCTGATGATAATAACTAAGTTTTTTCATCAAAACAAGGACCTCTTCATTATCGGGGTGGAAAGAGTCTATCCATTTTCCCAGTTCACAGACGTGAGGATCAGTCGTATCCGAAAAAGACTCTCCCGTCTCTACACTCTGCTTAAGAGTCTCTAACCACTCTTTATGCTGAGACTCCAGTATGGGAAACATCTCTTGCAACTGTTCTTCATAACTATTTTGTCCTATTGCTTTTCGAAAGCTGATCACCTTCAGAACACTCTCTTCATACTGAAACATGCCTTCGATATGCTCACCTTCATCAGGTATCTCGGTCAGTTCCTGTGCCGGCAAGATACGTTTTACACTTTCGATATCAATACCATAATATTGACCTAGTACAGAAAAGATAACAAAGGACCTCATGAGACTTCCTCTAATGGAACCTGGAGTTGTGAAGAGATACCCAAAAGACCTACAGGGTCTATCATCATAATAATCTGCCCATTTCCAAGAAGAGCTGTTCCGCTGAATATCGGATGTCCTTGCAGCATTCCCAGCAGAGGCTTTTGCACAACATCAAGCTGTCCAAGAAGCTGATTGACAACAACAGCGAGCAGGTTACCCTTGATATTAAGAACGACGATACTCAACTCTTTGTTCTTGATCTCTTCCAAGTCAAGCATTGAGTTGATGAACAGCAGTGGGATCACCTCACCTCTAAGATAGATAAACGGTTCATTATGTAAGGCCTCTATCTCACTCTTCTCTATTTTGACAGTCTCTTGTACAGAATCCATTGGGAAACCATAATGCACACCGCTCATCTCTACATGAAGAAGAGATGTTACCGCCAATGATACCGGTATAGCCAGAGTGATTGTTGTACCTACATTTGCCTCAGTGCGAATCGATATACTTCCGCCAAAACTCTCAATTGATTTTTTAACGACATCCATACCTACACCACGCCCACTAAATTCGGTAATGGATTCAGCTGTGGACAGACCTGCCAATAAGACAAGTTCTGCTCTGCCATTATCATCAAGAGCATCGATTTGGTCCATACTCATCAACCCTTTTTCAATGACTTTTTGAATAACACGTTCTACATTGATACCTGCACCATCATCCTTAATCTCGACGATGATCTTGTCAGACTGGGCATAGGCTTTTAGGTTGACATTCCCTTCAGGGTTTTTACCTTTGGCAATACGTACGTCAGGAAGTTCAATACCGTGATCAAGCGAGTTTCTCATGATATGGATCATCGGATCGGCAAGCATCTCGATAATATTCTTGTCCAGCTTGGTGTCACCGCCCTCCATGTGTAAATTGACCTTCTTGTCCAGCTTCTTTGTAATATCTCTGACCAGTTTAGGATAACGGTCAAACACATAGGAGATAGGCAGCATACGCATCGACATGATAAGGTCTTGCAGTTGTTCTGAAAGACGATTGATAAAAGTGTATTTCTCCATAATGGCACGTTTGACATCTTCAGGAGTCATCTCATGCACACCATCAGCCAGATATGGCAATGAGTTTTTAGCAACCAGTAACTCACCGATGATATTCATCAAGGAATCAACAGACTCTTGTTCGATTTTGACTGTTTTTCCAATGACATTGCGTTTTGACTCCGTCTTAGCAGCCGGTTCAACTTGAGTACGTGGTTCTTCCTGGGCAACTTCAATTTTCGGTGCTTCTTCTGTTACTACCGGATTCTCTGTTACTGGAGTCATTTGATGATCAACGCTAGGTTCTTCTTCAAACACAGCTTCTTGAATAATCTCCTCTGGAACAGGTTCTTCCAGACTCACTTCAGGGATTTCATCACTGACAAGAGCCGATGCGAAGGCCATCAATTCATCTTTGTTAGAGACACCTTCCATACTCTCACCAAGTGACTGTGCTGTTCTTTCTAATATCATCTTGACACGTTCAAATACAGCTTCATCATCAGAAGCTTCCAACTGCATCAGTTGTTGAGAAACTATGCTTCTCGCGCTTTCACGCGTAGCTTCATCTATGACCGGTTTTATCATCTGAGCAGGTTCCGCTTTTGATTCTGCATTAGTACTCACCTCGCCGGAAAAGACCCTACCACTATGTAGCCCGTCAAAAAAGTTGCTTAGAGGCTGAAGGTCATCTGTGCACTCCATGATATCAACAAAACGTTTGAGTTGAGCATACTGAATCGTATCCTCTCCAATAAGCCCCAGTGACTCATCAATCAATGCTTTAAGCTTCTCTTTGGATGTCAGCTCTTTCTTCGCATTGGCACTAAGCTCTTTCATTACATCAAGCTCATGAACTTCACCTTTACTCACGCCCAAGAGAGTGACAATATCAAGCGGTAAAAAGATCAATTCATCCATAAAGTTATACAAGGCCTCTTCAATCTCGTCATACCCTGCCTCAACAAAAGCAATAATCTGTAGACTCAGGCCGAGTCCCTCGTCCTCATCATCAATACCGCTGATTACCGACTTGGCCGCTTCCTCCTCCATACAAGAGTAGACGTACTTGACCTTATCACCCAGAAGAGAGAGCGTATAGGCAGGGTCATTACCAAAGACCATACATGATGCATCAACATCGAAGACAATCGCATAAAAACGTACATCATTAAAGTTTTCTTCTGTGATTGCATCCATTTGAATCGGCAAAGATATTCCAGAACCAGCTAAGAAGTTAATAGGTAAATTGACAATCTTGGACTTATCCTGAAGCAAAGTCATAGGCATATTCCAAGCCTCTTTCTCACTGCTTTTACCCATTCTTTCACATAGCTCTTCGATAAGCGTATTGACAACCTCTTCATCTGCTTCTACAATATCTTCTGTATCTTCAGCGGCTTCTATAAGATTCATAACCTCATCAAAAGCATTGTATAAAGACTCAATGACCTCTTCAGTCGGAGCGACATCTCCATCACGAACCATATCTAGCAAATCTTCTGCATGATGCGTTATATCCTTAACAGAGTTGAAACCGACAATTCCAGAGCCCCCTTTAAGTGTATGTGCTGCTCTAAAGACCGCATTGACAAGTTCACTATCGCCTGAACCAAGATTTTCAATGTTTTGGTCAATAAAAGCAAGGTTTTCTCTGGCTTCTTGTAAAAATGATTCTAATAATGGATTCATAGCAGCTCCTTATGGGATTAAAATTCTCAAATAGTTCTTCAATACTTCAGGCTTTATCGGTTTTGTCTCAAAAAGATTGGCACCTACTTTAAAAGCTTCTGTACGGTCCTCATCATGAGCCTGAGTTGTAATCATAATAATAGGAGTCATTGCATAAACCGGTTCTTTACGTATCTCTTGTACAAATGAGTACCCATCCATAATAGGCATATTGACATCCACGAGATACAAAGCGATGTCTGAGTCGAGACTCCTTTCGAGAGCTTCCATCCCGTTTTCAGCTTCCACGACTTCAAAACCCATCTCTTTAAGTAAAGAACCGTGATACATCCGTACCGTTTTTGAATCATCCACTACCATTACTTTCATCATTCTCTCCTAAAAAAACTCTATTTCATTATCTTCTGATGGATTTTTAAGATGGCCGCTAAAAGCCTCTTTTTTCGCTTTTGCCTCATCCAACACTGAATTCATCTTTGCGCGCAGTTTGATCACACTGTCATCCGCTATCTTTTCATCTTCTTTAAACGTATGAGAGAACATCTGTAAGTTTTTTTGTACCAACTCAATTGCTTCGATCGTTGCCGAAAGTTGCTGTGAGACAATATCTTGATACTGCAGAGCTTCCGCCGCATCATCATCTAACTCGATATTTTGATTTTCCATAAACGTGGAAAGTTTCATCTGTGCTTCCTTAGATATCTTAATCGTATCTTTTTCCACTTCCTTGATATGTTCTAACAGTTCATGCAGTGAATCAAATATCATGTTTTCCTACTTTCGAATAAATTATTTCAGTTCTATTATGCTGGTAAACGCAATACCCGTGTAATCGCTGATTTTAACTGTGTCGGATTAAAAGGTTTTACAATCCATCCTGTAAGACCCAATGCTTTCCCCTGCTGTTTCAACTCATCCTTTGTCTCTGTTGTCAACATCAACACCGGTGTACGTTTTGTTGCCGGAAGTTCACGTAAAGCTTTTAAAAGTTCCAGACCATTCATAACTGGCATATTAAGGTCGGTAATGATCAGATCAGGCACAACACCCGCCTTCACATCAGCTAAACACAGTTGTGCCTCAAGATATTGTTTTACTTCTATTGGCATTGATGAAACCGTCATACGTGTTGAAGCTAAAGCTGTTTCAGAGTCATCGATAAACATAACGATTGGATTCGCCATAATTTTTTTCCTTTTTATTTAATATTCATTGGTTCTATTTCAAAGAGCACCGATAGCTATCTTCAAAGATAGCTACCACTGCTCTCATCTGCTGCTTTTTAGGCATAAAAAAGAGACGATCATTTCTGATAAATCATCGTGCTTCCGAACTTTCTCGCCTTATAAACCGAGACAATACGAGACATGTACTCTGCGTGCCCTAAAAAAACGTACCCGCTCGGCTTTAACATGTCATAAAAGTTCATTGCCACCTCTTTTTTACTCGCATCATCAAAGTAGATCAACATGTTTCTAGAAAAGATAATATCAAATTTTCCCAACTCACGTATTTGGGCCCTATCAAATATATTGACAACTTTAAAGTCTACCGCGCCGATAAGATCATCGATAAGAGTGTATGAAAAACTTCCCTTTTTAAAGTACTTTGCCAATTGACCAGGAGGAATAGCATGGACTGAACGTTCTGAAAATTTTCCGTCTTGTGCCTTTTTGATAACATTTGAATCGATATCGATCCCTACAATCTCAATATCTCTTCGTTCAATCAGATTAGCCTCTTCAAGAAGATAAAGGACCATCGAGTAGGGTTCTTCTCCCGTAGAACAGGGAGCAGAAAGGATTCGAAGAGGTTCATCACTCGGACGTATCTTGTCAAGCTGCGGTAAGACATCGTTGACCATCACCTCAAACTGATCATGCTCTCTGAAAAAATAGGTCTCGTTAACCGTGACGGCATTCATAAGGTTTTGAAATTCACTTCCATCTTTGTCTTCGAAACGAAGTCTAAAGAAGTACTTTCTAAAGTTTGATACCTCTAGCTCTTCAATACGATTGACGACATATTTATTCAGCTTGTCATAATGCTTGCTGAGTTCAAGAAAGATCCCGCTTTTACGATAAATAAATTCAGCTAGCTTTTCAAAGTTTCCTTCATTAAACATGCTAGGCCTCTATTGATTTAATAGCAGCATCAATGGCAAAAGCCGCATAACTTTCATCCTTAAAACGCTCCTTGACTCGTCTAAGAAGTTCAACGTCTTCAGGCTGCCCTATTTCAGCCATATAGTCTACTGCCGTCATCGCAACATTTATATTTTGCTCATTCTCCAGTAATTCAATCAGCATATCACGTGACTCAGCAAAGTTCACATCTCCCAAGACATTGATAGCGAAAATACGAAGGTCATAATCATCTCCGATTAGAAACTTTACAATATAATACTTTATCTCCTGACCATAATCCTGTAAGATAGAGATACCCAAATTACGGATATAGGCATTTGAAAGCTTTAGCAACTCCATAACCTGTTCAATTGGTGCTTCTTTGGGATCAAGCTGTGACAAGATCGCTGCTATACGTGCTGCCGTATCCTTATGCGTAGTTCGTTCGATAAGCTTGTCTACTAAGAAGTGTGCACCGTCTTTGAACTTGACCATTTCTTCAAGTGCATACGACTTTTCATCAAAAGCTTCCGTACTTTCATAAAAACTGATCGCCTCTTCTAAGCTGCTAAAGGCAGGCAGTTCTTTGACTTCACTCTTCGTATCTCTTTTAATCAATGCCATTGGCTCTCCTATTCAAGCTTCATCTATTTCAGATTAACTATTTTCTTTCTTATCTCTTCAAAGTCCAATACCTGAGAGGCCCCGCCTCTCTCATAGGCCTCTTTCGGCATTCCGTAGACAGTGCATGACTCTTCAGACTCGGCAAGAGTATAACCGCCACCTTTTTTAATCTTCACCATGCCATCAGCACCATCATCTCCAATACCGGTCAAGAGCACACCGACTATCTTGTTTGCCGGAAAAACTTTTAAAGCCGAATCAAACATCTCATCCACCGCAGGCTGAAAGAAACGACCATTTTTGTCCTGATCGTTATAAGTCACTATCTTGCCTGAGGTTTTTTTGCGAAAATGCATATGTACCCCACCTTTTGCAAGATAAATATGTCCAGGTAAAACTTCATCATTGTTCGATGATTCATGTACCGGAGCGATGGCAACGCGGGCAAGGCGTTCGGCAAAAGCTCGTGTAAACTGTTCAGGCATATGCTGAACAATACAGATAGGATGAGGATAGCCCAAAGGTATCGAGGCAACGATTCTTTCAACAAGTCCCGGCCCGCCTGTAGAGACACCTATTAACACAATTTTATCAATATCTTTAGAACTCTTTTGCGGTATATTCTGCTCTTCGTATTGACGTCTTGAACGTCGTTCGCGAGTAATTTCAGGCACCTTCTCTGGAGTTTTTAACCGTCGACGCGGAATACGGCTGAGCGATTTTATTTTTTGAATAATTTCCTTGCCGCTTTCTTCAACGCCGACATTCATTGTTCCCGGTTTTAAAATAAAATCTATTGCACCGAGTTCCATCGCTTCTACCGTGATGGATGCATTTTCAGAAGTTAAAGAACTCACCATCAGAATAGCTGTCGGGTTCTTTTTCATGATCTCTTTAACTGCGGAAAGACCATCAAGTACAGGCATATTGATATCCATGGTTATAACATCATAGTTCTTGGCGAGAGCCTTATCAATAGCCTCTTGACCATTCTTTGCAATATCGATTTCAAAATCAAGATCTTCTATCAGTGACCTTAGTTGTTTACGAACCAATGCTGAATCATCGACAATTAGCACCTTTTTACTCAAGCAATTTCCTTGTTATCGTTTTTTGCCAATGCCAATGAGGAGAAAAGGACATTGGTATCAAACATCAGTACCAAGCGTTTTCCTTTATTGAGTTGCAAAATATTGGAAAAAAGACGTCCTTTCTCCTCTTCAGGTTTTATCTCGCTGTCTTTGATACCTCTAACATCATTCACTTTGTCCACAACAAAACCGAGACGGTTGTCATTGACTTGCGTGATGATGATCTGTTGTTCAATATTCTCTTTTTCTTTGAGTCGTAAGATAGTATACAAAGAAGCAATACTGATAACTTGACCACGGATATTGATAACACCTTTAATATGCTCAATGCTGTCTGCGACAGGCGTAATATCTGTCATATCAATGATTTCACTGACATCATCGATATCAAAAGCATACTCTTCATCTGCCATTTGAAATATGACAACTTCCCTATGTGACTCTTCTGCTGCTTGCTTTTGGTTTTCATCTTTTTCTTGGTCTGATATCAGATGGCTTTGTTCGTTGACCAGTGTTCTTATTACATCCGTGTTGACAATACTTACCAACTCATTATTGAGATGTAATACACCATTTATCTTCTTGTCTTTGAAATTTTCAGGTAATCCTTCGATACGACTGATCTCAACATCTTGGATATCAACGATGTCATCGACAACAAGGCCAATATGACGTCCCAGATGTTGTGAAACAATAATACGGTTCTTATCACTCTTCTTGACTTTAAAATCATAATAAATTCGTAAATCCGCTACAACCAATAGGTCTTGACGTAGTGACATCATCCCTAATATCTCTTTATTGCTCTCGGCGATTGCGGTAAAACTCTCTGGTAACGAGATAATCTCTCGGATCGAGTCTACTTCTAAGGCATACTTTTCCTCTCCCATGACAAAGAAAAGAAAACGTTGCAGATGGGATTGTTTCTCTTCACCTGAGCCACTCGAGCTGATTTCACGTACATCTTTTGAAACATATGATGGCAGTCTTACATCTTCTATCAGACGTTCTACACTAATAATCTGAATGATATCATCTTGGTGCTTCAACAAGGCGATAATCACATCATCCGTATCCTCTACATACTCTACAGCAGAGCTATCAACTTCAACCGAATTAATCACTTCAGAAACTAAAAGAGAAAAACGGTGTTTTTGAGTATTGATCGTCACCTGCCTTGCCTTAAATGCAGCAATATCTACAAGTGCTTGTTTCGGATCAAGCAGATAAGAAAAATCAAGAGCTGTGAGAATAGCACCTTCAATAGAACAGATACCGCGAATAGATTCAGGGGTCATTGCCATCGGAGTGATATCTTGAACACGTAAAATCTGTTCAACCTCATCCGTATTAATCCCATAAAAACATCCCTGCTCTTTTATGATTAAAACTTCATTAATTTCCATTAATTATCCTTCTACCCTAGCCCATAAAAAGAGCCAAAGGGCGCATTATACAGGTAATCAGCCCTGTTGAAGTTCATCTGCCATCACAGCAAGTTCTTCGACACCTTCTCCGATATGAGATATGGTATCGATAATCAATTCACTCGCTTTGCGTGACTCTAAAGCATTTTTAGCCGATAGCTCAACTGCTTTTTGAATTTCGGTGATACCAATGAGAACAGAGTCCAGTCCCTCTAAGTTCTGATCATTGATCGCTTTAAGACCTGTATATCTGTCAAGAAGTTCGACAAGCATGTTAATGATTTTATCCATTTCCAACACCAATGAGTCAAGACGTGTTTTTTCACCGCCCTGACCATCAAGCAGACTGCTCCAGTCATCTTGGACCATGCTGATCTCTGCATTCATACCCTCAATCGTATCGTTAATCTTCTCAGTATTCGATTCGGAGTCTTTTGCCAATGATCTGATATCAGCCGATACGACGGCGAACCCTTTTCCGAACTCACCGGCACGGGCTGCTTCAATCGAACCACTGATAGCGAGCATATTCAACTGTATAATAGAGTTGGAGATGTTACCTACCGTCTTATCGACATTTTTAGTCTCTTTAACAATCACTGCAAGCTCATCACTTGCACCCTTACCTTCTGAGATAGAATTAAGGACTTCCCCGTTGATTGAAATCATCGAGTTTTTCACTTCGGCAAAAGAAACTTTGAGCAAGTCAAAGTTTCGTCTGGCAATCTCTATCAACTTATCGATATCTTTGGCTGCGGCTATACCGCCTTCAATATTATCTTTATTCGAAAGTGCGGACTGGTTTGTCGCTTGAGAAGATGATTCGATCTCATTAAGGGCCTGTGTAACCTGCTCAAGTCCTGACTGAATCTCTTCCATATTGCCGCCGATTGTATCCGCTGTCGCTGCGATATCCTCAGCAGATTTGGCCGTATCCGTAGAAAATTTCAATTCTTCTGCCAGTGCACTTAAGTCTTTAATATCTCTTTCTGTCTGTGCAAGTGCATTCGACTGTAATTCAATTCCGTTAAGTGTCTGCTCAACAGACAATGCTGCACGGCTTGAAGCTTCTGCGATCTCAGCGGAACCCTCATTGACGGTCGCCGCATAATTCCCGAGCTTTTGTGTAAATACAGAAACTTGCCGAGCCGCTTCAACTGAGTAAACTGCAATCTTAGTCAGCTCTTCCATCTTCAGACTAAGTTCAGATGACGTGTCACCTGTTTTGCTAATCGTATTGGTCGTATTGATAATGTTCTTGATAATAGTATCAATACTACCTTGTATCTTATTGACCAACTCAGAGATGAACTCCGCATTTTTCTCACTCTCTGCTGCCAATGCTCTTGTTTCATCTGCTACAACTGCGAATCCTTTACCATGTTCTTTCGCACGACTTGCTTCAATAGCAGCATTAAGCGCAAGCAAGTTCGTCTGATCTGCAATCTTAGCAATAAAACCGACCGCTTCACCAATATTTTGTGAAGAGACTTTCAACTCCTCACTCTTTTTAGAAGAAGACTCTGCAACACTTACTGCACCTGTCATACGTTCAACTGAACCGTTGATCATATTAACGGCATTAATGATGGTATCACCTGTGGCTAGAGTCGAGTTGATAACGGTATCAATATTACCTGTCATTCTATTGATGTTATTATTAATACCCTTAACATTCTTCAGCGCCTGTTCACTCGCACCACTATTCTCTTCTGCCGCTGTTGCTATCTGCTCCATTGAAGACTTTAGCTGTTCGATAGCTGACACTGACTCTTGAGCATTGTCTAAAATATTTGAAGCAATCCCTGAGATACTTTCTGAGATCTGTTGTTGCTTGGCCAAAGTTCGTTGGCGTCTCTTGTCTCCTCCACTTGCTGGGGCAACACTACTTGATGAACTGCTTTTTACTAATGCCATAGATTATCTCCTCACTTTTCTCAGTTTAGTCTAAAGTAGCATAAAGCTCTTCAGCTTTCTTAATATCTTCACGCGATGGTTTAACACGAATAGATACGTATTTAGTATTGCCATTTTTATCGACAGAACGAAGCACTGTGGCATAAACCCAATAATATCCCCCGCCTTTGCGAGCATTCTTTACATACCCCGTCCAGAACCCTTTAGATTGAACATCATCCCACAATGATTTAAACGCAGCACGCGGCATTTCAGGATGACGTACGCAGTTATGTGGCTGTCCATACAATTCAGTCTCGTCCATATTTGCGATCTGCATAAATGAGTCTGATGCGTAAGTGATGATCCCCTTCTCATCTGTTTCAGACAAGAGGTATAAAGAGCTGTATAAAACCTCACCATCATCTAGAAAGGTCAACCCCTCAGTATCCAAAACATTTTTCTTTTTTGCCATGTCTTTCTCCTGAATTTCCGTATTTCTTAGGTTAGCATAACGCTAGAATGCTGAAATCTAATTGAAACCAACAATCGAATATTTTTTTTAATTATATTTAATGTTAATTTATTGTTTTTCAGATTAAAACCGTCTGTATCGACAGCATACACGAGAAAAGACTTGATTTCGACAGAAATACCACCATCGCATATGAAAATAAAAAAAAGACTATCAAAAAGTAACAACTCAAAAGTCGTTAATGTTAAGCAAGTAAAAACAAACAGGTTGATAAATTAAAAAAAGCTGTGTACTGAGATAATGTATGTAGAAAAATCAAGGATTGATAATGAGAGCCAAAAGGCCCTCTTAGACTAGTGTTAAAACTAGATGTTGTCGCGGATGTTTAGTTTTGCAATTAATGCATAATAGCCATCTTTGTTTTTGCGTTTGAAATAACGCATCAAACGACGACGTTGACCAACAAGTTTTAGAAGACCAAGACGTGATGCATGATCTTTTTTAAATGTCTTAAGGTGCTCAGTAAGTTCTGCAATACGCGCGCTCAATAGCGCAATTTGAACCTCTGATGAACCAGTATCACCCTCTTTGCGACCAAATTCTTTTATAATCGCTTCTGTTTTCGCCGAATCTAAAGCCATAATTGACCTCCCTGATTGGTATATTAAATTTCCCAAGAATTTGAGATTTGAAAGTATAGCCAAAATTTATTAGATACAGTTGAAATCCTTTTATGCCTAATGCCATGATTTTAAAAACAAAGAGGACAAAATCTATCTTTTATCTATTTTATGTATAATACACCCAATATATATAGTAAAGAAGGACTGACCTCTATGCTGATGACACGAGCAAGCGAATATGCATTATTATCTCTAGTGACCCTAGCTACGGCTACCGATCCTATGGATACCGAAACATTAGCACATGAGCTTGGGATTTCTAAAAGCTTTCTTGCCAAGATCCTACAAAGTTTGGCACGCCAGGGAATCTTAAAATCTTACAAGGGCGTAAAAGGCGGTTTTGTCCTCATACAGCCTAAAGAAGAAATCTCTATCTTGAGCGTCATGCAAGCGGCAGAAGGAAAAGGACCAACCGTATTTGACTGTTCTCCGGGGATTGGAAACTGTCCTGCTGAAAAAGAGGAAAGTTGTCATATCTGGCCCTTTATCAGTAACCTTCAAGGGCGTATAGACGACTTTCTTGCGAGTATCACACTTGCTGATATTCTTAAAAAATAGGACCTTCTAGACAATGGCTAAAAAGAAAGTAGCACTTTTGGGACAGCTGACTCCCGTCTTGGAGTTTATCGTTCGTTCACGCGATCTGAGTATCGTCTTTTTTGTCATGGCTATTCTTGCTATCATCATCGTCCCACTTCCAAGCGGTCTGCTGGATCTTATGCTCACTGTCTCTATCTCTGTCGCTGTCTTAATCATCCTGATCTCTTTGTACATACAAAAGCCCACAGATTTAACGACCTTTCCAACGCTGATCCTTATCATCACTCTTTTCAGGCTATCGCTCAATGTCGCAACAACAAGAATGATTTTGAGTCACTGTCATGAAGGTCCTGAAGAAGTCAGTGATATTATTTCCAGTTTTGGAGACTTTGTTGTCGGTGGTAATTACGTCATCGGTATCATCGTATTTTCAATACTGGTATTGATTAACTTTATGGTCATTACCAAAGGTTCTACAAGGGTTGCCGAAGTTGCCGCTCGTTTTACACTCGATGCGATGCCCGGTAAACAAATGGCTATCGATGCCGACCTGAATGCAGGCCTCATCGAAGAAAGCGAAGCCAAAAGACGCCGTGCCGAAATCTTGCAAGACGCGAACTTCTACGGGGCAATGGACGGTTCGGCAAAGTTTGTCAAAGGTGATGCGATTGCCGGTATTATTATCACTATCATTAATATTATTGGCGGATTCTTGATCGGTGTTTTTCAGCATGATATGAGCGTAGGCGATTCAGCCTCTATTTTTACTATCTTGACCATTGGTGATGGATTAGTATCTCAAGTTCCGGCTCTTATCATTTCGACAGCTACAGGTATTATGATCACAAGAGCTTCTAGCGATCAAAGTAATTTTGCTGAGGGAACCATCAATCAACTCATGGGAAATGCCAAAACACTTCTCATTGTTGGTTCTATCATGATCCTCTTTGCTCTGGTCCCTGGTCTTCCAACAATCTCTATGGGCTTTGTCGGACTTATTTTCCTGGCTATGGGCTATCTTCTTCTGCAACATGAACGTGGTGAACTTCGACTGTTTCAAGAAAAGCCGATGCAAAAAACAAAAGATGGTTCAACCCTCTCAGGTGCTAATACTCCGACTCCAGAAGGCCAGCGTGCTCAAGTTCCGCAAAAAAGTCATGAAGAGATCGCCAAAGAAGAAGAAGCTGCACTGGAAGACATTTTAAAGATCGAGATGCTCGAATTGACGCTTGGATATCAGCTTATCCGTCTTGCCGATGCCGGCCAAGGTGGTGACCTTCTTGAGCGTATTCGGTCGATGCGACGCAAGATTGCAACGGACCTCGGTTTTTTAATGCCTCAGGTACGTATACGTGATAATCTGCATCTTGATCCTAGTCACTACCAGATCCTTTTAAAAGGTGTAGAGATCGGTCACGGCTCCATTCAACCCGATAAGTTTTTAGCTATGGACAGCGGAATGGCGACAGAGGAGATTGAAGGTGAGAGGACAAAAGAACCTGCTTTTGGTCTTGACGCAATCTGGATAAAACCTGAACTTAAAGAAGATGCTATTATGAACGGCTATACCGTAGTTGATCCGGCAACGGTCATTTCGACACATATGAGTGAACTTGTCAAGTCACATGCCGAGGAACTACTGACCCGTCAGGAGACGCAAACATTGATTGACAAGCTCAAAAACGACTATCCAGTCGTCGTCGATGATGTCATAAAGGTCGCTTCAGTCGGTCTAATTCAGCGTATCTTAAAAGCACTCCTGCATGAAAGGATTCCGCTTAAAGACATGCTTTCTATTCTGGAGGGAATTGCCGATATTGCAGAATATACAAAAAACGTTGATGTCATTGTCGAACAGGTACGCTCTAAACTTTCGCGTGTAATTACTTCTTTATATAAGGACGGCCAAGGAGTCATCAGACTGTTGACCTTCGATACAGCAACAGAACAGAAGATACTTGAAAAATCGAGTGAACAAGATGGTGTGCGAAACCTTATGCTTAATGTCGGAGAGATCAATGCCCTTATTCAAGGTATCAGCGATAAAGCCAGTGCCTTGTTGCAACAAGGTGTTTCTCCGGTCATTCTTATTGTCGATCCTCAGCTAAGAAAACCTCTTGCGGATATCTTTGAACGTTTCAATCTTGAAGTGGTAGTCCTCTCACACGCCGAGATCGACAGTAATGCAAAATTTGAAGTCATGGGCAGCATATCAATAAACTTATAAAAGCGACAACACAAAGGTAACACATGTCAAAACTCAACAATACAATCTATCATCTTTCACATATCGACTTAGATGGATACAGCTGTCAACTCGTCATGAAAGAAGCTTATAATAAAATCATCTTCTTTAATGCCAATTATGGTGCTGAAGTGGGTGAAAGACTGGGTGAGATCCTCGAGGAAATCAAAACAAAAAAAGAAAACGCCTCGATCTTGATCACTGACTTAAACCTTACCGTAGATGAATCCAAATGGCTAAGCAAAGAGATAGAAAATCTGCGCGATTATGAAAAAATCAACGTCCAACTTCAACTCTTAGATCACCATGGAAGTGGACAGGACTCTGCCAATAAATTTGAGTGGTACTTTCTTGATACTTCCCGTTCAGCAACGCAAATAACCTATGACTACGTCCTAGAGCACTATAGACTCAATGATGAAACAAAAGCGTGGCTAAGCCCTTATGTCGATGTTGTCGATGCTGTTGACTTATGGCATCAGGAAAAACATGAAGCCTTCGAGTACGGGAAAGTCTGCATGCGTCTTATTTCAGAAACACGTGAACTCAACCGTGTGATGTTCGCTCAAGAAGACAGAGCTTACAAACATGCCCTCCTCTTCGAAGCGGCACAGATACTCCCTTTGGATAATTCAAATATCCTGTTAGATGATACGATCCACACGCTCAAGAAGAACTACTTTAGAAAAGGGCATGATGATACCCTTGATAATCTTGGTACCGCTTATATCGTAGAACTATTAGGGCAACAAAAAGTAGATAAAACGATCTATTACAAAGGGTATAAAGGTTTTCTTTCCTATGCACTTGGAAACACTTCCATTATCGGAAATGCCTTTTTAACGACTTTTGATGAGTATGACTTCATTGTGGATGTAGGGCCAAGAGGAACAATGAGTCTGCGGGCTAATAATAAAGTAGATGTCTCTTTGATCGCCAAAGAATGGGCTGGGGGCGGTGGGCATCCCAATGCCTCAGGTGGACGTATTAATGGTTTCAAGGAGCAGTTCAGATACGACAAGGTAAAGAAACAGATCCAAAATATTATCGATGAGAATGAGTCCAGAGCAGGTACGCTTAAACCAAAGTCTTGATTGTTTAATACACAGTATTCCAACGTATCTGTATATTAAAAAAGATCTCTCTTTTTAAACCGGCTCTGTTTTATCATAAACACTTAAGTCGCAATACGTATGATGTCAGTATGAAAAAAGAAATCAATGACATTTTTAGCTACCACAATGAGACCAAACACTCTACTCGAAGATATGCCCGTTCTTTGGGCTATATGGACTGGACGACTCAACCTGATCCTTTTCGTTCTTATAGTAATACAGAAAAAATTCAACTCCCTTTGAGCCTGAATAATCCAACACCACCGTATCACCTTATCTTTGAGAATGATCTTCCCTGTGCACCCCTCATGTTAGAGTCTGTCTCTCAACTCTTTCAGTTCTCACTAGGATTGGCTGCATGGAAACAAGCCGGCCAACAGAAGTGGGCTCTGCGCTGTAATGCATCAAGCGGCAACCTGCACCCAACCGAGTCTTATATCATTCTACCTCCACTTAAGGGAATCAGTGAACAGAGTTCTGTCTCACACTATGGGCCAAAACATCATCATCTTGAAAAACTTTGTACCTTTGATACTGATTTTTGGAACAATCTGGAAAATGGAAGTTTCTTACTCGCAATAAGTTCCATCACCTGGCGTGAAGTGTGGAAATATGGAGAACGTGCCTTTAGATATTGCTCTTTGGACGCAGGCCATGCTTTACGTGCTGTACAGATATCTGCTATGATGCTTGGATGGAAGGTCCAGTTGCTCGATAATGTTCATGACGCTGAACTTAGCAAGCTCCTCGGTTTTGATCAGACACAACGCTATATTCAAGATGAAAAAGAGTTCCCAGATATGCTCTTAGTTATCTCCCCCCTACAAAGACAATATTTCGAACTTTCAACGCTTCTTTCTGACCTTCCACTGCAGTATAACGGTACTGCCAACCTGTTAAGTCCAGCCCATCAACCTTGGGAGATGATACAACTCATTGAAGAAGCCACTTATTCCTTAGCCTCTACGCGTGAACGTATTTCCTGTTTACCTGTAGCAAGAAAACCGTCCATAGAGTCTAAAAAGCTTGTACTGACACGACGGTCTGCACAGATGATGGACAGAGAACGTGCTTCAATTACTCAAGCAGAGTTCTATACCCTGATCTCCTCC
>JBFESZ010000023.1:0-25870 GCA_041548245.1 Sulfurimonadaceae bacterium
AATATTATTTACTAAATATAGTTTAGTCATATAGACTAAATTTAATTGCTACTCCTTGCATTATAATTTTAATTTTTGCTATAATCGCAAAAAATTTATTTAAGGAGTCCAAATATGGCAAAACATCAGTTTCAGACAGAAGTCAATCAAATTTTACAATTGATGATTCATTCACTATATTCCAACAAAGAGATCTTTTTACGTGAACTCGTCTCGAATGCTTCGGATGCACTGGACAAACTCAACATGCTTGTATTGACAAATGACGAATACAAGAACGTTGCTTTTTCACCGCGTATTGACATCTCTTTTGACAAAGAAAAAAAGCAGCTTATCATCTCTGACAGCGGGATTGGTATGGATGAAGCTGATCTGATTGCTCATCTTGGTACCATCGCTAAATCAGGTACAAAAGCATTCCTGGAAAATCTATCGGGTGACGAGAAAAAAGATTCTCAGCTGATCGGTCAATTCGGTGTCGGTTTCTATGCTTCGTTCATGGTCGCTGACAAGGTAGAAGTCATTTCGCAAAAAGCAGGAACTGACAAAGCGTATAAATGGGTATCAGAAGGCACCGGCGAATACGACCTTGAAGAAGCAACTCGTGAAAGCCACGGTACGACGATCATTATGCATCTAAAAGATGAGGAAGAGGAGTTTTTAGACACCTACCGTCTTGAAAATATCATCAAAAAGTATTCTAACCATATTCCGTTCCCTATCTTTATGGACAAGGAACATTATATTGCCGCTGAGAAAGATGATGAGGGTAACGAAACAAAACCTGCTTCCACAGAGATCAAAAACGAGCAGGTCAACAGAGCCAATGCGCTGTGGACGATTGCCAAATCAGAGATTAAAGACGAGGAGTATAAAGACTTCTATAAAAGTATCTCTCACGACTCCGGCGAGCCGATCACATGGATGCATAACAAGGCGGAAGGAGCTATTGAGTACACGACTCTTTTCTACATTCCTGAAAAAGCGCCTATGGACCTTTACCGTGTGGATTACCAAACAGGGATCAAGCTCTATATCAACCGTGTCTTCATCACAGATGACGAGAAAGAGCTTATGCCGACCTACCTTCGCTTCCTGCGTGGTGTGATCGATTCTAAAGACCTTCCGTTGAATGTCAGCCGTGAGATCCTTCAATCCAATCCGGTCATGTCAAAGATCAAAAATGCTTCCGTAAAGAAAGTACTTTCTGACCTTGCCAAGATGATGAAAAAAGATGCGGACAAATATGCCAAATTCTATGCTGAATTCGGAAACTGTCTTAAAGAAGGTATCTACTCTGACTTTGGAAACCGTGAGAAACTCCTTGAACTGCTTCAGTTCAATACACTTAAATCCGATAAGAAAACGACCATCGAAGAGTTTATCAAAAACGTAGACAAAGAGAAAAAAGAGATCTACTACCTGACAGGAAAGATGGCCCTTGCCATGCTTAAGAACTCTCCTTCACTCGAACGTTTCAAAGCCAAAGACATCGATGTGCTTATCCTCAATGAAGAGATCGACACAATCGTCTTCCCGATGGTACATGAATATAAAGAGTATAAGTTTGTAAACGTTGCCGACGCGAAGTTCGAAGAGAGTGAAGAAGAGAAAAAAGCCGAAGAAGAGACTTCAAAAGAGTTCGAGACACTGATCAAAGAGTTCAAAGAGACCCTTGGCGAAGATGTTAAAGATGTAGAGATCACCTCTGATCTTACCGAATCACCGGTTTGTCTGAAGATAGACAAAGAAGACCCGAGCTATATGATGGCGCAGATGATGGCCCAAATGGGAAATGCAGCAGACATCCCGCCAATCAAACCTATTTTACAGATCAACCCGAAACATGAGATCCTGACTAAACTCAAAGACTCTGCCGATCAGAACCTTATCAACGATGCCGCCCACGTGCTACTTGATCAGGCCAAGATCTTTGAAGGTATGGAGATCACGGACACAGCCGCATTTATTTCCCGAATGAACCGTATTATGACAAAGGCTCTCTAAGCCTTTGTTCTATCGTTTAATCCCCTCTTTCTCGATATTTTTTCTCACACTCTCTCTTCTTAAAATTATTTTGTTACAATCACTCTTATGAAAGCACACAATGCCTATCAAAATCTCACCATTCTTATTGTTGAAGATGACAAGGATGCACGAGAGACTTTAAAGTCGATGATCGAACTTGACTTTAAATATGTTTATGAAGCAGCCAATGGGTGTGAAGGCCTGGAAGCTTATCAGACATACAAACCTGACATCATCCTGACTGATATACAGATGCCATGCATGAACGGCATTGAGATGTTGCAAGAGATACGGATGATCTCCCATGAGCCACTGGTTATCTTCATCTCCGCCTACAGTGATGTACAGACACTGCTTCAAGCGATTGATCTGAAGATCGACGCTTATATCATCAAGCCCTTCATGTACAAGGACATTTTAGAAAAGATTGATGCCAATCTCTCTTATGAAGCAGATGAAAACACGCTTCATAAAGAGCTTTCAAAACGCGAGATGGAGGTCTTCATTGATATTGCCAAAGGGATAAAACCAACACATATCGCTTCCAAATACGCACTCAAACCAAAGACGGTAAGTACCTACCGAAAACGAATACTGCAAAAACTTAATATGAACAGCAATGCCGAACTGATCAAGTATGCTCTTAACAATCACCTGATCTGAGTTTGTCCTCCTTTGTCCACTATATTTTTATTTTATTTTGATTTATAATACAATAAGTTAAACCATTTAAAGGTGTGCGTTATGGAAAAGAATCCTTTACAAGAGATAACGGTACTTTACGTGGAAGACGAAGCCATCATACGTGAAGAGTTCGTCGATATTCTAGAGAATGAAGTCCATGCTTTGCATGTGGCTAAAAATGGTGAAGAGGGCCTTGAGCTCTTTAAAAAACATCAAATCGATGTGGTCATTACAGATATCCGTATGCCGATAATGGATGGGCTCAGTATGAGCCGTGCCATCTTGGCTATTGATAAGAGCATGCCTATCATCATCTCATCTGCTTTCAATGACACCCAATATCTGATGGAATCAATCAAATTGGGAATACACTATTATCTGCTCAAACCTGTCAACCTGAATGAGCTCTTCTCAACCCTGCATATGGCCTCCAGTAACGTCATCAATGCCCGGCACCTCAAACAGAGTGAGAAACTTCTATCGCAATACAAAGAAGCCGTTGATAAGAACTCTATCGTCTCCAAAGCTGACAAGAACGGTATGATCACCTATGCCAATGACGCTTTTTGCAAGATCAGCGGCTACTCAAAAGAGGAGTTGATCGGCAAGTCACACAGCATTGTACGTCATCCGGATACGAAAGACGAAGTCTTTCAAGAGCTTTGGGGGACGATATTGGCAAAAAAAGAGTGGCATGGCACCATCAAAAACAGAGCAAAAGACGGTTCGTTTTACTATGTTGATTCAACGATAATCCCTGTTTTGGATACGGATAATGAGATAGAAGAGTTTATCTCCATCCGTAACGACGTCACACAAAGAGAGCTGGACAAACAGCAACTTGTGAGCAAGCTCAACAGCAGTGCTCAAACCTTAAGCGAAAAGATTCAGTTCATCTATGAGTATGAGAACGCTCTGAAAAAGAGCACTCTATTCTGCCGTACAACAATAGATGGACACATTTCGATGGCTAGCGATGCCTTTAGTGAGCTTTTAGGTCTTGAGGAATCCACTATCATAAACAGCTCCTATCTTTCACTTGTCGATGAGAGTTATCTAGATAAGCTTGACACAGAGGTCCGGGTGGCTATAAGGGACAAACAGAGTTGGCAAGGTTTGATAAAACATCGCGACTCTCAGGGCAAATCCATCTATCTCATCTGCTCATTTGTGCCAATCTTGGATATCGAAGGCAATGCACATGAAGTCCTTTGCTTTTATGTCGATATCACCAAACAGGTGTATCTCAACCGCGAGATCATCACGACGCAAAAAGAGGTCATCTCCACCATGGGAGCCATTGGCGAGACCCGTTCCAAAGAGACGGGTGACCATGTCAAACGCGTAGCCGAATATTCCAAACTATTGGCATTGAAATATGGTCTAAACCTTGAAGAAGCCGAGCAGATCAAAATGGCATCGCCTATGCATGATATCGGTAAAGTAGGCATACCAGACAACATTCTGAACAAACCGGGCAAACTGACCGAAGAGGAGTTTGAGATCATGAAGACCCATGCACAACTGGGTCATGAGATGCTCAAAGGTTCGAAGCAGCCGCTATTGCAGACGGCCGCCATCATCTCTAGGGAACATCATGAGAAATGGGACGGTTCAGGCTACCCTCGAGGGCTTAAAGGCGAAGATATCCATATCTATGGACGTATTACAGCCATCGCAGATGTCTTTGATGCGTTGGGACATGACAGGGTCTATAAAAAAGCCTGGCCGCTTGAAGATATTTTAGAGCTTTTCAAAGAGGGACGGGGAAAACACTTCGACCCAAATCTGATCGACCTGTTCTTCGATCACCTGGATGATTTTCTGGCGATTAAAGAGAGGTTTGACGGTACACAGGGGGAGTCTTTTGAAGCACTTTAAAAACTTCAATATCAATGAACATATCTCTGTGTTGTATGTTGAAGACCAGATCGATATACAGGAGGAGTTTGTTGATATCCTACAACTCTTGATCGATGAGATCCATGTTGCTTCTAACGGTCAACAGGGCTTAGATCAGTATCACAAAAGATTGCCTGATATCATCATCACTGATATTCAGATGCCCTTGATGTCAGGGCTTGAGATGGTCAAAAAGATACGTGAAAGAGATCAGGACATCCCTATTGTCATCACCTCTGCCTTTGAGGAATCAAAATATCTTTTGGAGGCAATCGACCTTGGCGTCGAATACTATCTTCTTAAGCCTGTCATGCTTGATAAACTGCAAGAGCGTCTTAACCTTATCAAAAAACGTATCATGCAAAAAAGAGAGCTTGAAGCCTATCAGCTTTATCTTGAAGACCGCATTGAAGAAGAGATCGCTTTAAGCGAGGCAAAAGAGGCCCTGCTTATAGAACAGAACAAATCCTCTGAAGTTGGTCAGATGGTAAGTATCATAGCCCACCAGTGGAAACAGCCCCTTCACTATCTGAATCTTCTGATTGAAGATCTGGGCATGGAGTACGAGTATCAGCCTTTGAGTAAAGAGTATATCAACGACTTCGTCAAAAAAGGCACTAAGCGTGTTAACTTTCTGAGCGAGACGATGGACAATTTCTTAAACTTTTACAGAAGTGAAACGGAGATAAAAGAATTTTCCCTCTCAAAGGTCATCCATGAGATATCAAAGTTTCTGGGTATGTCTTTCAAATCACTTGGCATCACCATCGATATCACGGTTAGGGAAGACTTCTCTCTGCACGGTATTGAGAATGAACTGCAACAGGTCATACTCAACCTTATCAATAATGCCAAAGAAGCGTTTGAGGGACAAAAAAGAGCTGATGCGAAGATATCCATCGAAATTTTAAAAAAATCAGATAAAGGGGTGGTGATTGTCCAGGACAATGCCGGTGGTATCCCAAGCGATGCTATAAAGAAAATCTTCAATATCGAGTATACGACTAAAGAAAACGGTAACGGCATCGGGCTTTATCTGGTTAAGAAGATCGTTGAAGAGAGGTTCAAAGGCTCTGTTGACGTATCCAACACCCCCTCAGGAGCCTGCTTCAACCTGACTTTTGATATTGAACAAGGTTCCTGAAATGTCTATCTTACACACTCTTCTTGTCCTGAGCATGGCCTTTTTTCTCACTGCCTGTGAGCATCAATCAACACAGACACTAAAAGTGGGCATATCACCTTGGCCGGGTTATGAGCCTTTGGTACTTGCGGCAGAAAAGAGGTATTTTGGAGATTCCAATATAAGAATCATCCGCTTTGCCACGCCTACGGAGTCCTACAGGGCATTACGAGACGGGATCATTGATGTTGCCGCTTTTACGGCTGATGAAGTCTTTCATTATGCAGAAGTACGTGACAAACCACGCATCTTTTTGGTTGTGGATATCTCCAATGGGGCTGATGCCATTGTGGCAAAGAAAGAGATTCGAAGTATCGACGACCTCAAAGGAAAACGTCTTGGTGTCGAAGGGAGTGCCTTGGGGGACTATGTCGTACAAAGAGCACTTGACTTTAGCAAACAGGGACTGATCTCCTCGCAAATAAAACTTAAAAACGTCGAGATCAATTTCCAGGAAAAGGCCTTCCTTGATAATGAGATTGATGCTGCCGTGACTTATGAGCCATCCAAGTCTTTACTGCTCAAGGCAGGAGGCCATGTTCTCTTTGACAGTTCTCAAATCCCCAATGAGATCGTTGATGTCATAGTGACCAATGACAAGACCATTGAAGAACGCTCCCCTGAACTTGTAAACCTTGCCAAAGGGTGGTTTAAAGCATTAAGCTATATCTATGCGCATTATGAGCAGACCATGCAAAAGATGTCTCGGCATGAGACGACGAGTGTCGAAGAGTTTCAAAAGGGATACGAAGACCTCATCATCCCCACCAAAGAAGAGAACATCAAGATGCTAGCTCAAAACGGCTCCTTACTCGAACCTATGCAAAAGCTTTCCACACTTATGTACGCCAAAGGTTCTCTTGAAAAGGTCATTGATGTCAGACCTCTTTTAGACGATCGCATTATCAGCGCGATCAAGGAGGAAGAGTGAACATACCATTGAAATATCTTCTTCCTCTGTTTATGTTGGTTGCAGGCTTGTTTCTCGTGAACGTACAAAGCTATATTCAAATGCATGCCGAATATAAAAAGATGGTCCAGCGCTCTATTCAACAGGCCAAGGTGATCGGTAACAGAATCGCCAGCCGTATCACCTTGGAAGTCAAGACATCCGGGTTTTCCAAGGAGAAGATGGTCAGTCTCAGTGCACCTTATATGGCAGAATCACTCAACAAGGTCAGCATCTACAATCAAACACTCGTACCTATATTCTCAAGGTCCATCCCATCCTATAGCGATAGCCGACACGACAAGTTTGAAAGTGCCTTGGCCTATAAGGTCGTCAAAGATCAGTTCTCCCATATCTTTTATGATGATGAGACCAAACATATCATTGGCTATTTTCCCATTGACTTCCCCATTGAAAAAGGAGATGTCCTTCCACGGCATACCGGAGTGCTCTATCTTGTCTTTGACATCACACCGGAATACGTACTGACAAAAGAAGGGATCATCAAGACTGCTATCATGAATGTGATCATCATCACCATGATGATTCTCTTCTTCTCCATATTGATGTACTGGTTCGTCTTCAGACGTCTTGACACCCTGCATCAGGCAACACAGCAGATGGCTAAGGGGAATTTCAATGTACGTGTCCAAACAGACAGAGAAGATGAACTTACCCAGGTCATCAACACCTTCAACTCCATGGCTGTTGATATCAACACCTATATCAATGACATGCAGAAGCAGGTGGACAAAGCCTTCAAAGAACAGCATGAACAGAGCAAGATCATGATCCAGCAGAGTCGTCTTGCCTCTATGGGTGAGATGATAGGCAACATCGCTCATCAGTGGCGACAGCCTCTAAATGCCCTCGCCCTCATCCTTCAAAAGATAGAGCTCTATTCCAAACGTGGTAAACTCACTGAAAAAGTACTTTCAGAGAGTGTTGATAAAGCCACTTTGCTCATCGACAACATGTCCACGACTATTGATGA
Source organism: Sulfurimonadaceae bacterium (assembly GCA_041548245.1). Taxonomy (GTDB): domain Bacteria; phylum Campylobacterota; class Campylobacteria; order Campylobacterales; family Sulfurimonadaceae. The sequence goes on from JBFESZ010000023.1 coordinate 7,741, forward strand.
CTTCAGAGATTTTTTCAAACCGGACAAGCAGATGGAGTATTTTGAGCTTAAGAGTGTCATCCACGATGTACTGGTACTCCAAGATGCCCGCCTGAAAGAGGATAATATCATCGTCACTATTGATATTCAGCCAGGTTGCTGGATCTATGGGTTTAAAAACGAATTTGCGCAGGTCATCATCAATCTTATCAACAATGCGCAAGATGCGCTTGCACAGAAGAATGTGCTTAACAAAAGGATCTTTATCTCTGCAAAACAGAAGAACAGACAGCTCATCTTTAAATTCTCCGATAACGCAGGCGGTATCCCTGCAGATATACTTGATCGGATCTTCGAACCTTACTACACGACAAAAGAAGAAGGCAAAGGCACGGGTCTGGGACTGTATATGTCGAAGATGATCATTGAAGAGAACATGCATGGTATCATGCATGTTCGCAACAATGAATACGGAGCTGAGTTCAGTATAATATTTAAAAATAAAGGGTTTAATGATGAACATACTTATCGTTGATGATATTGAAGACAATCGCCATATGCTCGAACGTCTGATCACACAGTTTAGTCGAAAATATAAAATCGATGTTGAAGTCTTTCAGGCAGAAAATGGAAAACAGGCTACTGAGGTCTGTGACGAGAAAGCCATCGACCTGGTCTTCATGGACATCATCATGCCCGTCATGGATGGCTTGGAAGCCACTAAACTCATCAAAAAAGCACACCCTTCCATCATGATTATCGTCATCTCTTCTGAAAATGACGAAGAGATTAAGACACAGATCCTTCATGCCGGAGCTGAAGACTATGTCCTGAAACCTTTTAGTTCCGCCATTATGATTAGCCGACTGAACAACTATTGCAAACTGATCCATTCACGCAATGCCATCGGGTATCACACCAAAGCCGTCAACACCTTCACGCATAATGTTTACAGTTATCAACTCACTTTCTTTTTGAGTAATGATGATGAACTGGCACAATTTTGGGAGACGATGCTGGTACGTCTTGAGTTTCAAAACCATATCAGACACTTAAGTGATTTTGTACGTTTTCTTTTCCAACTGAGTACCCTTCAACTTCAAAAAGGGTATAAGTGTCATATCTATTTAGAAGAGGATGAGCACAACTTCTATTTCAGTATCGACAATATGAAGCTCCTCCCTACCGATACCATCCATCAGATGATACATAAGTATTGTGCCAATGCCATCTATGACATACAGGATGACATCCTCTCATTTGCCCTGCCTAGAGTCAGTGAGCATACTCCTGTGGCAGCTTCTCAGACACTAGATGTTTGTGAAAGAAAGGATAATGAACCCTCGCTCACCTTCCCTTCAGCCTCCATGCTTAAAGAGAAGTACCAGACCTATGACATCCTTGATGTAGAAGCCCTTGAAGAGTTTGACTATATCGTTTCCAAACTCCAAACCGAGATTATGCTTATGGGCTCTTCTTCACTGGATATGGACGATATCGATATGATGAATGAATATATGAAAAAACTTTCATCCATACTAAGTGTCTCTCAAGACTCCTATGTCATAGCCGCATCCTTAAGTGACCTATCAGCCCTTCTTGATGAGTACAGTGAGCCTTTCTTGCAGATGAGCAAAGACCTCTCAGCGATGATGACCTCATTTATCAATGACCTGCTCATGTGGAAAGAGATGATATTTGTCACAGGTGCTCCTTCGGTCGACTTTCTTGACAACTCCATCAGCAGCAATGTACAGATGATCCGTGCCGTATTCATAGCCGATGAGACCTCCATGGAGGATATGGATGATATCTTTGATTTCTAAATCCAGTATTTTAAAACTGCTCTTACTTTTATCCCTGGGCTTTTCGACACTTTTTTCAAATAGTCTGGTCCTGAGTGAGGAAGAAAAGAGATGGATACAGAACCATAGAGATGTCACTTTCACCGGTGATCCCAATTGGCTTCCTTTTGAGGCTTTCAATGAGAAGGGGCACTATATCGGGATCGTGGCCGATCATCTTGATATCATCGAACACAAGACAGGCTTGCATTTTGTTCCCCGTGTTGTCAAAAGCTGGAGCGAGTCCTTAGAGATTGCCAAAACAGGCAAGGTCTCTCTTGTCTCAGGTGATATTGCAGACAAGGTACTGAACCAACATTTCAAACCGATCGATCCGTATCTTCTCAATCCGATTGTCATCATTATGAATCATGAGCTGTTGGATGAGCACAATCATTTTATTGAGTCTCTCCAGTCTTTACAGGGCCAAAAGATCGCCATGATAAGGGGGTATGGTTATATTGCAGATGTTTATAAGAGATATCCGAATATGGACTTTATTGAGATTGAGAACATTCAAGAAGGCCTGAACGGTCTATCCACAGGCAAATATGATGTGTTATTGGCCTCTGAAATGCTTGCAAGTCATACTATTTCACAAATGGGTATGGACAAGCTCCGCATCGTCGGAAAGACACCTATCATCATGTCCGTCACCCTCTTCGTCGATAAAAACCAGCCTCTACTGTATTCCATTATCAACAAGGCTATCACCTCTATCTCCGCCAAGCAGAAGCATGAGATATATGACAAATGGACAAACACTGGCAAGACTCGTTTGGAGTACAAATGGATTCTTATCATCCTCTTCCTAGCATTTGTCTCATTCGCAGTTTTACTCAACCTCTACCGTAAGGCGGTAAAAGCCAAAGAACTTTACTCTTTTGCCGTTGAAGGATCACAAGACGCGCTTTGGAACTGGGATATAAAAAAAGACATAAGCTATTTCTCGCCGCGCTTCAAAGAGATGATGGGACTCGAAGAGAATGAATGTTTTAGTGAAAATCCCAACTGGATAGACAATGTCCACCCGGATGACAGAGGCTCTGTCCTTGCACTCATAGAAGAGAACCTCAAAGGCCATAGCGACACCCTCGATACACAATACCGCATACGCCATAAAAACGGCACATGGGTATGGGTGCACGCACGGGCAAAAACCTTCTACGATTTTGAAGGACGTCCGAGTAGGATGGACGGGATCTGCAGGGACATCACAGCAGAGAAAGAGTTAAGTCTTGAACTCATGAAATCCCGTCAGCTTTTACATACCATCATCGACAATATTCCTGTTCGCATCTTCTGGAAAGACACCAATGGCGTCTACTTGGGATATAACAAGCTTTTTGCCAGCGACATTGACAAGGATTCACACAAGAACTATATCGGTCTATCCGATCGTGACATGCCATGGAAAAGTGAGGCCGAAAGTTATATGAATGATGACCAAGCAGTCATGACATCAGGCATAGCCAAACTGAATTTCGAAGAGCAACAGACAAAACCTGATGGACATAAGATGTGGCTCTCTACCTCCAAAGTACCACTGATAGACGATGAGGGAAATGCCTATGGTGTCCTCGGTGCCTATTATGACATCACTGAACATAAGAACATTCAGTTGGAGAATGAGAAGACGACCAAAAGGCTCGAAACCGCTCAGCAGCTCAGCCATATAGGAAGCTGGGAGTGGGATATGATCAGTGGCGATCTCATATGGTCAGACGAAGTCTACCGTATCTTTGGTGAAGAGCCGCAAAGTTTTACACCCACCTATGAGGCCTTTACGTCCTATATCCCCGATGAGTATTTAAAAGGGCTCGAAGAAGCCGTATCCATAGCAATAAAGACCAAAGAACCCTACGAGTATGACCATGAAGTACGCTGCAAAGACGGAAGCATACGCCTGGTCAGAGAGGCAGGTTATATCCGTTTCAATGAAAAGGGAGAGCCTATCTCTATGCTGGGTACGCTGATGAACATCAACTCTATTGTAGTGGCAGAGACTGCTATTCAAGAAAATCAAGAGCTTACCCGCCGTTTGGAACAGTTTGATAAGAACATCATCGCTTCGAACACAGACGCTAAGGGAATCATCACTTACGCCAGTCAAGCCTTTGCAAAGATCAGCGGCTACTCCCTAGATGAGCTGATCGGAAAGCCGCAAAACATAGTCCGCCACGAGGACACTCCTCCTGAGCTTTTCAAAGAGTTATGGCAGACAATTCAGTCAGGCTCTATTTGGCATGGAGAGATCCAAAACAGAGCAAAAGACGGCTCTACCTACTGGGTAGACACCACGATTACACCTATGTTAGATGCACAAGACAAGATCATCGGATACTCTTCCATACGACGTGATATCACCCATGAGAAACAGGTCATCGATCTGCACCGTTCCTTGGAGAAAAAGTCATTGGAACTTCAAGGTCTCAACACAGATCTTGAAAGACGTATTAAAGAGGCCGTGGAACAGAGCAAACAGAAAGACCATCTTATGACCCAACAGAGCAAACTCGCCTCAATGGGAGAGATGATCGGAAACATAGCCCATCAATGGCGCCAACCGCTTAATGCCCTTGCCCTATTGCTTCAAAAACAACTGATGCTGTATGAACGTGGTATGCTCAATGATGAAAAGGTTAAGGAGAGTGTTCAAAAAGGAACCATACTTATCAATAAGATGTCCACGACCATTGATGATTTCCGAGACTTTTTCAAGCCCAATAAGGAGAAAAAAGATTTTGACATCAAAAATGCTGTTGATGACACTTTTGAACTGATCAATGCGGCACTGTACAATAAAAACATCAGCCTTCATATCAACCTTCAAGAGGGGTATATCATCCATGGTTACAAAAATGAGTTTTCCCAGGTCATCTTGAACCTGATCAACAATGCCAAAGACATACTCATAGAAAAGGCCATAGAACATCCCGAGATAGATATAAATGCCACTGTCGAAAATGGAAAGATTACACTTGAAGTAGCAGACAATGCGGGCGGTATAGATGAAGATATCATCGAACATGTCTTTGAGCCTTACTTTACTACCAAGGAAGAGGGAAAAGGTACAGGTATTGGTCTGTATATGTCCAAAATGATCATCGAAGAGAACATGCATGGAAAACTCGATGTCAAAAATAGCGATAAGGGTGCAGTGTTTAGTATAACACTTGATCTTAATCATAATCCCTAGTCCTATCAAAAAGGAAGTCTCATGACAAAGCCATCTATCTTGATCATTGACGATTCAAAACTGATCAACAACAGTCTGAAGTTTTCACTCGAGCAAAGAGGCTTCAGCGTGACTCAGGCCTTTGATATCTCTACAGCTAAGGGCATCTTGCTCGAAAACAGCTTTGACTACGCCCTGCTTGATCTTATTCTTCCAGACGGAGACGGTGAAACGCTCTTACCTTTTCTGCAGATTCATGAAGAGATCAGAGTCATCATCATGACCTCCGATCGCGATGCAGACCGTCGTGAAAACCTCTTTAGCTTTGGTATCGTCATCGACTATATCACTAAAGAGCGCCATTTTGACGAGATGGAACTCTCCATCGTCCAACTTATTGAACGTATTTCGACCAACAACAATCTCACTATCCTTGTCGTTGATGATTCAAATTTTATGCGCACTCAGCTACGTATCCTGCTCTCAAAACGCGGGTTCAAGGTTTTTGTTGCCATTGATGGCAAAGAGGCCCTTAATGTCATAAAAAACAACCATATTGATGCGGCCATTGTAGATCTTGAGATGCCTGTCATGGATGGAAACCGCCTATTAAGTGCCATTCATCAGGACAAGGCCAATCTCTTGATGCCTGTTATGGTGATATCGGGTACCAATGATCCCAGCAAAATAGCCCGTGTAATCAAAAACGGGGCCAACGACTTTATCAAAAAGCCCTATGCTAATGAAGAGCTACTGCTGAAAGTGGATAAGATGATGGAAGAGCTCAAGCAGAAGCGTCTGATCAAAGTACAGGAAGCAAAGTTTGCGATGTACAACTGTGCCATTGACAAGGCTGCAATATTTTTCAAACTTGACCAAGACCTTGCCATAATATATGCCAACCGTGCCTTATGCGAACTCTTGAGCAAAGGTATTGAGATCGATTCAGGAAGCCGTTTCGATGATTTTATAGACAGTGATGACAAAAAACACCTCGACAACCTAAAACATGAACTACGAGCAGGCAACACCTATCAAAGGACCTTCAGATTAAACAGTGAAGACCTGGGTTCTGTCAGTCTGCGCCTGACGTTCACACCTATCAAAGAAGGGCAGGAAACAATCAAAGAGATTCTTGTTATAGGATTTGACGTCTCCTTGCTGCAGCAAAAAGAGGACTATCTTGAAATGCGCGTCAAGGCTGAGATAAAAAAGAACTGGGAGCAGAACAGGCTTATGATCCAACAGTCGAAGATGGCATCCATGGGCGAGATGATCGGCCATATCGGTCATCAATGGCGTCAACCGCTTAACTCCTTAGGATTGATGTTTCAAAAATTGAACAAGGCTTATCACAAAAATAGACTCAATGATGAGATTATGGACAACTCAACACAAAAAGCGATGCGTGTCATCACTCAAATGTCAAAGACAATCGATGATTTCAAAGATTTTTTCAATGATGACAAGAGCAGGCATCTTTGCAGACTCTCTGATGTTGTCCATCAGGCCTATGAAATCATTGAATCAACGCTGCATCACCATAATATCACTTTCAAAACATATATCGTAGATGATATTTCTCTTATCTGCCTTAAAAATGAGCTCTCTCAAGTCATATTGAACATTCTCTCAAATGCCAAGGACGCTCTTGTTCTCAATCATATCAAACACCCTCAGATATCTCTCACCATAGAACGCAGACAAGATGATGCCCTAATTATCATAGACGATAATGCCGGAGGTATACCAGAGAATATTATTGACAAGATATTCGAACCTTACTTTACGACCAAAGAAAAGGACAACGGTACCGGAATTGGCCTTTACATGTCAAAAACAATCATTCAGGAACATATGTATGGTACAATAAAAGTATCCAATACGCTTTCAGGTGCTTCTTTTAAAATTACACTGCCTATAATGGAGGAGAATGGATAATGAATGATAATTTAGTACTTTTATATGTTGAGGATGAAGCAAGTATTCGAGAAGAGATGATTGACATCCTTGAACTTGATTTTCAAAATATCCATGTGGCTAAAAATGGTCAAGAGGGTCTGCAAATGTTTCAAAAACTTCAGCCTGATATTGTCATCTCAGACATTCAAATGCCCATAATGGACGGTCTGAGTATGTCAAAGGAGATACTTTCAATCAACCCCGATGCAAAAATCATTCTAACGACAGCATTCAATGAGCATGGATATCTTGAGCAGGCCGATAATATCGGAATCAAAAGTTATATCAATAAGCCCGTCAATATCGACGAACTCTTTGAAAAGATAGAAGAACTTCTCACTCCGACAGAGAAATAAGGAGTTTTATGAAAATAGACAAATTACATTTTGAAGATGGGAACTGGGTACTTGAAAACGATAACGAATGTGATATAGAGCATGTCGATATCGTCTTTGTCTTTGCCGATATAAAAGCCCTACGTAAGTATGATCATGTGCAACTGCTGAAACAAAAATACCCGAACGCACATATCGTCGGGACATCGACTGCCGGAAATATTATGGACGATGCCGTCAGTGATTATGAGGCGGTTGCGACAGCTGTGAGTTTGGAAAAAGGTCATGTCATTGTAAAGAGTCTCCACGGTCTTGATAATGAGGGTCTCTACGAATCCGCCCAGGAACTTGGACGCTCCTTTCCCAAAGAGGAACTTCGTCATCTCTTTGTGATGACTGATGGTTTAAAGCTCAATGGAAGTGAATTGATAAAGGGGCTTAACAGTGTCCTTGATGTGAGTATAACAGGTGGTTTGGCCGGTGATGACCTAAGTTTTATTCAGACACTTGTCTTTGCTGACGGACCCGCTCAGGAGATGTCTATGGTTGCTGTAGGGTTTTACGGAGAAAAACTCCATGTCAGTGTCGGATGCAAAGCAGGATGGGAAGAGTTCGGTGCAGAACGTGTCGTGACGAGATCCAAAGGTAATGTTATCTATGAGATCGATAATAAACCGGCCTTGGAACTTTACGAGGCCTATTTGGGAGATTATATCAAAGACCTTCCGGCAAGCGGACTTCTTTTTCCTCTTAATGTCAAAGAGTATGAAGGTGATCATGAGGTCATCCGCGTCATGATGGCTATCAATGATGATAAATCCATCGTCTTTGCAGGTGACATCCCGCAGGGCTCCATTGTACGCTTAATGAAGACCAATGTCGATAACTTGATTGACGGCTCTTCCCTTGTCGCTAATACCATCAGGCCCTATAATCAAAAACGCTCTCTGGCATTGGCAGTCAGTTGTAGTGGACGCCGTAGTGTGCTTAAGCAGCTTGTCGATGAAGAGATAGATGTCTTACATGACATACTTGGAAAGAATACACAGATTGTTGGATTTTACTCATTTGGAGAGTTTGCTCCCTTCTCTGACAATATTCTTGATTGCAAGCTCCATAACCAGACAATGACCTTGACCACCATCTACGAGGAATAGCATGAACCGTCTGCTTCGCTCACAACTGAAAAAGGCTTTTGGAAAAGAGTTTAAAATTGATGAGAGTTCCGAAGAGTTCAAGAAGTTTGTAGGCTTTCTGAGTCAGTCATATGACGAGTTTTATATGGAGCGGCAGATGCTCGAACACACGCTCGAGGTCAACTCCAAAGAGCTAACCGAGGCCAACCGCGAGGTCATGACAAATCATGAATTGCTGCGAAGTGTTACCGAGTCAATGGATGAGGCTATCTTTTATAAAGACCTTGCCTTGAAATATATAGGTTGCAATTCACATTTTTCAAACCTTATAGGATATTCTTCAGATGAGATCATCGGCAAAGATGACTATGAACTCTTTGATACAGAAGAGGCTGATTACAAACGCGATATCGACAGTATATTGCTAAGCAACAATGCGCCTCTTTCTGTTAAAGAGTGGCTGACAGACAGTAAGGGGAAGAAACACTATTTCTCTACCATCAAGTCACCGCTTTTAAATGCTAAGGGCAACACAATCGGCATCGTCGGCGTCGCACGTGATATTACCAGAGAACATGAGATGGAACAGGAGCTTAAATCCAAAGAGATGCTTCTGCTACAGCAAAGCAGGCATGCTTCTATGGGGGAGATGATCGGTAATATCGCGCACCAGTGGCGTCAACCTCTTAATGCCCTCGGTCTGCTTATTCAAAAAATAGGTCATCTTTATAATCGCGGAACACTGAAGGAGGAGAAGATGAATGAAAATATAGACAAGGGGATGCAACTCATCAATGGAATGTCCAAAACCATTGACGATTTTCGCGAGTTTTTCAATCCTAATAAACAGAAGACCTATTTTTCTGTACAAGAATCCATTCAAAATGCTTACTCTATAGTCGAATCATCCTTGAATATCAACTTGATCACGTATAAACTTGAAATGCCCAGCGATATGAAAGTGGAAGGCTACCAAAACGAATTTTCACAAGTCATCGTCAATCTTTTAAACAATGCAAAAGATGTGCTTATCGAAAGGAAGGTTTCCCCTGCCTATATCAAAGTGTCCGCTATTGAAAACAACAACCGACTACTTCTTAAAGTGTGTGACAACGGTGGCGGTATAGATGAATCGACACTTGAAAAGATTTTTGATCCTTACTTCACGACGAAAGAGGAAGGAAAAGGCACCGGCATAGGTCTGTACATGTCAAAAATAATCATCGAGGACCACATGGAAGGCCTGATCCGTGCTACAAATACAGACGATGGTGTCTGTTTTACGATAGTTATCTAAAGCGACAGCTTACTTTTTTTCACCCGCAACAAAAATGGAGACTATTTTCCCCTCTAAGACTTCATCTGCGTAAAGACTCTGTGCATTGTCCACTCTGCTTGAAACATTCACATCAAACAGGACAAGATCAGCCACCTGTCCCTCTTCAATCAGCCCGGCATTCTTCTTTATCATCTGTGCCGGAGTAAAAGAGACCATCTTGCTTAACTGAGATAGCGTTATCAAACCGCTTTTGACTAACTTGGTGTAATACAGAGGGAGCAACTCTTCGATGGCTTCCGTACCATAAGCTGCATCATAAAAAGCGACCTCTTTATTGACCTTGGACTGTGGAGCATGTAAAGAGGTAAGCACATCGATCTCCCCCTTTTTAAGCGAATCCTGAAGAGAAAGCTTTCCTTTTTCATCGGCCAATGGCGGGAATATCTTCGCATAGGCATTAAAACCGTCACAGGCTCTATCATCCAGAGCAAGGTGATGGATAGAGATCTCTGAAAAGACCTTCAATCCCTCTTTTTTTGCCGCCGTTATCATCTCGATGGAACGTTTGCTGAAAAGTCCTTTGAAAAGGACCTGTACATCATAATATCTCGCGATCTCAATCATCTTCGCTACATGGATAATCTCACCCAAGACAGAGATACCTGGAAGGCCCAAACTTGCGGAGACTTCTCCTTCAAACATCACGCCGTTTCCATTAATGGCCTTGTCTCTTGCGGAACAGAAGACTGTTCCTTCATACATCTTCATATATTCGAAGATACGGCGTATCAGGTTACTGTCTAGTGAACTCTCCAGTGCAGGGGCAACAGCCCCTTTCTTGAGTAAAATTGCTATGTTACTTAAAGTCTTGTCATCCTTTGTCGCACAGATGGCAGAAGTGATCCTTGCGCCTTCAAACTTTTGCTCAAGGACAAACTCAAGAACAATCTCGTTATTAATAGCCGGTTCACTCTCTGGATTTAGCACTACCGTGGTCACACCGCCTTTTATGGCAGCTTTGGATATCTTTTGAAGTCGCGACGTATTCAGCTGCATATCGCTCAAAGAGACATTCAAGTCTATCAAACCAGGCATAAGATACGCGCCCTTGGCATCTATTGCCCCATCAGAGGAGAGATTATCCGCAATTTTTGTGATGATTCCATCCGTGATCTCGATATCACCCCGACGCTCACCATTAGCATCACATAAAACAGCGTTTTTTATTATCATAAACTATCCCCTTTATTTATTGTTATAATTTTAACAAAAAACTCTTTAAGTGCTCTATTATGAATAAAAACTTACTCTTTTTACTACTCCTGTCTTTTTCACCTGTTTATGCTGAAACTGACCCTTACAAACAGGGAGAAATCCTCTACTCACAAAAGGGGTGCAACGGGTGTCACGGTATTCATGGAGAGGGAATGCATGTCTATCCTGTACTGATGAATAAACCTAAATACCTTTTGGTCACAAAACTGAAGTTTTATCGAGGGAAGAAAGGAGTGATGGATCAGACAGCTCAGATCATGATCCCCTTTGCCGAAAACCTCACTGATGATGAAATATCATATCTTACCGTTTATCTTTCGGAATATAAAGAGGATGCCAACGCTCCACGGTATGAGATGGAATACGAATCATGGGGAGACGGAGGAAGTTAGATGTTTACTTTTCAAGGACCTCGTTTAACAAGGCACTGAAATCTTTGACATTGGCAGCACCCTGAAACGATTCAAGGATCGACTCGCCAGTTGTATCGGTAAAGTAAAATGTAGGCGTTCCTGCATAAGTGAACGCTTTTGGTACAATATCCTTGCTAACATCAAGATAAACAGGAGTAAATCTCTCCAAAAGTCTAATGACATTCGCATCTTTGAAAACAATATTTTCCATGTACCAACAGGCATCACACCCTTCTCTTGAGAGCATGATCATAATAGGTTTGTTTGTGTTATAGGAGTACTGTTTGGCCTCTTCAAAAGAGTACTTCCAATCCGGCTCGCCAAACAAGTGGGATGATAATAGCAATAAAGTTATCCATACCTTTATCAAACACATCCTCCAAAAGTCACAGTTTTGTCAGAAGCTCTTCAGGCGGAATATAGCCGATCACTCTTTTTTCTTTGAGCTCATTGCCATCTTCGTCATAAAAAATGAGTGCAGGTGGTCCAAAAAGGTTAAACATTTTGCTTAATGCTTTTTCTTCTTCTGTATTAGCTGTTACATCTGCTTGGACAAGGATATAATCACGCAATGCTGCTTTTACTCTTTCATCTGCAAAAGTAATGTGTTCAAGTTCCTTACATGACGTACACCAATCCGCATAGAAATCAAGCATCACCCTCTTCCCCTTGGACGCGGTAATGATTTTCTCCAATTCAGTGATAGAGTGTACCTTGGTAAAACTGTTCTCTTTCAAAACCGAACTAGACACAGCCGATTGACCTGCAAGCTGCTTCGGAAGTAGTCTTTCAAGAGGGTTCAGCATGCTTGGTGCACTGGTTATCGCTCCGACAAAAAGTGCGCTCGCATAAAGAAAGACCATCAGACCGATACTCTTCTTGGCAGCATGACATGGATGACAATACGCCTCTTCTTTTGATTCAAATGCCCCCATACTCACAGCGACAAACATCGCCAGGGCTGAGCACATGAACATGATAATACTGTTTTCGAGTACACGGCTTAACATCCAGATCGCTACGGCGAGCATCATCACACCAAAGATGGATTTGATCGCTTCCATCCATGCTCCAGGTCGTGGCATAAACTTGCCGGCACCTGTGCCTACGATCAGTAAAGGGATCCCCATCCCCATTGAAAGTGCATACAAGGCAGCACCGCCCAAGAAAGCATCTCCCGTTTGCGAGATAAACCCTAAGGCAGCCGCCAGAGGTGCAGCAACACAAGGCCCTACGATCAGTGCGGATAAAAGCCCCATGATAGCGATTGAAGTATAGCCCTTACCCGTTCCTTCTGTCTTTTTATTCAAATAGGATTGAAGTGCTTGAGGCATCTGGAGTTCATACAGACCGAACATCGATAGGGCCAATAATACAAAGACGACGGAGAAGCTCACGATTACCCACGGTGTCTGAAAGGCAGCCTGAACGCCTGCGCCTGTAAGACCGGCAATAATCCCTGCAATCGTATAGGTAATAGCCATTGCTTGTACATATACCATAGAGAGCCAAAACGCTTTTTTTGTCGTCATTTCTGAGCCGTGAGAGACGATCACACTCGAAAGTATAGGGACCATAGGAAAGACACACGGAGTCAGTGAGAGCAACAGACCAAAAATAAAGAACCCGCCCAAGATGTAAAAGATGTTTCCTTCGGAGAGAAGGTTCATGATCGGATCAGCACTCTGTGAACCTACAGGTGTACTTTTTGTCGAGCTCTCAAGAGTTGAAGCAACCTTGTTCTTCTCACCCGCTTTTGCCAATACAGACAGCTCGACTTCAAGCTTAAACAGCTGAGTGCTTGGTTCATAACACAGACCCATCTCCGAACACCCCTGGTAATTGACCTTTAACTCAAAAGGCACACGCTCAAGCTTGCTCGACTTGGCACGTAAGGGGATCTCGAGGACCTGTCCGTTAAAATAGACTATCTCCTCATCGTGCTCATGCCCTTCAGGCAGTACAAAGTCACCGATTTGAACATCTTCATTTGGAGTTATCTCGACAGAAACCTGCTCCTTGTAGACATAGATATCTGAGGCAAGATCGAAACTGACAACGGCTTTGTCCTGAACCACTTCGGCTTTTACAATAAAGGCTTCTTCGAGACTCAAGAACTTGTTTTGCGCAGACAAGGGAGAAAAAAATGTAGTTAATAATGCGATAAACGTTAAAAAATATTTCATTAAAATCCTTTAAGAGTCGTGATTTTACCTTTTTTAGGGTGAACATTATATTAATTATAACGTCTAAACCCGTATCCCATCTTTGTATTACTATTATATACAGGTCATAAGATTCAGTTAATCTTTCTCAACGGATGCATGAGCCTGTCTTTTTTTAGAACTCATGAAAGAAAAAGAGCAGACGCACATTATGGATATTGAAGTACTTTCTTAATCGAAATCTTTTTTCATGCCAATAATAAAGCGCGCCCCGCCATTCACATTCACAGCCTCGATACTACCTTTACAGTGCTCTTCGATGATGGACTTGGACATATACAGTCCCAGACCGGTGCCATTTTTTGATTTAGTGGAGAAATAGGGTTCGAAAATCTTATCGATGATATCATCAGGGATTCCGCCGGCATTGTCTTCTATGATGATCTTCACACTCTCTGCTGCCTCCTCAAACATTTTGATGATGATCTTTGGCTCTTTAACCTTGTTACTCACCAGGGCATCATGCGCATTCTTTAAGATATTGACAAGTACCTGCATCAGCTCGTTTTCAAAGCTTGATATCTCTACCTTCTCATCCAAGTCTGTCTCAATCTTTATGTTTTCTTTTTTAAAGATACCCTCCGTAAGCTTCAATGAGCTCTCAATCGTCTTTTTAAGATTGAACATCTCTTTTTGTTTATTACTCTTAAAAAAGTACCTAAAATCCTCAATTGTCTCGGACAGGTGCTGAGAAAAACTGTTTAGTTTGTCGAGCTGTTCATAAAAGAAGTCCTTGTCATATTTATCCATTCCGATCTTTACCTGAAGGGATCCGACCGTAGCCGTTATGGCCGAAAGCGGCTGTCTCCATTGATGCGCGATCATCGAGATCATCTCTCCCATGGCGGCATGCCGTGACTGGTTAAGCAAAAGTGCGTTTTTTTCCTGAAGCTCACTGCTCTGTTCTTGAAGCTGCTCTCTTAACAAGGCTTCATTTTTCAGTTTTTCATCCAGTAACTGCTGATGATATTTCAATTTGTCACTGTTAGTGGTATGAAACCTTCTGGCCAGGATAAGAGAGAAAAAGACGATCTCTATCAATGCTCCGATCAAAAAGGTGTAGCGGGTAAAATCAGTATTATTGATCAGCCCGTTAAAGGTCAGTGCCATCAAGGCCATCGTCGGCATGTAGATAATAAGCGCAATTAGATAGTAGCGGGTTGTCTTATGCCCCATTTGCCATATTCTCAGGGCCAATAGTAAAAAGAGGACAAATCCCATGAAAGCAAAAATATTAAAGACTTCTGTCGCATAAGGTATATTTTGACTGATGAGTATACTCAAGAGAATAAAGGTATATGTCAACAGTTTAAAAAAAAGGTACATCCTCGGTAAATGTTTTTTCAGCTCGAGAAAACAGGCGGAGAACATCGTCAAAAATGCCAAGACGAGAGCACCGACAGTATGAAGTCCTTCATCCCATCCCGGAATTCCAAAAGCAAGGTAGGAGCCACTGAACATACTGATAAAAACGATAAATGAGCTTACATATCCGATGTAGAAGACATAAATGCGTTCTCGCATCTCGATCAAAAGAAAAGCGTTTAGAATGATAATGATAAAAAAGATGCCTGAGTAAAACTGATAGAACATGTTAAGGTTAAAACGGCTCGGTCTGTAATACTCTTCATGATCATAAAGTCTGAATGCCCCGATATGCCCGTTCAATGTTTTTCCCTTGATAAAATAGGTTTTTGACATACCGGTGCCGATATTAATATTAAATGCAGGGCTTAAGTCATTGATGGAACGATCTTCTAAAGGGTGTAACAGACCATTGCACTGCTTTATAAAACCACCTTCAACGGGTTCATACAGGTCAAAATCAGCCCAAAAAGGTTCGGTAAAATAGAGGACGAACTCCTCTTTTAAGCTTCTGTTTTCTATCTTTACTCTAAACCATGAGGTACCATCATGATACCCCAAAGTAAACTGGCTTGGGATCTCTTGTTTAAATTCAAGGTCTATGACATCTTCTACTTGTAGTTTGTTGCTCTCATCATAAAAGTAATCAACAGAGAAGTCTGTCATTGCTTTATTACTATCTGTGATGATGATCGATGCCATGGCGTATTGTAAAAAGATCAAAAGCAGTAACAATATACGCATCAAAAGCCCTCTCTTTCATGAAGAAACGCCAATCCTATTAATAACTGACGCTTTTATTATAGCTTATTCAATCAATATACCCTTGATGAACTATACCATAGACTTGTATCTATAAGCTGAAAACAGGGTATACATTGCACATTACATTACCTCTGTTTCCTCATTTTTTGTATAATTATCCTCCAGTTTTAAATAGAAGGTTTTAATCATGGGTGGTTTCGAAGGTGGTGATGAGGGTGGATATTGGGAGGTCGATACAACACCTGCTATCACAGATAAAAGACAGAGAAACAAAGAAAAGATTCTGATTCAGCAAGACGCCTTAGGCTACCGTATCAAAGCCCATGCCAAAGTGACTCTGTTTTTTAGAATCACGGGTTATCAAGATGAGAAACCCACCGTACTTTCCCGTTACATACGGGTTAATGACTTATATGACACGATCAGTTTTACACCCTGTGCGTGTGAGTCATTTAGCATTGAGGGATGTGGACAGATCCCCTTGGAGTCAAACACTATCTACCAAGCCTATAAAGCGCTTATGGACTATACTAACAATCCCGAAATTGAAGAGTTTTTTTCTACCCATAAGGTAGTCGTAACCAAAAATATTCCCGTATCGGCCGGTCTGGCGGGAGCCTCTTCCGACGCGGCTGCTTTTATGCACTTGCTTAAAGAGGCATGTAACCTTATACTCAGCACAGAGGAACTCTCCAATATAGCGCGTTCTATTGCTGAGGACGCACCCTTTTTTATCCACAACTATCCTTCTGCCAATGTTTCCGGATTTGGTGAAATCATTGAACCCTTCGAAGAGGAAGCATTGAGTTTTGAATTCCATATACCCAAAAGAGTATCTGACATGCCTTTGCTTCAGAAGATAGGTAAAGAGAAGTTTTCTGCAGACACCTCTGTGTCGTCCTTGCAGCATTGGCAGAGGCTCGATTCAAAAAGCATACTGCAAGACACAACAGACCCTACTCTTCTTAATGACCTATACGCTGCCGCACACATAGCTTGTCCTGAGCTAGAAGACGTCGATACGGGGTGGTTTTTCAGTGGAAAGGGACCTGCCTTTTTCAAACTCCTTGTCTAAAGCAACCGCAGGACGCTCTTTTGCTGTAACACTCATACCTGTGAACTGACACGTTCTAACATATCCAGTACCGCTTTAATAGTCTGTTCTTCATTCTCATGAGAGTCAACACAAAAGCCTAAACGATATTTGACATCATGTTTTTTACAAGCCTGCACAAAATAGGCAGTCTCCTCTGCTATATAAGTATCTTCGTTTTCCTCTACACGCTGTGAATCATCACAGAGGTAAAAGAGAGGAAAAGTATCTGAAGAATTCAAAAAGTTGCTTAAATCCTTCTCCTTTGATGATTGATCGGCAAAGATGGCTTCATAAAACCGTTTCACCTCAGTATCTCTACCGGCTTCAAGTCTTATACGAGGTGAACGCGCATACACAGCATTTGCCTTGCACAAGATACCATGCAAGATGGCGCCATAAGCGCCCATAGAATCTCCGTACAGATAGATATGATCCTCACATTCATATTCTTCAGCGATCTGTTTAATCAGCTCTTGCAAGAGATCTTTGACAAAGAAATCTCCCTTTTCACCCAGCCAACAGGACCCTCTTTGCTCATATCCGAAGTTGTCGATGGGCGTAAGCACGTTCCACATCTTATATTCAAAATGTGCCCTCTCAACCTCTGCTTCGTCATGCAAAAGGACAATCAAGGGGACAAAGTTTGAGATTAAGGTAGCGGGAGAAAAGCGGTAATACAGCCTTCGATTATTGGCATCTTCGATATATAAAAGTGCTTCCTCACTCATAGTGTAGACACATCCAGCACAAAAGATCTATGATAGTTCATCCCTTTACCTTTTTGAGTTTTAAACGACTGCATCTTTATTATTGGACCGGTATATATGCCTGATACATTTCCCACCAATGCGCAAGTTGACGCGCTTCATTGGATTGGGTATTGTTGACTATTTGCTCAAAACTATCACTGTCCAAGTCGGCAAGCTCTTGTGACAGCTGTGATACGCAATCGACAAGATCATCAAAATCATCCGAATCCGCACACTCTTGTACCGCTTCCGGGACCTCTTTTCCTTGTGATACCAGTACATAGACATAAAGCTGACAGGTTTTACGTAGTTGCAACTCTTTATTCGAAGGGCTCATGATTCATTGTCCTTATTGGAGAGGCTTCAGACGATATCCGAGACACTCTCTCTCTATTTTTCACAGGATTATAGCCAATAAACACAGCCTGTTTCATTTGATTTGTATTTATAAAACTTGTTTGTGGTGTTTTTAAGCGTGTACAAAACCCAACCAAAGCGCTTGAATATATTTCCCAGCGACCTTATTAGT
>JBFESZ010000024.1:0-25182 GCA_041548245.1 Sulfurimonadaceae bacterium
CACGTCGATTGAAGGCAATGCAGCCCTGGTTATCTGGACGACGACACCATGGACACTGCCTGCAAATACAGGTATCGCTTTAAATCCTGAAGAGAAGTATGTCCGTACATCAGACGGATATATCGTTGCTGAGAAACTATACAGCAAGATGATAGAACAGGAAGTCGTTAAAGGCGAAGTAGTTCAGACTTTTGATGCAACAGTTTTTGACAAATTGCATGCTGTCAATCCTCTTAACGGAAGAGCATCACAGGTTGTCCTTGGTGAGCATGTCTTGATGGAAAATGGTACAGGGTGTGTACATACAGCACCAGGACATGGTGAGGATGACTACCGTGTGGGTCTTAAGTATAACCTTGAAGTGGTTATGCCGGTTGACGAGACAGGCTGTTATGATGAAACAGTGGTCAGAGAAAAGCTTCTTCCAAACCCTGAAGAGTTTGTCGGAAAACATATCTTTAAGTGTAATGAGACTATCAATGAACTTTTAGGCGATAAGCTCTTGAAAGTTTCAAAGTTTATGCACTCGTATCCACACTGTTGGCGTTCACATACACCTTTGATCTTCCGTGCGACAAAACAGTGGTTTATTTCGGTAGATGGGACTCCAGAAGGTGAGCAGAAGACGTTAAGACAGATCGCTCAAGACGAAGTCGCAAAAACTGCATTTTATCCTGAGACAGGGCGCAAGCGTCTGAGCTCAATGGTTGAGAACCGTCCTGACTGGTGTATATCGCGTCAAAGGGATTGGGGTGTACCAATCGCATTTTTCCGTGTCAAAGCAACAGGAGAGATCCTTTTAGACGAGAAGGTCCTTAATTTTATAGCGATGGTGTTTGAGATGCAAGGTTCTGATGCTTGGTACTCTATGCCAACAGAACAACTTCTTTATCCGGGAAGCGGTTATAAAGCGGATGAACTGGAGAAAGTAAGCGATATCTTGGATGTTTGGTTTGATTCTGGTTCGACATGGAAC
Source organism: Sulfurimonadaceae bacterium (assembly GCA_041548245.1). Taxonomy (GTDB): domain Bacteria; phylum Campylobacterota; class Campylobacteria; order Campylobacterales; family Sulfurimonadaceae. The sequence continues at coordinate 977 of JBFESZ010000024.1, forward strand.
TCTGTTTTAAAGTCTCGTAACTATGATGCGGGCGAGTACCAGGCTGATCTCTACCTTGAAGGTTCAGACCAGCATAGGGGATGGTTCCAGTCATCCTTGTTCCTTTCGGCAGCAGTTGAACACAAAGCGCCTTATAAGTCGATTCTTACTCATGGGTTTACAGTCGATGCCAAAGGTGAGAAGATGTCCAAGTCAAAAGGAAATGTTGTCGCACCTGAGAAGGTTATTAATGAATATGGGTCAGAGATCTTGCGTCTATGGGTTGCACTCTCAGATTATCAGACCGATCTTAAGATTTCGGATGATATCTTAAAGCAGACAGCAGAACAGTATAGAAAGATTCGTAATACTTTCAGATTCCTTTTAGCAAATATAGATGATCTTGAGAGTGTCTTGGCCTATGAGGAACTGGGTGCAATGGATCAGTGGATCGTCTCAAAAGCAAGTATTGTTTTTGATGAAGCCCATGATCTGTTCGAAAAATATAATTATGTACACGGGATGAGTGTGATCATCAATTTTATTGTCAACGAGCTCTCCGGTATCTATCTGGCTGTAACGAAAGATAGCCTTTATTGTGATGCGAAAGACTCACAGACACGCCGTGGTTCACAATCGGCGATGGCAATTATTCTGAAACCGCTGTTACTGCTTCTTGCACCGATACTTACCTATACAGCAGATGAGATTTTAGAGACACTTCCTTCTGTTTTAAGAGGGGACGCTGAAGATATCTTTGATATGGTCTATGAATCAATTGATGCACCGGCTTCACTTTTTGAAGAGAAATATATGTCAGAGGCAAGGGATAAGTTCTCGGTTATCGTTGATGGCCTGAAAAAGGAGAAGGTGATCAAAGACACTCTTGAATTGGTTATTTATGCAGAAAGCGAAAAGGTTAAAGCTCTTGAGCGCGTTGATGCTGAAGACTGGTTCCAGGTCTCTAAGGTGATCTTCCATGATGAGGCGAATGCGCTGGGAACATTTGAAGTTGAAGGCGATACCTTTAAAATTCTTAAAGCAGACAAAGCAAAGTGTCCACGTTGTTGGAAGTTTAGAGCTGCGGCTGAGGATTGCTTGTGTGAACGTTGTGCCGAGGTGATGGCATAATGCCTTCCTTAAGTGAAGCAGTCCCATTTTGGTTTGTTTTGGCAACCGTTGGACTGATTTTCGTCATGATATTTATAGCACTTTATGTGATTAAAAGTAAAAAGGAAAAGATGTGATAACACTCAAAGAAGCATTGACTTTATCGCCTGATGAGATCAAAGCTTTTCGTAAAGAGCTCAAAAAAGAGATCGAATCGAAAAAAGAGTTGAACGCCTATGTTGGTCTTGAAGAATCAGGTGAGGGAATCCCTCTTTTGATCAAAGATAATATTCAAGTCAAAGCGTGGTCTGTAACAGGTGCTTCAAAGATACTGCAAGGTTATATAGCTCCTTATGATGCAACGGTAATCACAAATCTTCGTTCACATGGGATTGCACCTTTTGGTCGAGCCAATATGGATGAATTCGCCATGGGTTCAACGACAGAAAGTTCTTATTATGGAAAGACACTCAACCCGCTTAATACAGAGTGCGTGCCTGGTGGAAGTTCTGGTGGTTCGGCAGCAGCAGTGGCCGGTGGAATCGCTATCGCTGCCTTGGGCTCTGATACAGGCGGTTCCATCCGTCAACCAGCGGCTTTTTGTGGTATTGTCGGAATGAAGCCGACGTATGGCAGGGTATCACGTTATGGGCTAGGTGCCTATGCCTCATCTTTGGATCAGATAGGACCTTTGACACAAAACGTTGAAGATGCAGCTATTTTGTATGATATGATCGCAGGTTATGACCCAAAAGACTCGACTTCAGTTGATATGGATTATACCCCTGTAAGTGAAAATTTGAATCCGGATCGGAAACTGCGTATCGCTGTACTGCCACATTTTGTCCATGATGCGAGCGAAGCTGTCAAAAAGGCTTACAGTGATACGATCGAGGTGTTGAAATCGCAAGGTCATGAGATTGTAGAAGCAGAACTGCTGGATGCCAAATATGATATTTCGGCATATTATGTCACAGCGACAGCAGAAGCATCAACAAATCTTGCACGATATGATGGAATACGTTATGGTCGTCGTGAGAAGGGAGAGAACCTTCAAGATACTTTTATCAAGAGTCGTTCAAAAGGCTTTGGGGATGAGGTGAAGCGCCGAATCTTATTAGGAAATTTTGTTCTTTCAAGTGGTTATTATGATGCGTACTATGTAAAAGCACAAAAGGTACGCCGCCTGATCAAGCAGGATTTCGAAAGAGTCTTTGAAAGTGCGGACCTGATCCTTTCACCTGTAGCACCAAATACGGCACCCAAAGTAGGTGAACTTGAAGACCCGATGCAGATGTACCTTTCCGATATGTATACCATATCAGTCAACCTAGCAGGCCTTCCTGCTTTGTCGCTTCCAGTCGCAACTGCGGAAAACGGAATGCCGGTCGGTTTGCAATTAATCGCAAAAGCATTTGATGAACAAACACTATTTGACGGGGCGCTTGGCCTTGAAAATGCATTAAAAGGATAATCATGAATATTAAGAAGAGAGCATTGACATTTGAAGATGTTTTATTGGTACCACAGTACTCAGAAGTTTTGCCAAAAGAGGTAAGTATAGCGTCGAAACTGACTAAAAACATTGGTCTTAATATTCCAATGATATCTGCGGCAATGGATACGGTTACCGAACATCGTGCGGCGATTGCAATGGCGCATCTTGGCGGAATAGGGATTATTCATAAGAATATGGATATTGAAGCACAGGTCACAGAAGTTAAAAAGGTCAAAAAGAGCGAAAACGGTTTGATCACAGATCCGGTATATGTTCATCCTGAGATGACTTTGTCAGAAGCACGTCGCATCATGGGTGCAGCAGGTATTACCGGTGTTCCTGTTGTTGATGCCCATGACAAGCTTTTGGGGATCATGACAAACCGTGATATCCGTTTTCAAAAAGATGAGCGTATCAAGGTTGAAGAGTTGATGACACCAATGCCTTTGATGACAATCGGTCATGGCGCAAGTTTGGAAGATGCAAAAGACATCATGCATGCGAATAAGATTGAAAAGCTTCCGGTCATAGATGAGAACGGTAACTTGAAAGGTCTGTTTACGATCAAAGACGTGAAGAAAAACGTAGCGTATCCGAACGCAAATAAAGATGAGTTCGGTCGTTTACGTGTTGGTGCGGCTATCGGTGTTGGTCAGATGGATAGAGCGAAAGCATTGGTCGATGCAGGTGTGGATGTCTTGGTCCTTGACTCGGCACATGGTCATTCCAAAGGTATTCTTGACACTGTTAAAGCGATTAAAGCGGAGATGGAGATTGATATTATTGCGGGAAATGTTGCGACGGCGGCTGCGACAAAAGCACTCATCGAAGCGGGTGCAGACGGTGTGAAGGTGGGTATTGGACCTGGTTCTATTTGTACAACGCGTATCGTAGCAGGTGTGGGTGTTCCTCAAATCTCCGCTATCGATGAATGTGCGGCTGAAGGTGCTAAATATGGTGTTCCGATTATTGCTGACGGTGGTATCAAATATTCTGGTGATATGGCCAAGGCATTGGCAGTTGGTGCTTCAGCAATTATGGCCGGTTCTCTTCTGGCAGGGACTGAAGAGTCTCCGGGAGAGACGACGATCTATCAAGGCCGTAAATATAAATCATACCGTGGTATGGGTTCGATCGGTGCTATGCAAAAAGGAAGTACGGACAGATATTTCCAAGAGGGTACAGCTGCTGATAAACTGGTTCCAGAAGGTATAGAAGGACGTGTGCCTTATAGCGGGACTATTGCTGATGTTGTTCACCAGATGATTGGTGGGCTTCGTGCTTCAATGGGTTACTGTGGGGCAAAAGATATCCCAGCATTTTGGGCGAATGCCGAATTTGTAGAGATTACTGCTGCAGGGTTAAAAGAGTCTCATGTTCATGATGTTATGATCACGCATGAAGCTCCAAACTATCACGTTTAGGCAAGGTCTGAACAATAGGAAATAGAGACTAGCAAAGCGTAAAAACTTTTAACTTGCTTTATTTCATCATGGAAAACAGTTAGATGGAAAACAAGGTTTTCACTGTTTATCGTTAAAGCGATAAAACTCTTTATTAAAAGGGTTTGTTTTAGACATAAACTCTTTGTAAAAAGAGTGTTTAAACGATAAACATTCATAAATTGACATTATGGGTGTCAAGTGAAAATCCGGCTAAACAATAATACGGAAAACAAAGGATGAATACGATGAAACAACAAACTGCTGCCCTTCATGCGGGTTACGAAAAAGACTCTCAAAGTACAATGGCTGTGCCAATCTATCAAACAACCGCTTATGAATTCAGAGATGTAGAACACGCTGCAAACCTTTTTGCACTTAAAGAACTGGGGAATATCTATACACGTCTGATGAACCCGACGACAGATGTGTTTGAAAAACGTTTTGCGGAACTTGAAGGCGGGGAGGCTGCTGTCGCCGCATCAAGCGGAATGTCTGCTGTTTTCTTTGCAATTGCCAACTGTGCAGAAGCCGGTGATAATATTATCTGTGCGTCTCAGCTTTATGGCGGGACCTTGACGCAGACGCAACATACTTTGAAGCGTTTCGGTATTGAAGCACGCTTCTTTGATGTTCATAACCCTGCAGAGATTGAAGCGTTGGTTGATGAGAAGACAAAATGTATCTTCTTTGAGTCTTTAACTAATCCTAGTATCGATGTCGCCGACATCGAAGCTATTACTGCCATTGCAAAGAAACACAGAATTGTCTCTATTGTTGACAACACAGTGGCAACACCTATCCTTTGCCAACCCTTCAAACATGGCGTGGATGTGTCAGTTCACTCTGCAAGTAAATATACGACAGGGCAGGGCTTGGCAATCGGGGGAATACTTGTCGAGAGAAAAGGTCTATTAGAACTTTTGAAAGACAATCCTCGCTATCCTCAGTTCAATGAGCCTGATGAGTCATATCATGGTCTTATCTATGTTGATGTGCCACTGCCTATCTTTACTCTACGTGTAAGAATCGGCCTTTTACGTGACTTGGGTGCGGTTGTTTCACCATTTAACTCATGGCTGTTCATTCAGGGGATGGAGCATTTGAGTCTTCGTATGAGAGAACATTCTGCCAATGCTTTAGCTCTTGCAGAGTTTTTAGAGTCTCATCCTAAGGTCAAGAAGGTGAATTATCCAGGACTGAAATCAGACAGGAACTATACAAATGCGCAGAAGTACTTTAAAGAGGGGATGAGTTCAGGTTTACTTAGTTTTGAAGTTGCTGATATGGAAACAGCAGAGAAAATAGTAAATGCAACAGAGCTTTACTCATTGGTCGTGAACATCGGAGATTCAAAGTCTATCATTACTCATCCGGCATCGACAACGCACCAGCAGCTCTCTGCAGAGGAGTTAGACAAGTGCGGTGTACCTGCCGGTCTGATTCGTATCAGTGCCGGTCTGGAAGACAAAGAGGATTTGATTGCAGACATTAAGCAGGCATTAGAAAGAGCGTAATTGAAAATAGAGACACACACAGCGCACTTTACGAATCCACTCTACTTGGAAAGCGGACGTATCTTAGAGCCTTATGATATTACGTATGAGACCTATGGTGAGCTAAACAAGGACAAGAGCAATGCGATACTAATCACGCATGCACTGACGGGTTCTCATCATGCCGCAGGTCTGTATGAGAACGAGAACAAACCTGGTTGGTGGAATGGACTGATCGGACCAGGTAAAGCGGTCGATACGGATAAGTATTTTGTCATATGCTCCAATGTCATTGGAAGCTGTTTTGGATCAACAGGTCCGATTTCAAACGATTATGTCACACACGCTCCCTACCGCTATAAATTCCCGGTTGTTACGATCAAGGATATGGTCAAGGCGCAAAGAATCTTGCTTGATAGTCTGGGCATCTATAAACTGGAAGCTATTATTGGCGGTTCTATGGGTGGGATGCAGGCTTTGCAGGCTGCCGTTGACTTTCCAAGTCTGGCGAACAAGGTTTTCGTTCTGGCTTCTACACATATGACACGTCCATGGGCAATAGCCTTTAATAAAGTTGCACAAGAGGCAATTTTGGAAGACCCTGGCTTTAAAAAAGGGTATTATGAACCAACTGATATTGTGGCGAACGGACTGGTCGGTCTTGCAGTAGGACGCATGGCGGGACATATCAGTTTTCTTTCCCCCGATTCAATGGACAAGAAGTTTGGACGTGAATATAAGCGTACAGACGGTCTGTATGAACTTTTTGGCAAGTTCCAAGTCGAGTCCTATTTGGAATATAATGGGTATAATTTTACAAAATGGTTTGATCCCTTATCGTATCTATATATCACCAAAGCGATCAATATCTTTGATCTGAGCCGTGGTTTTGACTCTCTTGAAGAAGCACTGGCCAATGTCAAATCTAAACTCTATCTGATCAGTTTTGAGAGTGATATGCTTTTTCAGCCCAAAGAGTCCAAAGAGATTTATGATATCATGCAGAAGATTCATCCGAAAGAGCAATCCGCATATCTTAACGTCGAGAGTGATTATGGGCATGATGCCTTTTTAGTTGAGATTGACAAGTTTGATAAGTATATTAAGGAGGCCCTTGATGGCTAAAGAGAAGGCAAATCTTGTTGATTTTGAAAATAAGATAGAGAATGCAAAAAAGATCCTGGAAAAGCTGATGGACCCGGAGTTGACGCTGGATCAGAGTGTACAGTCTTATAAAGAGGGGATGCAAACCCTTCAGGACGCTCAGAAGATATTAGAAGAAGCAACATTAGAGTTCGAAAAAATCCAAGGAAAAGAGTAGGGCATTTTGATGAGAGCAGCGATTTTACAGATTCCCTCTGTTGGTCTTTCCACGGCCAAGTTCGATTATTACCTGCGTATTGCCAAGAGCAAGCAGTGTAAGGTAGTCGTACTTGGGGAGTATCTTTTAAACCGGTTCTTCAAAGAGTTGGAGAATACACCTATAAGTATGATAAAAGAGCAGAGCGATCATCATATTAAGATGCTTAAAACGATGGCGGAAGAGTACGGTGTGATTATCATCGCACCATTGGTTATTGTTAAAAAGAAGCAGGCATATAAAACTATTGTCAAGTTCTCTCCCACGTCGGTTTCCTATTACTACCAGCAAGTTTTAATCAACTATAAGCATTGGAATGAAGAGAAGTTTTTTGCCAATGACATCGCTGAATTGAAAGCACCCATGATGTTTAGTATCGAAGGATTCAAATTCGCTGTGATGGCAGGGTTTGAACTTCATTTTGACGCATTTTGGAAAGATATTATGAGTAAAAATGTGGATGCTGTTCTTCTGCCGAGTGTCTCGACTTTCGAGTCTCATGAACGTTGGCGAGAACTGATTAAAATGCGAGCTTTTATAAACTCCTGCTATATTATCAGAGCCAATCGTATCGGTGAATATGTAGAAGGGGACTTGAGTTGGAACTTCTATGGTGATTCATTGGTCGTCAATCCCAATGGCGAGATTGAAAATCATCTGGGCAATCAAGAAGAGCTTCTAATGATCGACCTTGATAAAAAAGCAGTTAGAGAAGCCAGAAAAGGTTGGGGCTTTAAAGAAGCATTACAGAAAAGAGCATGAATCATCTAATAAAAGTTCTATGTTTACTGTTCCTGTTCAATGCAGTGGCTTATGCAGATACCGTTTTAGACAGTGATCATCAAAACATAGAACTTTCAGGTGTCTCTTTTTTACAAGACAAAGAGGGAATACTCACTCTTGAAGAGGTTCAAGGCAAAGAGTTTTCAATATATAAGCAAAAGGTGGCAAGTTTTGGATTCACCTCTTCAGTGTATTGGTTTAAAATCCCTCTTTCTTTAAACGAGGATGCACGATTACATAACTGGTGGCTGCATGTCGGCTACCCGCTGCTGGACGAGATTGACCTCTATATCTGTGATGATCGAGGACGTTTACTGGAATCCAAGAAGAGTGGGAAACTCCGTCCTTTCAAGGATCGTGAACTTAAAGACCGTCACTTTATCTTTCAAATTGATAGTACGGCTAAACAGACCCTTTATCTTCGTGTAAAAACGCAAAGTTCCATGCAAGTACCTATGTCAATTATGACTTCAGAAGAACTTTTTGTTGATACACAATACTTCCTTATCATCTCAGGTCTGTATTATGGAATCTTTATACTGATCTTCTTTTATAACCTTGTCAGTTTTATTTATACCCGAAGCAGAAAATACTTTTTGTATCTTCTCTTTATCTCTTCATTTGCTATGTATCAGCTTGCCTTGGATGGGATAGGATTACAATATTTTTGGTCAGAATGGGAGTGGATGGTCTTGCACGGAAGTGCGACAATGATGGGAGTAATGATTATTGCCGTTATTATGTTCAGCCGGGACTTTTTAAAGACAGAAGAGTTTTCACCTAAAATAGATAGAGCCCTTATAGTGATATTGTTTGTGATGTTTTTAGTGACTTTTGCAGCCGTGTTTAGGCCTTATGGTGACATTATTATGTTTATTGCAGCAGCGGCACTGATTTTACCGCCGATTTTATTGACGGCAGGGGTGATTTCTTATCAGAAGAATTTCTTTCCGGCACGTTTTTATATTGCCGGCTGGGGTTCGTTTCTGGGGGGAAGCGTGCTCTTCGCCATGAACAAGTTTTCCTGGATAGCCGGGTTTGAGTTTCTCTCATATGCGCAGCAGGTTGGCTCAGCTTTGGAGATGATCTTCTTGTCATGGGCATTGGCAGATTCTTTAAAACAGTCCGAAATGGAATATATCAAAAAGTTAAGTGCACTTAATATGCTTCTGCAAGAGAAAGTGAACGAAAGTCTTGCTCAAATGCGTCAAAATGATCAGGTAATGATTGAAAAATCCCGTTTGGCAGCGATGGGTGAGATGATTGAGCAGATTGCGCATCAATGGCGACAGCCTCTGCATGCACTCTCCTTATTGAATCAGGACCTTTATTTCAAGGTGCAGCTAAAAACAGTCACGCAAGAAGATTATGAGAAGATTCATAATAAGATGAACGAACAGCTTCAGTATATGTCACAGACGATTGATGATTTTAGAAACTTTTCCAAACCCAATAAAGAAAAAGAATATTTCAATATTGAAGAGGTGATAAACAGTGCATTAAACCTAAATGAGGGGAGTCTGAAATACGCCAAGATCAGAGCCACTCTTGTAAGTGATAAGGAACATGCTGTTTTCGGGATGCGTCATGAGATGATGCAGGTCTTTATGAATATGATTAAAAATGCACAAGACATTGTCATAACACGAAAGATACAAAACCCATGGCTTATTTTTACGGTAAAAGAGAAAGATAATATGGTTGAGATAACAGTAGAGGATAATGCCAAAGGTATTGAAGAAGACAAAATAGCCAATGTCTTTGAGCCTTATTTTTCTACAAAGACTACGCTTGAAGGTTCAGGTATAGGTCTTTATATGTCTAAAGAGATCATCGAAAAAAGTTTTTTTGGTAAGATGAGCGTCACCAACAGTGTGAATGGCGCACTGTTTACCATTACACTGCCATATGTTGAATCTGAAGTAAGTTTGGATTAATGGCAATTTGAATATTATTGATTTTCATAAGAGAGGTAAGAGATCATGATGAAGTATTTTCACCGTCAGGTTCAATTATGGGGAGAAGAAACCCAAACGAATCTGCAATCAAAAAGGATTGTCATTATTGGATGTGGAGGACTGGGTTCTTCTTTGGCTTTCGCTCTGGGGGCTTCAGGAATCGGTGAGATTCATCTGGTCGATTTCGATGAGGTTTCTGTGCATAACATTCACAGACAGATCGCTTTTAAAACGGGTGATGAAGATAAGAAAAAATGTGAAGTGGTAGCAGAAGTGGTAGAGGCAAGATGCCCCTTTGTCAAAGCCATTGCCCATGATTGTGATTTTGACACTTTTGCTTTGAAAAAAATTGAGGTCGATCTCATCATCGATGCCACAGACAATCTGCCTACACGTGGAAAAATAAATGCCTATGCCAAAGAAGTAAATACACCGTGGCTATATGGTTCTGTTGAAGCTTTTAACGGGCAAGTATGCTTTTTTGAAAAGTCCTCTTTTGATGTTTTTAAGATCTCCAATAAAGCACCGGCAGGTATTGCGGCACCTATTGTGATGCATATTGCCTCTTTACAAGCAAACCTTGCGCTTCGTTATTTGGCGGGCCTGAAAATAAAAAAAGATTACCTTTATTATCTTTTCTTTGATGATGAAGGTGAGCTTATCACGCAAAAGTTCGGGCTTCCAATCTTGTAGCTGTGGCTGAATATCTATTCTCTTCGCAAGATAGAGACAAAGAGTATGAACGCTTATGTCTTATTCAAGACTCTTTTGATGAAAAAACAAAAAAGTATCTGCTGAAATCCGGTCTTAAAGAGGGAATGGACTGCCTAGAGGTTGGAATAGGAGCAGGATCGATTGCCTTATGGATGAAAGAACAGGTTGGTAGAGATGGCTCTGTTTTTGGTGTGGACTTGGATACAAGCTATGTTGATGATAAAGAACTTCGCCTGATTCAGGGAGATATTTTAAAGGTTGATATTAAGCAGACTTTTGATCTTATCCATGTTCGCTATGTCCTTATTCATAATAAAGACTCTCAAGCAATTCTCACTAAACTCAAATCACTTCTTAAACCCCATGGAAAACTTGTCATAGAAGAGCCTGACTTTACTTTGGCAAAATGGATAGAGGCAGTAGATATTGAGGCTTGTAAGCGAGTTAACAGTGCGTTGTGTAAGATGTTTGAGCAAAGGAGTCTGAAAGCACATTATGGTTCAATCGTGCATTTGAGCTTACAAGAACTTGGCTTTGAGATTGAGGAGAACCACTCTTATCTGCATCTTTGTAGTGGAAGAGAAGAGGTAGCCAGAGTGATGGCTTATTCTACAAAAGCACTCGCTCAGATGTGTCTTGATACCAAGCTTTGTTCAGAAGATGATATTGTTAAATATATCAGTGCTTGCGATGATAAAGAATCTCTTGCTGTCTATTATGCAACGATTGTTGTCACAGCTTCTAAGGGAGAGGATAGTACAGTACTTTTGGGCTTAGATAGAAGTCTGCGCAAAGATGGTTTTTATGTAGCTAAAAGTGATGAAGAGATTAACGAATGTTTCTCTTTAATGAGTCTTTTACGCCCTCATTATAATCAAGAGTCTTTTTTATTACAGGTGAAAGAACAGATTGCAGATGGGTATACTCTTGTGTATCTTTACAGTGGAGACACTCTTGTCTCTTTGGCAGGTTATCGAATAGTAAGTAATCTAGCCTGGGGAAGATATTTGTATGTTGAGGATCTTGTCTCATTGGAGGTGCAGAGATCCCAAGGATATGGAAAAAAGATGATTGCACATCTGATAGAGATTGCTAAGCAAGAAGGATGTGTTCAGATACACCTGGATTCAGGTGTTCAGCGTTTTAAAGCTCACAAGTTTTATCTTAGAGAAGGCTTCAAAATAGCTTCTCATCATTTTTCGATGCTGCTATAACAGGGTGATGTAGTTACTTAACTGTTTGATCTCCTCATCACTCAGTGGTTTTATCTGTGCTTCCATAATCGCTTTCATTTTTCCACCATAGGTGCCGTTTTTATATCCATGTAAAGCGTTTTGAATTTTGTCTGAATCCCATTGAGAAATATTTGCAGAGGTGTTGAGTGCTGACTTTTCCGCATTCAACCCGTGACAAGAGGCACATTTGTTGGTGTAAAGTTTGGAGGCATTGGCCGGCTGTGTCTGAAGTACTAAAGCTGACTCTGTTACAGTGGTTTTTGTATTGATCTGTTCAACACTTTGCTTTGCCTCATTGACAGCATCGATTTTATGATCGACCAGGGTTCTTTTCTCTTCTTTTACGACTTTCTCTTCATTGCTGCAGGCACTGAGAAAAAGAAGCACTAAGGGCAAAAAAAAGGCTGTGTTGAATGTTTTCATTGTTGACATGTGTTTCCTTGATGATATGGTTATAAAGCACGCGAGAGTCAGGCAAATAGTTCAATGGCGTTCATATTCATGTGCCTGCTGTCTTTGTTATAAATGTTGTATGATATATATATCTTACTAAGGAAGCTATAGGATGTAAAGAATAATGAAGAGTTTGAAGCTTGTTTTAAGGGGAAGCTTTATTCTTGTAAAAAACTAGGTATAATTACAAAAAAATATTAAAGATGTTAATACCCCAATGCAATTTGAATCTTACCCTTTTGAAAAACTAAATACACTATTGTCTGATATAGAGCCTGACACCGACAAAGAGCTTATTGCCTTGACGATAGGCGAGCCCCAGTTTGAAACACCAGCGTTTATTCAAGATGCATTGAAAAACAGTAGCGATCTGTTAAAGAAGTATCCAAAAACTGCAGGTGAAGACGAGACGATCAAGGCCATGTTGGCCTTTAACAAAAAACGTTTTGGTCTGGATCTTGAAGAAGATCAGCTTATCCCCTGCTTTGGGACCCGTGAAGTCTTGTTTAACTTTCCGCAGTTTTTACTCTTTGATATCAAAGATCCAGTCATGGCATTTACAAACCCTTTTTACCAGATTTATGAGGGCGCAGCTATCGCTTCAAGAGCAAAGATGGTTTTTGTCAACCTTACACCAGAGAATGATTTTAAACCTACCATGAGTGAAGAACAGCTTGACGAAGCTGATCTTGTCATCTTGAACTTTCCAAACAATCCGACAGCTTCGGTACTCAGTCTGGACGAGCTTGGCGAATGGGTAAAATTGGCGTTAAAACATGATTTCGTTCTTTTAAATGATGAGTGTTACAGTGAAATATATACGGATACACCACCGCCGTCGCTATTGGAAGCGGCAGTGCATGTCGGAAATACAAGTTTTAAAAACTCTTTGGTCATCAATTCGATCTCAAAGCGTTCATCTGCACCGGGGCTTCGTTCCGGTTTTATTGCCGGTGATGCGAAGATACTAAAAGGATATATGCAGTACCGTACTTATATTGGGTGCGCGTCGCCGCTGCCTTTACAAGCTGCTGCCGCCGTTGCATGGCTGGATGAAGAGCATGTGGAAAGTTCCCGCAAAATCTATAAAAGAAACTTTAAGATCGCACACGAAATCTTGGGCACGGCGATTCCGGAGGCGAGTTTTTATATCTGGCTCAAAGTTGATGATGAGATTGCTTTTACACGAAGATTGTACAAAGAGCATAATGTCAAGGTGCTTCCGGGATCTTTCTTGGGCCGTGATGATGAACATGGCGTCAATCCGGGGAAAGGTTACGTCCGCATTGCTCTGGTACACAGTGAAGAAAAAACACGTCAAGCCATGGAGGCTGTCAAAACATGTCTGAACTCTTAGTACAAATCAGAGAAAGAACAATTGAAGCTGTGCACCATGGTGATATCAAAGCACTTTATGAGATCGTGGAGACACATCATGATGCGCTTAATGATGATATTGAACAGGGGCTATACGGAAACATTTTAGAACTTGCATTGGAGTTGTTAACCAATGCGTTAGAAACAAAGGCTAAACTTTCACTACAAGAAGAACAAGAGTATTATACGCTGCGTGCATTGTACGAGTATGCGATATCGCATTACAGTGCGAAACGTTTCGAAGATGCAAAGGCTCTTTTTGAGGTATTGGTTGGTATTGCAGCTGATGATGAATTTATCAATGCCATGCAGATTCATGCAAGGGCGGCCTCTTTGCATATGGATATTGACAGCTTTTTAGATGATTATTGTGAAATAAATGGAAAGATGGACGATTTCTATATCAAAGCTTTTAAGGTTAAGGTACAAGAATTGCTAGAAGACTCAAAAGAGGCAAAGGATCAAAAGTGAAAATACACTTTATAGGAATCGGTGGTATCGGTATCTCTGCTTTGGCAAAGTTTATGATGGCTCAAGGTCATGAAGTTAGCGGTTCTGATATCTCCGAAACAGTGATCACAAAAAAGCTGAAGAATATGGGGATAGAGTTGACTATCCCGCATAATGCATCTGCGATTACAGACCAGGACCTTGTGATACACTCTGCCATTATCCGTCCTGATAATGTGGAAGTCCTTGCTGCTCTAGAGAAAAACATTCAAGTCCTTGCTCGCCGTGAGGCATTACCATTAATTCTTGAGAACAAGAAGGTGTATGCAGTCTGTGGTGCACACGGTAAGAGTACAACAACAGCTATCTTGTCTTCTGCCCTGGAAGGTTCTGCTATTATCGGTGCGGAATCAAAAGAGTTTGGGGACAATGTTCGTTACAGTAAAAGTGATGTTGTACTGTTTGAAGCGGATGAGAGTGATGGAAGCTTTTTGAATTCAAATCCCTATTGTGCCATCGTTCCTAATGCTGAACCGGAGCATATGGAGTATTATGACTATAACTTTGACCGCTTCTATGATGCATATAAAACTTTTATCAATGCTGCAACTTTGCGTGTCATTAATGCAGAAGACCCATTTCTCTCCACACTTGATTGTGAAGCAGTTCGTCTTTATCCAAGCAAGGATATCAAAAATATCGAATACATACTGATTAATGATGAACCTCACACACGTTTTGAACTTTTGGATATGGGTACCTTTGAAGTATGGGGGTTTGGTGAGCATATAGCCATTGATGCAGCTTTAGCTATTCTGGCAGCAATTGAAACGGAAGATGTTGAGACTGTACGCAGTAGGCTTCTAAACTTTAAGGGTATCAAAAAACGTTTTGATATCATCAATAAACACAACTCTATTCTAATTGATGATTATGGTCACCATCCGACAGAGATAAAGGCAACGCTTGAGTCAGTAAAGGCTTATGCGGATCTAATGGGAATTGATAAGATTACAGCTATTTGGCAACCGCATAAATATAGCCGTACCATTGATAACCTTGATGCTTTCATCAACTGCTTTGAGGGTGCGTCTGAACTGATTATTCTACCGGTATGGGCGGCAGGTGAAAAGGTCCGTGAGATAAATTTTGAAAAAGACTTTGAACGTTACTCTCCAATGATGGCAGATGGTGTAAAACGCTCAAACAATGACCTAGAGGTCATGAAAGATGACAAGGTAGTGAAATCTTTAGACAAGGGACTTATCGTCGGATTCGGTGCAGGTGATATCACCTACCAGTTAAGAGGAATCGCATAATGCTATACCTCTTTGGTATTCTTCTTCTCATACTGCTCTTTGTAGTCCTGCATTTTTTTACAGAGATTCCGCTAAGAGAGAAACTGATTGTTTCAGGACTTTTGGCTGCTGTTATTTTGGGCGCTTATCTGTTTAATCAGAGCAGTGAAAAACGAAGAGTCCATCTTGAAGGTGTATTGTTGAATTATACGCATGGGAAAACGATCTCATGCAATAATATCGATGTCAATAACTCTGAATTCTCATACAGCTCTGGAACGCAGACCTTCTTGGGAAAAAAAGAGAGTCAAATGTTTGGACGTATCATCAGTCTTGATCAATGTCAGTAAACAATAACATCTCTTCCCAGCTTGACCTGGATCCTTTTCTTTCCCAGTTTTTAGATTTTTACAGTCGTGAAAAACCTTTGTATATCGAAGGTGATCAAAACCGTCACTATACACTTATCTCAATATTGGATAAGTATGAGTTCAAATCGCCTCCAAAAGTAAAGCCGCTTAAAAGTGCCTTGGCATATCTTAAAAAGCAGGGGCAATTAAACCTCGAAGACATATTTCAATTTGTCAATATAGTGCGTTATTTCAGGTATCTTCAAAAGTTTGATTTCGAAGCTGCTTTGGGTTCTTGGATACATGGAATAGAAGTTCATCCCGATTTCGAAGAGATAGATACTGCCTTTGATGAAAAGGGGAACTTCAAAGAGGAACTTGATGAAGAATTAAGTGCGATAAATTTGCGTCTCAAGCATTTAAAAGAGCAACTCTCTTCGAGTATGAAACGTATACTCTTTACGCAAAAACTCGAACCTTACCTTGTGGACAAGCAGGTCCACCTTTTTAATGAAGAGGAGTGTCTTCTTCTTCGCCCTGGATTCAACCATCATCTTAAGGGAAATATTGTCGGTAGAAGTTCTTCTGGGTTCTTCTATGTTTCACCCGAGTCAATCTCGAAACTAAAATCACAAGTACGATCGGTTCAGCAGGAAAAGGAAGGAAGGCTATATGAGTATGCGAAAGCCTTCTCTTCATTGATGCATAAGATGTATGGTTTTTTAAATTTTATCAATAAGAGCTTTGATACCTTTGACCATTATCAGGCACGGGTCTTTTTTTCACGAGCCAAAGGGCTTCAGCTGATAAAGACAGATAAGTCGGACAAGATTGTACTAAATGAATTCAAACACCCAGCTATCGCAAACGCCAAGTCTATCAGTGTTGATTTCAGTAATCCTGTACTGATGATAACGGGAGTCAATGCAGGCGGTAAGACAATGCTTCTTAAGGCTATTCTCTCTTCTGCTTATCTTGCCAAATATCTGATCCCTATGCCGATTAATCTCAAGGGTTCAGTCATAGGCTCTTTCAAATCTATTCAAGCGATTATTGATGATCCGCAGAACGTCAAAAACGATATCTCTACATTTGCAGGAAGGATGATCTCTTTTAGTAAGCTCTTTAGTGAAGATGCAATGTTGGTCGGTGTGGATGAAATAGAACTTGGAACTGATTCTGATGAGGCGGCAGCTCTGTTTAAGGTGATGCTTGAGGAACTGATGCAGCGTGGCATGAAGATCGTGATCACAACCCATCACAAACGTTTAGCTTCACTGATGGCAGAGAATAAAAAAGTCTCACTGATGGCAGCTGTATATGATGAGATCAACAGAAGACCGACCTATGAGTTTTTGCAGGGTATCATCGGTAAGTCCTATGCATTTGAGACGGCTTCGCGCTATGGTGTTCCAATAAAACTAGTTCAGGAAGCGAAGGTGGTCTATGGGCAGAATCATGAGAAACTTAATGCCCTTATCGAACGTTCAAGCGAGCTTGAACGTGAACTCAAGCTTAAGCATGAGAGGCTTGATATGGAACTTGAAGCTGTCTATGAAGAGCGAAAAGAGCTTAAAGCACTAAAAGAAAATATCTATCTTGATTTGAAAAAAGAGAAAGATACCTTAGAAATGAGTTATCAAAAAGCTATCTCAGAAGCGAAAGAGGCTGTAAAATCAAAGGATCAAAAAGAATTACACCGTGCTTTAAATCGTGCGAACAAAGAGCTTCCAAAAGTCAAACCGCATGAAAAAGTCAAAACAGAGTATAAATTTAAGGTAGGCGATAGTGTCCAATACCGTCGTACGCAGGGAACCATTGTCTCTTTAAAGTCTAAAGAGGCTTTGATTGAAGCGGACGGCATGCGTTTACGGGTCAAATTGACCGAACTTAAACCGATCAAAGAGATTCTTGCGAAGAAAAAGAGCCAGGTAACACTTCAAAAAGAGAAACGTTCCGGATTGAAACTTGACCTGCATGGCCTACGGGCAGAGGAGGCGATTGAAAAGATGGATGTCTTTTTGTCGGATGCATTGATAGAGGGGTGGGATGAAGTCCTGATCTACCACGGTATTGGAACAGGCAAGCTCTCTTATGCCGTCAAAGAGTTTTTAAAAGCTCATCCATCTGTCAAAAGCTTTTCAGATGCGCCTCAAAACATGGGCGGCTTTGGTGCAAAACTTGTCCAGCTATAAGAAAAAGCCCTGGTTCAAAAGTACTTGAAAAATATTTTTGATATAATCTGTAAAACAGGCCCTAGCGAGTAATATCCCCACTAATCGGAATAAAATGACATACGAAGAGTATCTTGAAAACATTAAAACATTAAATAAATATGCCTACTATTATTATGTACTGGATGACCCCATTACAACGGATGAAGAGTATGATAGATTGTATCATCTTGCCGTGGACTTTGAAGAAAAAAACCCAAGCCTGATTCAAAAAGATTCGCCTACCCAGCGTGTAGGGGATATGGTCTCTGATGGTTTTCAAAAGGCTCGCCATTTGAGCAAGATGTGGTCTTTGGAAGATCTTTTTAATGCCACAGACCTTCAAAAATGGCTTGATAAAGTAGCCAAACTAAGTGAAAACATCTCCTTTTACTGCGAACCAAAATTTGATGGGGCCAGTCTCAATCTTATCTACGATAATGGAGAATTGATGCAGGCAATTACAAGGGGAGATGGTATTGTAGGTGAAGATATTACTCAAAATGCAAAGACTATACGATCTATCCCATTGTCAATTGACTATAAGCAACGACTTGAGATTCGCGGTGAAGTGGTTATCTTCAAGGATGAGTTTGAAAAGATAAATCTTGAACGCTCAAAAACGGGAGAGAGCCTTTTTGCCAATCCGCGTAATGCTGCAGCCGGAAGTCTTAGACAGTTGGATTCACGCGTTACCTCCTCACGTAATCTGGTTTTTCTCCCTTACGGTATAGGCGAGAACGAGCTTGCGCTTTCGCTGTTAAGTGAAAGAATGGAGTTTGTATATACACTGGGATTTCGTAAACCACCAATGCGGTCCTTGGCCCAAAATTTTGATGAGATAGAAGCAATCTATGAGCAGATGAAAGAGGAGCGTGAAGGTTTTGACATGATGCTTGACGGTATGGTGATCAAGGTCAATCAGATCGAAGCGCAAGAAGAGATGGGTTATACGGTCAAGAACCCTCGCTGGTCAGCTGCCTATAAGTTTCCTGCCGTCGAAAAGATAACGACTATCAAAGATATCCTTCTGCAAGTGGGTCGTAGTGGTGCCGTAACCCCGGTGGCTGTGGTAGAGCCGACACCGATCGAGGGAGTAGTGGTTGAGCGCGCCACGTTGCATAACTTTGATGAGATCGAAAGAAAGGATATTCGTATAGGTGATAAAGTCATTATCCTGCGAAGCGGTGATGTCATTCCAAAGATCATCAAGGTTATCACGCAAGATCGAAAAGAGGGTGTTGTCCCTTATGTCCGTCCTGCGAAGTGTCCTGTTTGTTCCAGTGAGCTTTTGGATGAAGGGGCATTAACGAAATGTCAAAACCTCGAGTGCACTTCCAGGGTGGTCAACTCTATTATCTATTTTGCTTCCAAACCTTGTCTCAATATCGACGGTTTGGGTGACAAGATC
This sequence comes from Sulfurimonadaceae bacterium, assembly GCA_041548245.1. GTDB lineage: Bacteria > Campylobacterota > Campylobacteria > Campylobacterales > Sulfurimonadaceae. The sequence continues at coordinate 20,104 of JBFESZ010000024.1, forward strand.
GTCGAGACCCTCTTTGAAGAGGGATTGATCAAGAGTGTGATTGATCTTTATTCACTTAGTATTGAACAGCTCTTGGAGCTTGAAGGCTTCAAACAGAAGAAGTCGCAGAACCTTATTGATGCGATAGAGAACTCTAAGGGCAAAGAGTGCTGGCGCTTTATCAACGCTTTGGGCATAGAACATATTGGTGAGGTCGCTTCCAAAGCTTTATGTGAACATTTTGGCCTTGGTTTTGTCCATGCAAAAAAAGAGGAATTCCTTGCCATTGATGGTATAGGGGAAGAGATGGCAGAATCTATTTTAGAATTTGTCCGTGTCAATGACGAGTATATACAGAGACTTCAAAAAGTCCTGCAACCTAAAGAGCAGGAAGAGAAAGTCGAAGCAGCCGAAAACCCCTTTAAAGGAAAGGTCGTCGTTCTTACTGGAAGCATGAGCGAGTCAAGAGGAAATATCAAAACGATGCTGGAAACTTTTGGGGCTAAGGTGTCCGGTTCAGTGTCTAAGAAAACGGACTACTTGGTCTATGGTGAAGACGCTGGCAGCAAATATGACAAGGCAATAAGCCTTGGAGTGAAAACTATTACAGAGCATGATATGCGAGAAATGATTTTGCTTTAAGATTAAGTCATCCTTTCAATTCAATCTAATATTTTTTTTCAGGATTTGCTTATTGAATCTTGTTACACTTCTGCTCAAAAAAAAGGTTTAGCATGGCATATAATGAATTAACTCCAGAAGAGAAGTATGTGATTTTAGAGAAGGGAACAGAAGCTCCATTCTCCGGTAAGTTCTATAAACATAACGGTAAAGGTGTATATACTTGCCGTCAATGTAACGCTCCATTGTTTAATTCAGAGGATAAGTTCGAATCTGGTTCGGGATGGCCGAGTTTTGATGACGATATCGTGGGGGCAGTCAAACGTATACCTGATGCTGATGGATATCGTGTTGAGATCGTATGTGCGAACTGTGGAGGACATCTTGGACATGTCTTTGAAGGTGAGGGTCTGACCACTAAGAATACACGCCATTGTGTTAATTCGCTTTCTATAGATTTTATCGAAGAAGATTAATATAGAGTATAATTCGACTAAAAAGTAGCCTCTTATGATAAGACTCGATCAATATTTAGTCGAAAACAATCTTGTAGACAGCCGAAATAAGGCTCAACAATTGATCAAAGACTCAAAGGTCAAAGTAGATAAAAAAGTCATTACCAAACCTTCGTTTAAGGTGTCAGATGAAAACATTGAGCTCGATGATGAACATATCTATGTCTCCAGAGCTGCTTATAAACTAAAAAACTTTCTCCCTTTGCTCCCTTTTGATGTCAAAGGAATGAAGGCTTTGGATATAGGTTCATCGACTGGCGGTTTTACTGAAGTCTTATTGATGAATGATGTGGCTTCAGTGACTTCTGTGGATGTAGGCTCTTCACAACTGCATGAAAAACTTTTAAGTGATCCTCGTGTTCATAGTGTTGAAAATACGGATATCAGAGATTTTAAAAGTGATGACTCTTTTGAGCTTATTACATGTGATGTCTCCTTTATCTCACTTCATCATATCTTAGAAGCCATTGACACACTAAGCACCAAATATATGATATTATTGTTTAAACCGCAGTTTGAGGTAGGTAAAGAGGTCAAGCGTGATAAGAACGGTGTGGTTACAGACAAGAAGGCTGTTTTCTCGGCTATGTTAAAATTTGAAGATAGATGTACATTGCTGGGATGGAAAAAAATTTTGATGGAAGCATCGTCAATTACTGGAAAAGAGGGTAATGTTGAATACTGCTACTGTTATGAGAAGTGTTAATAGAGAATATATAAAGGTGTCAAATGTCAATTTCTAACCAAATTGATACGATTGCCTTGGGCGGTTTTGATGGCATGCATGCTGCACACCAGTATCTTTTCCAAGAACTTGGTGAAAATGGGGCCGTTATAGCGATAGAGACGGGGTATGCCGACTTGACCCCGGGGACTCATCGTCAAGAGCATACGCATTATCCCATTTTCTATGTTGAGCTTGATAATATCAAAGGGCTCAGCGGAAAAGAGTTTGTCCAAAAGTTACAAATGGATTTTCCTGCTTTAAAGAAAATCGTCGTAGGTTTTGATTTTCATTTTGGGCATAAACGCTCATGTACCAGTTTAGACTTAAAAACATTTTTTGACGGTGAAGTTGTGATCGTAGATGAGATAAAGATAGAAGGCGAAGCTGTACATTCTCATCGGATCCGTCATCTATTGGAAAAAGGCAGACTTGAGCAAGCCAACCTGTTTTTAGGATATAACTATCAGCTTAAGGGCAATGTCGTCCCGGGGCAGGGTGTAGGCAAAGAGAAGCTGGTCCCTACTATCAATGTTCACGTTCAAGGCTACCGTCTGCCAAAAGAGGGAGTGTATGCGACACTGACACGCCTGGATGACGATACCCTGTACCCTTCAATCAGTTTTATCGGACAACGCCATATCACAGATGGCTCATTCGCCATAGAGACACATATCTTAGAGCAAGAGGTTAAAGCCAGCCAGAAAGCAGAGATATCTTTTTTACATTATATTCGCAAAAACAGTGCCTTTGATTCTTTTGAAACTTTGAAAGAACAGATTCTTCTTGACATTGCTGAGGCGAAAAAGATTATTAATTTTTTAGCCTTATAATGGGTTTTTCTGATATATATTTTCTTGTAAAAAGTGGTGGCGCTTGTAATTGTTTTAATCCTGATATTAATAATAAGGATTAAAACAATAGGTTTACTTGACTATGGTGTGATTCTGTGATATAATTTTGATAAACTATAATGAAGGCTGATTAGATGGCACCAGCATGTCCTATAACTTTTCGTCAAATTGATGGAACTATTATCCGTATTAATGCGTTAAGTATCAGTCTGATGCTTTTGGCTTATCTATTTACTTCAGAAATATTATTGATTTATGTGTTAGGTATTGATCTTATCATTCGTCTTTTTATCAATAAAGCACTCAGTCCAATAAATCAGCTCAGCCATCTTATAAAGATGCTGATTCGTGCCAAGACTGTTAAGACAGATGCAGGTGCAAAACGTTTGGCAGCTTATTTTGCACTGGGCTTTTCATGGGCAGTGGTTGCTTTACATCTTTTTGAACTCTTTGATATAGCTAAAGCTGTGACGATAATTTTCGTCGTATGCAGTTTGATGGAGCTTTTTTTTAACTATTGCGTAGGATGCAAAATTTACTTTATCTATAAAAAACTGGTAGCGTAATGGCAGGTATATCAACCAAGGGCCTTTATGGTCTTGCGGCGATGTATGAACTTTCTCATGCCTCTACTGAAAAACCATTGCAGATAAAAGAGATAGCATCTACTGCAGATATTCCTCACAACTATCTTGAACAACTTCTTTCAAGCTTACGAAAGGCAGGGCTTGTGAAAAGTATCCGTGGTGCGCATGGAGGTTATTTTTTGGGTCGTAAACCTGAAGAGATTTCAGTTCTGGAAATTTTAGAGGTGTTAGAAGGCAGTATCTGTAAGATGGATATGAAAACATCCAGCCCTGTGCTTGAGATGTTTTGGCATGACACACATTCGAAGGTTCAAGAACTTTTCACTCTTAAACTATCTGATCTTGACAGGCATTATCAACAAATCAGCTTTGACATCTGATCAGAACTTACTGGCGACTTGATGGTACACGCGGGTCGCTTTGACTTCTCCAATCCAGAATACATCATCTAAAACAGCTTCTTTCATATGACCATCACTGTCAAAAGCGATGAGTACATCAACTGTTTTCTCCTCTTTATCAATAGGTGTTACCTTTAAATTGTAGATATTATCGGTATTCTTAGAAAAGTTATCAAGGGCCTTTACTCTTTTTGATCCTTCTAGAAATGAGAGCGTGATTTTCTTTTTATCATTATGTGCTCCGACAGCAAGTAGATCGTACTCTTTATGTTGTGCATTACAGCTCTGTTTAGTATTTAGATATGAGCTTAAGAGATCATCTTCATTATAATAAGGAAGTATTGAACGTGAGTTGGAGTGCTCCAAAACATCTTTTTCGATGAGTTTAAAAGCGAGGGCGTCAAATGTTTTACGAGAGACAACTTTACTCTCCTCCTCGATAAGGGTGATCTCTTGTTTAAGATGATCAAATCGATAGGTTTGAACTCTTTCTCCCCGCGTTGTTTTTTTGATCTTGACAAAGGTTTCAGGCATATATTTATTTGCGATGATATGCCCCTTGCTAATATAGGTCTCTATCCTATTTCCAGTTAGTGTCGCGGCAGTACCAGTAGTTGTCGCTGTAAGTTTAATCTCATAGTTGTCAGCATCTTCTTTTAGGATAAGATCTGCATAACCAACCTTGCCGAACATATTAACATCCACATCGTATCGTGTTGAAAAATCCATTGCGAGCAATGAAGTGGTGAAGATAATTGTTATCATCAACAATCTCATGGAAACTCCTTTTACTGTACTGTAGTGAGTAAAAGTGTAGAAATTGTGCAAAGAGATGTATGATTGCTTCGCTATAATACATTTATGAAATATATTTTGACAACTATGGTTTTAATCTTAACTCTTTTTTCTTTTAATGCGTGTCAGTTTTTTGAAGACTCTCCTGAACTACAGCAGAAAAAACAAGAGCTTGAATTGAAAAAGCTTCAAGTGATGCATGAAAATGAATTGGCCGCTTTACAGATGCAACAGTCATTGGCTACTATCGAAAAAGAGAAAGCAGTGGAACTGCAAAAACTTCAAAACGATATCAAAGCCAAAGAGTTGGATAGAAACAGTGAAAAAGAACTTGAACTTATAAAACAGAAAATCGCACTTCAGGAAAGTAATAATACACTGAATTTTCAGATGTCTCTGTTTGCTTTTTTAGCCTTGAGTCTAAGTATAATCTCATTTTTTATCTTTTACTTTTTTAAACGAAAAAGGGAAGATGAGCTGCGTGCCTATAATGATAATCTGAAAAAGTACTTTTATCAAAAAGAGAATGAGGCCCGCTTGAAAATTGCTTCTCAGATACTTGAGACGGTTGCCCATGGGAATATAAGTAAAGAGAACGAGCAG